>WSMN01000055.1:0-10696 GCA_013316535.1 Muribaculaceae bacterium | reverse complement strand
TGTGCGCTCCTCGTCAGCAACGGGATTCTCGGTAGTGTGGGTCGAATTCGATTGGGACACGGATGTGTACGTCGCCCGCCAGATTGTATCGGAAAAGATTGCCCCTGTAGCCGAAGCTCTCCCCCCGGGGGTGAAAGCCCCGGCATTAGGCCCGCAGTCGTCAATTCTCGGCGAAATCATGATTATCGGCCTGACCGTCGACCACGACAAAGCCGGTGAGATGACGGCACACGGCGAGGCCGCCACTTCAATGAGCCGCTTGCGCTCGATTGCCGACAGGGAAATCCGTCCCCGCCTGCTATCTATTGGCGGTGTGTCGCAGGTGTCGGTCATAGGAGGTGACGTGAGCGAATTCCAGATTCTGCTCTCACCCGACAAAATGCGGTTTCTCGGCGTGACACTCCCCGAAGTGCTTGCCGCCACCGAATCACTCAATGAAAACGCTTCGGGAGGCACCCTCTATGAATACGGCAACGAATACATCATAAAGGGGAGCGTCAACACCGATAATGTGGATGACATAGCCCGCACCGTTGTGCGTGCCGATGCCAATGGCACCATCACGCTGGCCGACATAGCCCGTGTGAAAGAGGGTGCGAAGGAACCCCGCTTAGGTGTGGCGTCGGTAAAGACCGAACCGGCGGTTCTTCTGACCATAACCAAACAACCCGCGGTAGGCACCATCGGTCTGACCGAGAAGATAGATGCAGAGCTTGCCACATTAAAGCACACACTCCCGGCCGATGTCATAGTGTCGGCCAACATATTCCGCCAAAGCGAGTTCATTGCCAACTCCGTAAGCAATTTGCAGGAATCATTGCTCGAAGGAGCCTTGATGGTGATTATCGTGCTGTTCTTCTTCCTGATGAACCTGCGCACAACGCTGGTGTCGCTCGTTGCCCTGCCCATGTCAATCATCATCACAGTCATAATCCTGCGGTTGATGGACGTGAGTATCAACACCATGAGCCTCGGAGGTATAGCCATAGCAATAGGTTCGCTCGTCGATGACGCCATAGTGGATGTGGAAAATGTCTACAAACGGCTGCGCGAGAACCGAAACCTGCCAAAGGCCGACCGCAAACCGGTTGTGCAGGTGGTCTACGAAGCTTCCAAGGAGGTGCGTACCCCTATTTTCAATTCTTCGCTCATCATAGTTGCGAGTTTCCTGCCTCTGTTTTTCCTCTCCGGGATGGAGGGAAGGATGCTTATCCCACTCGGTGTATCATTCATCGTGGCCTTGGCGGCATCGACTGTGGTGGCACTCACCCTCACACCGGTGCTTTGCTCCTACCTGCTGGGCAGCGACAAGGCAATGGGAACACTCGACCGCGAACCGTGGCTCACACGCCACATAAAATCGGGCTATACAAAAAGCCTGGCATGGTGCATGAATAACGGACGGATTGTGTTGATTGCCACCGGGGCATTGTTCCTCGTTGCCGCCGGGCTGTTCTTCTCCCTCGGGCGCAGCTTCCTGCCCCCGTTCAACGAGGGGTCCATGACCATCAATGTGTCGACCCTGCCGGGCATATCGCTTGAAGAGAGCGACAAGGTGGGACGCATGGCCGAGGAAATCATCCTGTCCACCCCCGAAGTGCAGACGGTGGCACGAAAGACAGGCCGTGCCGAACTCGACGAGCATTCGCTCGGCGTAAACGTATCGGAAATCGAAGCTCCCTACCGACTCGACAGCCGCACTCGCAACGAAATGGTGCGTGAACTGCGCGGCAAGCTGATGGAAATACCTGGAGCCAACATAGAAATCGGCCAGCCGATTTCCCACCGCATGGACGCGATGTTGTCGGGAACAGAAGCACAGATTGCAGTGAAACTTTTCGGTTCTGACCTCAACAGGCTCTTTGCCATCGGGCAGCAGATAAAAGCCATAATGGCCGATGTGCCGGGAATCACCGACGTGAACATAGAGCAGCAGATAGAACGCCCGCAAATCAACATCGTTCCACGCCGCGAAATGCTGGCCCGATACGGCATAACGATGCGCGAGTTCACCGAATTCATTGATGTGGCACTCGCCGGGAAAGCCGTATCGCAGGTATACGACAGCGGCCTCCCCTACGACATAACGGTAAAGTTCGATGAAAATTCACGCAACACGCAGGATTTGATTGCAATGCTGATGATTGATTCCAATATCGGCAAGATTCCATTGAGCTATGTGGCCAACGTGGTCTCCACCACAGGTCCGAACACTATCAACCGTGAGAATGTGAACCGCCGCCTGGTGATCTCGGCCAACGTTGACGGTCGCGACCTGCGGGGAGCCGTCAATGAAATCCAGAAGGAAATCGACAATGACATAACGCTCCCCGAAGGCTATTACCTGAGCTTCGGCGGACAATTTGAAAGCGAGGCCGAGGCATCGCGCACCCTCGCGTTGATGTCACTGCTGGCATTGCTGATAATATTCATGATTCTGTATGCCGATTTCAAGAACCTCAGCCAATCGCTGGTGATACTGATAAACATGCCGTTGGCAATGATAGGCGGGGTGCTTATCCTGGTAATCACCGGAGGCGAGCTGAACATCCCTGCCGTCATAGGCTTCATCTCTCTGCTCGGAATAGCAACCCGCAACGGAATGCTGCTGATTTCACGTTACAACCAACTGGAGGCGGAAGGCATAGGCCTTGCCGACCGCATCACCATTGGCTCCACCGACCGTCTCACCCCCATCATCATGACAGCTCTCACCTCGGCTCTCGCACTGATTCCGCTGGCAATGCGCAGCTCGGTTCCGGGCAACGAGATTCAAAGTCCGCTGGCGGTGGTGATTCTCGGAGGCCTTATATCATCGACCACACTCAATGTGTTCGTGGTGCCGGTTCTATATCGCTACATCACACGTCGCCGTTACAACAAAAACCACCAATGATGACAAAGATTGCAAACATATTGCTCCTGTTAGGAATGTTCTGCTTATTGCCCGCGGCATCGCACGCTGACACATTCGATGAAATAGTGAACCGGGCAGTGGAGAATTCTCCCCTGCTGCAAGCCTCCGATGCACGCATGAAAGCCGAACTGGAAGGCATGAAAGCCGACAATATGCTCCCCGACCCGGAAGTGGAGTTCGAACGACTGTGGCGTTCGGGCGAAGGAGAGAACCGTTGGAGTATCGGCCTTAGCCAGGAAATCGGCTGGCCGGGAGCATATTCAGCACGCAGGAAAGCGGCACAATCGCTGAATAACGCACAGAAAGCCCTGATGGCAAGCGAAATCATAAACGAACGGCTCCGCGCATCACAATTGATTGTGGAGATTATCGCTGCTAACAAGGAAATCGGGGTGCTTTCGGAAATCAATGCCTCAATGCAGAGGCTCCGCGAACAATATCTCCGGGCTTGGGAACATGGCGAGACCACTATTCTTGATGTCAACAAAATCAAGATAGAAGCCGTGCGCGCGGCCACCGCTCTCGAAGCTGCCCGAAACCGGCTGCGCGCGGCCACCGCTGAACTACAGTCGATGGCAGCCGTCGGTACAACAACAGTGACCGTACCGGCCGACCTCGACTTCCCCCGTGAAAGCCTGGCAGGAATCGACGATTACCTGACCGCACTTGCATCCTCGCCCGAATTGGAAAGCCTGCGGCGCATGGCCGAGATGGCACGCAATTCCGTCTCCGTTGCCAAGTCTACACGCTTTCCGGGCGTCTCTCTCGGCTACAGACATGCCTACGAGGACGGCTCACACTTCAATGGGTTCAGCATCGGACTGTCGCTGCCGGTATGGTCGCGAAGCCACAGCACAGAATCAGCCGCAGCAACCGAACTGGCGGCCAGGCTCGACCTTACCGCACGCTCCGTTGCCCTCGAGACACAATTGCGTGCCGACCACACCAATGCCATCTCGCTACGGGAGCAGATGCAGGAACTCGGTCCCGTGGTTGACGGCGTGAACAACCTGACACTTCTCCGCAAGGCACTCGACGGAGGCGAGCTTTCACTTCTGTCCTACCTCCAGGAAGTAAACTATTTTCTTCAGGCGCGCCTCGACTACCTGTCGCTAAGCAAAGAATACACCCTCATCGCCCTTAAACTGAACTCACTGCTTGCATCAGCCGATGACACGGCGTTTTAACAGCGAAAGCATCTTTATGGCGCGGGGGAAACGGGCATGGCTCTCGATTTTGACCTTCATTCCAAAGGATTGCGACCTGTAAAAGGGATTCCGACGGTGATGGGCGACATAGCGGCCGACTGTGCTGCGCACATAACGCAACCGCGTCATCGGCACACGGTCAAACCTGTATATACAGCCGAAAATGGTGTGCACATAATATTGATTAAGAAACAGAAAATCAATCTCATCGGCAAACGGGGAATATAATCCCAAGCGATGCAGGTTACCCAGCAGTGTGACAGCAGAGGAAAGACGGTCGAAAAAACGGTAATTGTTCACCGACCGCGTTACCGATGCATTATCGAAGCGATAAACATAGAGCGGCGCGTTGATTTTTACAGGATTCGATGCCGACAACTGGATGGCGAGTGCCACTGCATTGTCCTCATAAAACACATGCTCGGGAAAAAACAGGTTATTATCCGTAATCAACAATTTATCATACATCGCCGACCACACCGGCGTTGTGCGCCCTATCAGCCTCCGCCGCAATGCATCGCCACGCAACGCGGCGGCATCCTCGCCAAGCTGGCACACCGGCTCCCGGCGGCCTGCCGACGGGCTATTGCGCATATAATCGAACACCACCATATCGGCACGATCCCCCGATGCCGCCTCCACACACATCCGAACGGCATCCGGCGCCAAAGCATCGTCGGCATCAAGGAACATGACAAAACAGCCACGTGCCTCCATCAATGCCCTGTTACGCCCTCCACCCTGCCTTACGTTCACAGCCGAATCAATTATC
Organism: Muribaculaceae bacterium; assembly: GCA_013316535.1. Lineage (GTDB taxonomy): Bacteria > Bacteroidota > Bacteroidia > Bacteroidales > Muribaculaceae > UBA7173. The sequence continues at coordinate 5,799 of WSMN01000055.1, read as the reverse complement.
CTCACACGCGAATCCGTTTCTGCAAAAGTGCGCAACAACGAAAGGCTGCCGTCAGTTGACGCGTCGTTAAAACATATCAACTCGATTCCGGGATACGTTTGTCCCAGAACCGAGCCGACAGATTCTTTCAAATATTCCTCGGCATTATAGACCGGCATTATGACGCTCACCAGCGGAGCATCCGTCATGTCATCCACGGGGATGCACTTTGACTTTCAATGCCGCATAAGCGCGCTCCACCTTGGCACGGGCTGCCGCCACAGTCTCGTCAGTGGCAAGTATCACGGCCATACGGCGGTGTCCTTTAACCTCCGGCTTACCGAAAATGCGGATTTGTACACCCGGTTCACGCAACACTGCCTCAAGATTATCAAACTCCACTTTGTCGGTGTCGCCTTCAACCACCACGGCACGCGAGGCCGAGGGGCCGAGGAAACGGATTTCAGGCACGGGCAATCCGAGCAATGCACGTGCGTGTAACGAAAATTCGCTCAATTCCTGCGAAATCATGGTCACCATGCCCGTGTCATGAGGGCGCGGCGAAACCTCGCTGAAAATAACATGGTCATCCTTCACAAACAGCTCCACCCCGAAGATGCCGTAGCCACCAAGTGCATCGGTAACCTTCTTTGCAATCTCCTGCGCCTGTTTCAAAGCCTTGCTGTGCATGGGCTGCGGCTGCCACGACTGACGGTAATCACCGTTCACCTGAACATGACCGATAGGCTCGCAGAACGTGGTGCCGGAACATGAACGCACAGTAAGCAATGTTATCTCATAATCAAAATCAACGAATCCCTCAACGATGACACGTCCCGCACCGGCACGTCCACCCTCTTGAGCTTCTTTCCAGGCGGCCTCAACATCAGCTGCACTCTTAACGGTAGATTGCCCATGTCCCGAAGAACTCATTACGGGCTTCACCACACACGGAGTCCCTATCTCCTCAATTGCCTGCAAGTACTCCTCGTGGGTGGAGGCGAATTTATAGGGCGATGTAGGCAATCCGAGTTCCTCGGCGGCAAGGCGGCGAATCCCCTCGCGGTTCATGGTGAGCCATGCCGCACGAGCCGTAGGAGTGACATGGAATCCCTCCTCTTCAAGTTTCAACAGCTCCGGCGTGGCGATAGCCTCTACCTCCGGGATTATATGGTCGGGACGTTCCCCCTCTATGACGCTTCGCAACTTATCTGCATCAAGCATACTGAACACATGGCTGCGATGGGCAACCTGCATGGCCGGAGCGTCAGCATACCTGTCACAAGCCACAACCTCAACGCCATAGCGCTGAAGTTCCATTGCAACCTCCTTGCCAAGTTCTCCACTGCCTAATAAAAGTGCCTTACGGCCAATGGGGGTCATTACCGAACCAATCTTTGTCATACCTGAAATCGTGTGAGTGTTGTTGAGTGATAAAATTGATTGATGATTGAAAAATCTTTGTACAAAGATAGCGGTTTCCCACGACATCCGCAACCGCCACAAAGCTACGGCGCACAACTTTTTTATCACCGCAACGGCAAGCTTCATGCAGCGACATACAAACATTGCACCTTTCCAATTGTTAATTAGTTAGATAAACTTTTAAAATATCGGTAAATATACACAATGAACCTCTGCATCGGCCCGAAAAAGCTGACACGCGGTGAGCAAGCCTTGCTAACCGGATTGCACTGGATGGTGCTGCTCGCATCCGGCGCACTCATAGCGTGGATTACACGCGACACCCTCCGGGGCGACATATTCCTGGCAAGCCCTCTTTACCGCAGGTTCCAGTTCTGGATGTGCATCCTGTTCCAGATCGACATAATCGTGGAATGGATTTTCGCTCCAAAGAAGTGGAAGTATATCTCACGCCATATCCTTTTCCTGCTTGTCAGCATCCCGTATATGAACATAGTGGAGATAGCCGGCGCACACCCTTCACCCGACACGCTTTATCTGCTTAGCTTCGTGCCTATGATTCGTGCCGCGTTTGTTTTCGCCATGGTAACAGGCGCGCTTACATCCAGCAAAGCACTAAGCACATTTTACGTATACCTCATTTGGGTGGCGGCATCATTGTTCTTTGCCGCCATGATGTTTTTTGAAGGCGAACACTACATAAATCCGCAGGTCGACACATTCTGGACAGCACTTTGGTGGGCCTGCATGTCAATGACCACCACAGGATGCAATATAGAGCCGGTGACCACCACAGGCTATGTTATCCAGGTTTTCCTTTCAGCCGAAGGCATGATGCTGATCCCGGTGTTCACCGTCTATTTCACCCGGGCAGTCCTCTCCCGCTCCACCACCCGCTAACCGCCCCGGTGCATTATTGTGCAAACCCATTAGAGACGGCATTCATGCCGTCTTGTAATTTGGTTGCAAAAAAACATTGCAAGAGGGTGTTGCAGAACTTAATATTTGGCGATAATTTTGTAGGGATGCGCCCCGGTGCATCCGCATATATCAGTGAATATCAGGTGAATCTATTTCGGATGCACCGTGGCGCATCTCTACAATCGGGGTTCTGCAACATCCTCTCTACAATACATACACAAAGAAAGAGAGGGGCGCTCACGCGTGCCTCCCTCTCCATTCATCACATTATGCTTACAATTAGTGCTCTTGTAATCTTTGTGGTTCTGACATCATGGCAAATTCCCGAGGAAGATGCCATGCATCATTATTATGTAGGTCTGATTAATAACGCCCTTCAACTATAGGCCAGTCTATGATGTCCCATAGTTTTTCCAACGCATCTTTGCGTCGGTTCTGATAGTCGAGATAATAGGCATGTTCCCACACATCGAACGTCAGAATCGGTGTCAGTCCCTTGGTCAGGGGGGAACCTGCATTTGACTCCTGGGTTATGAACAGCTTTCCGTCGTTGTCACGGGACAGCCACACCCATCCCGAACCGAACAACTTTACCCCCGCATCGACAAATTCGCGTTTGAAATTGTCGAAAGAACCGAAATCGCGGTCGATGGCCTTGCGCAACTCCCCTTCAGGTTCCCCTCCGCCATCGGGCGAGAACGAAAAGAAATAGAATATATGGTTCCAGGCCTGCGAGGCATTGTTGAACAAAGCCCCCTTCGCATCCCGTATCACATCCTCCAGCGGAAGGTCGGCAAACTCCGTGCCCTCAATAAGGTTATTGAGGTTATCAATATAAGCTTTCTCATGCTTTCCATAATGGAAATCTACGGTATTGGCACTGATGGCCGGCTCAAGTGCATCGTGAGCGTAAGGTAGCTGTGGTTGAGTGTATTTCATCTTCAAACAAGTTTTTTAAGTGAATGACCAGGGGGAATAGCCCCCGTTAATCTATATGATAAACACCCGGAGCGATACTTATGTTCGCTCCGGGTGCCATATATCCTAATGGATTCAGCAATTTCAAACTTATGACTTAAAACTTATATCCCAATGTCAGCACAAGCTGGCTGGAATTATCGGTGATGGTTGCCTGCGGTGCCAGTGTCCATAAACCATCATAATCCTTAAACGGGCTGAAACAATGATAGGCCGATTCCATATGCCGGTGCACATAGGCCAAGTCGGCATAGAACCCTCCTGTGCGATAGCCCAGTCCGGCAGTGACATAAGAGGTGTTGTTATTCAGACTATAAGCAGGATTGCAACCCGTGGTCACCACCTCCATTTTATTATCCTTGATGTCATTGTTGACATTGGTCGACGTGAACGCATAGCCCGCACGAAGGCTGAACTGCGGTGTCACACGGAACTCGCCGCCGACACGTATGGTGTTCGATGCCTTGTAATCCGATTTGATATAATCATTAAAATCGGTGAAATCACCGTAACTGTCGGAAGTCTTCATGGCATTGTATGCCTGATATTCATAGTCCACGCTGATGATGCCGCGGCCACCGATAACACCTGCGGCACCAATCATAAGCCTCCAGGGCGAACGCAGATTCCATGAATAGTCAGCCGTCTCGGTATAATCGCTTGCCTTGACCCCGTTGTCGGCTCCAAAATCCACGCTGGCATTATACAGGGTGTTCAGAGAATACCACGTTGGTGTGTGCACCGCGATGCCAAGGCGGAACTCGTTTATAGGCTTGAATATCAATCCGAACTTGAGGTTAACGCCGGTTCCTGATATTTTTTTCCAGTTGGCAAGCTCATAATCGCAATTACCCTCCACGATACCGTCCATCGGGTTGGATGAAGCAGGCACATTAGCACCTTTCAATGTTTCGATGTAGTTTGCCTGTTGCTCGAAATTCATGTCGGTTATGCCGATACCAAGTCCCCAGTAAACGGTGTTGGCCAGGTTGCCGCCGAAATTGATTGAATACTCGTCAACGTAACCCCGTTCACGCACCAGAAAATCGGCGGTGCCTGTGGTCGGGGCAATAATAAGGTTCCCCTTGTCATCGTAGACAGGTTGCTGGAAAAGACCGTTATATGTATCGGTCAGCACCGGTTCGTAAGTGCCATCAGGCATTTCAGTTTCGCCGGGAATGGGATTTATCAGTCCTCCGCTGTATGCAAGTATGCTAAGCCAATTGATATCAGAATTGAAATACGGATTATAGTTCTTGTCCTTATCGAAATTCATGTCGTAGGGCGATATACCGTCGGTCATCAGCGCGATATAATTCGACAATGATGACTGCAAAGCCACTCCCCCGCCGCGGAACTGACGCTCGAACGATTTCTGACGACCATAGGATATACCCCATGAAAACGTCTGCATCACTTGGTCGTTGAGATTGAACGTACCCACATAACCGAAATTATTAACATCGAAATGCGTTCTGTTCCAGCTGCTGCCGGCGGGAATGCCGGAGCTTTTCGATGACATCATGTTGAGGTCAAGCGTAAGACCCACATCGCTGCCGCGGTACACGCCGATACCGGCGGGATTTTGGTTTAGAGTCGACAAATCACCCCCCAGAGCCGTAAAGGCACCTGCCATCGACATAAACCGTGCAGAGCCGCGCAATTCGGTTTGCGAAAGATTATAGGCATCGACCGGGCTTTGCCCCCATAGTGCCACAGGGAGCATAACGGTCATTCCCAATATAATTAATTTAGCATTCATACATCTGATTCTCATAAATGTGTTTGACAAGAGATTGTCTGACCCTGTTACAAGTAACTGTTCAAAATTATTTTATACTGACCGGTCTGATTATTTCAATATTTCCCCGGTGAAAATTTTAGACGATTTTCCTCGGGTAAACATCAAAATAATTTCGACCAGTTACTTATCAGCGGCCACGGTGACCGCCGCCACCACCGCGTGAAGCCCCGCCACCGGAGTATCCCCCGCTACGCGAGCCGCCGGAGCCGAAGCTACCCGATGAGCCGGAACGGCCACGTGACGGACTATAACTATTATTATTGCTGTTACGGTTTGTATTGAAGTTTGAATTATAGCTGTTGCGATGTTGTGTGGAATTCCCGTTGGAAGTTCCATAAGAAGAATTCGGCGTGCGACCGCGCGTAACGCCCGATGAGCTGTTGCCATTGGGGTTATTCGTTGGAGCGCGATAGCCTGGACGCGAGGTTCCTGTGGAAGAACCCCGGTTAACGGTGCCACCTCCATATGACGGACGTGTGCCGAGGCTGCAGGCAGCCGATGAGCGGTTACCACTGGAAGAACCGTTACGTCCTGCTGTGCCGCCACGATATGTGCCTGTGCCACGATGCGTGGTGTTGGGAGCAAATGCGCCGGCCGAAGTATAGTTTGGACGAACAGGAACCCATCCGGGATGATGCCAGCCGTGATGCGGGCCTCCCCAGCCCCACGACCAGGAAGGGCCACCCCAACCC
>WSMN01000054.1:202-12568 GCA_013316535.1 Muribaculaceae bacterium | reverse complement strand
CCCGCAAGACCTGACTCCTATTTCATGGGGGTCAATTTCAATGAAAACAAGGGGGTCAATTTGTTGAGAATATCCACCCATACACCCCCGGTATTTAGGGCTTGCTGCCGCGCGGGCGGAAAGCAAGGCGGCGTGCCGAAATCCTTGGATTTCGGCACGCCGCCCGATTGGTTGAGGTTTCTGTGGGGGTGGAATCAGATTACGCCCTGTTCCATCATTGCGTTGGCAACTTTCATGAAGCCGGCGATGTTGGCGCCCTTCATGTAGTTGAGGTAGCCGTCGGGTTCAACGCCGTAGGCCACGCACTGCTCGTGGATGGAGGCCATGATCTGGTGGAGTTTGGCATCCACTTCGGCGGCACTCCATTGCAGGTGCTCGGCATCCTGGGTCATTTCAAGGCCGGAGCAGGCCACGCCGCCTGCGTTGACTGCCTTGCCGGGGGCATAATTGATTTTGTTTTCGATGAAGCAGTCGATGGCTTCGGGTGTGCAACCCATATTGGACACTTCGGCAACGAGTTTCACGCCGTTGGCAACGAGTTGCTTTGCATCTTCGCCATTGACTTCGTTCTGCGTGGCGCAGGGGAGGGCGATGTCCACTTTCTGCTCCCATGGCTTGCGGCCGGGGAAGAACTGTGCGCTGGGATATTTCTTGGCATATGGTGCCACGATGTCGTCGCCGGAGGCGCGGAGTTCGAGCATGTAGTTGATTTTTTCGCCTGATATGCCGTCGGGGTCGTAGATGTAGCCGTCTGGGCCGGAGATGGTCACCACCTTGGCGCCGAGTTCGTTGGCCTTGGTGGCTGCGCCCCATGCCACGTTACCGAAGCCGGAGATTGCAACGGTCTTGCCTTTGATTGTATCGTTGATGCGTGCGAGCATGTTTTCAACGAAATAGAGGGCGCCGAAGCCGGTTGCTTCGGGACGGAGGCGGGAGCCTCCGAAGTCGAATCCCTTGCCGGTGAATGTGCCGGTGTGTTCGTCGACGAGTTTTTTGTACATGCCGTACATGTAGCCTACCTCACGTCCGCCAACGCCTATGTCGCCTGCGGGAACGTCGCGGTCGGGACCGAGGTTCTTCCACAGGCCGAGGATGAACGCCTGGCAGAAACGCATGATTTCGCGGTCGCTCTTGCCACGGGGAGAGAAGTCGGAACCACCCTTGGCACCGCCCATGGGGAGTGTTGTGAGGGCGTTCTTGAAAGTCTGCTCGAAACCGAGGAACTTTAGAATCGAAAGGTTGACGGATGCGTGGAAACGGATGCCCCCTTTGTACGGGCCGATGGCATTGTTGAACTGCACACGATAGCCGATGTTGTTCTGCACTTCGCCTTTGTCGTCGAGCCATGTCACGCGGAAAGTGACGATGCGGTCAGGTTCGACCATCCGCTCGATGATGCGGTTGCGCTCGAATTCGGGGTGGCGGTTATAGATGCCTTCCACCGAAAGCAGCACTTCGCGCACTGCTTGCAGATACTCTTTCTCACCTGGGTGTTTCGCCTCAAGGGCGCTCATGATATTATTTACATCCATAACTTGTGTTGTTTTGGTTTATTAGTTATGAGTTGTCTGATGTCTGGTTACGGAACCTGCGGCATGGCGTCGTGCATGCCGCTTCGTCGTAAACGTGCTTACGATTTATGTTACCACGGCAAATGTAGCACTTAATTTGCAATCCCCGCACAAAAAATCGATTTATTTTTCATGCCCTATAACATAGATAAAAAGCATTTCGACAGCAGCAGTAGCTATTGTATGTCAACGGTTGGCGGTAAATGGTAGGTATCCCTCCATTTTGAGGTGTAATGCGGGTAAATCGGATGGTTTGTATTAATTTTGTGGAACGATCTAAATTTTACAGGTATGGCTTTTGAAATTGGAAAGGAATATGTTTTTAAACAGAATGATTTTGAGATAAGCCGTGAATCGGGCAACCTTTATTTTCTTGTGCATGACCCTGCTTCGGCAAGTGTTTATAAAATTAAACCGTTTGAGTTTCAGGCTACGGATCTACCTGAAAAGTTGGTGTGCACTTATTGCGGTGATGACAAATTTGAACAGAACATAGGCAGTGTCCTGCCGCAGGTCTATAAGGTGGGTGATGTTTGCAAATTTCGTGTAATGAGGCAGGACTATACCACCGGGCAATTGTCGCTTCGAGACGATTTGAACGGGCTGAACCATTTTCCTGTCGATCTTGGCAAACGTAGGTTCAAGCGTTTCGAGCGCATCAATTGCCGTATCCAGGATGTTGTGGACGGCCGGTTGCAGATGGAGTATGTCGCCGACACGGCTGCCGCCACACCGTTTTTCTCGTTTGAGGAATTGATTTCGCTTCCTGTGGCTGCGCCGCTTGAACGTCATGGCGTGGTGAGCCGTCTGCTTGGCGAAGCTCCTTTCGGGGAGGCGAGGATGATGCGGGAGAACCGCGATGTATCGTGGGTGCGGGCTGCTCTCGAGGTCATTGACTGTAACCTGCCGCATTGGGTGGGAGGCCGTCTGCGTGGCCGGATGGTGTGGTTTGAGCGTTTGCGTGCGTTCGTTATTTCTCTTATTGAGGAGTCACCCTACCTCAATCTTTTTCCGCATGGCGAGCGCGGTGCGATGCAGGAACGTCTGTCGATGATAATACGCCGTTGCGAGGACAACCTTCATGCCGCCCGCCTCGTCATAGAGGGTAATGAGGAGCAGGTTATCACGTCAACCTTGTCGAGTCTCGCGCGCTCGGGGTGGCTGTATAACCCGGAGAAGAAGATGCGAACCATGATGGCCATTTTCAGTTTCCGCCCGAGTATCGACGACAGTTACATAGGGGAGGTGTTCCGTATAATAAAGGACAACCATGCCGATGAGCGATTCCGGGAGCTTTTCGTGAAAGGGTTCATAGAGATGCTAAACATCTACATCAGCAACGAGAGCAAGTCGCTTGACCCTTACAACAGGCCGCTGTTGCGCAAACTTGCCGAGGCAATCGCCATTGAGTTGCTTCTGACGGCGGATATTGATTTCAACCAGTGGAACAACCATCGCGGACTGCTCTATACCATTGCCGCGTTGCTCGTAAGAAGAACCGACACGCCGCTTGCGCAGAAAGCTTTCGGTGCTTTCACGCAACGGCTCGACATGCCGCTGGAGTTTGCCTGGCGCGATCTTGACGATATGATGAGGCTGTGCCATACGCGCCTGTCGGTGCCTTTGCCATCGTCGGGTGCCGGAGCTGGCGACGGGGTTGCGGTGTTCGAGGGGGAGGATGCGCGGGTTGAAATATCCGGTAACAATATAGCGGTGATGCCTCCTGCCGTGGGGAGCAATACCAAAAGGGTGTTTTCACGTGCTGTTGCCCGAGACATGACATTCAGCGTGATGGCTAACGTAAGGCTCGCGGAGAAATTCCCGGGTGATGGTCTCAACCTGTGTGACCACCATCTGTTTTGGAATGAACTTGAAAAAACATTGTCCGACAAGAAGTCCCAGCCTGTGACCGCCGCGCCCGCCATGCTTAGTGGCAAGTCGGCGCCTGAAGTCGGCGCGGAGGTGACGATACGCATCACCGGGCGTGACGAAGATGATGAGCATACGTTCCATTGCGTGATAGAGGATGATAGCTGTGAGGGGAAAGGCACGCTGACCACCCGCGATATAGTGCAGTATCCCGTTAAGGCCTTCTTCGACACGTTCTGTCATGAGGGACGGCCGATGCTGTTCAAGGCCACCGTAGTAGCAGTGGACGGCCACCGGCATTGTCAGTTTTCCATGCGCAAGCAGGCCATGGCCGAGGCCATACGCATCGCCCGTAACGACCGTGATTCCAATGATGCCATAAAGGCCGTGATTACCGGGGAGACCGACAAGCTTTTCCTTGGTGTGACTGCCGGTGGGTATCCCATAAGCGTTTTGCGCACGCCACAGATGTCGTTCGCCAAGAACACCGCCGTGTGGGTGGTGGTGACGAGGGTGAATTTCGACCCCGAGAAAGACACCTTATATATATCGGCTCATGTGGATGGCGCGGCAGAGGAGGGGGCGCCCGAGGAAAATTACACTTTCGTGAAAGACAGCTTCCAGTATCTGCTTCAGGAAATGAGCGATCTTCGCACATATACGGCTCCGGCATGCGATGAGCCCGTTGCCGATGTGGCTCCAAGGGACGTGGCGCATGAAATTTATCTTGCGCCACGTGAAATGGCCAATCTGTCGCAATTGCTCGACGGGATGGCAATGGTGCAACAGGAGAATCTCACCGAATCCTACACATTGCTTGCCATGGCCAGGCTGATTTCGGTGGTGTCCGGTGACATTTACCGTGCCGAGTACCTTGCCGCCAAGATGAGCCTGGTTGAAAAGCTATCGACTTTCGCCATTAACGGCAAGCTTGACAAACAGCAGGTTGACTTGCTTGCGGAACGCTGTATGCGTATTGCCCCGAGCGATTGCGACATGAACCGCAAGCTCGATGTGCTCCGTGCGCTTGCTGTCATCGACCGTCCTGCCGACGAGAGCATAGCCTTGGTGGCACAGCCATCGCGCAACGATGACAATCTTACCGCTTTGCGGCGCATGGTCGTTTCCTACAATTTCATGAGGGGGCTTGGTCTCGGGCAGTTGCGCACGGAAATGATGGAGCGTATTGTCAATCACCTGCATCTCCCTATGCCTACAATTGACACAACTGTTGTCAACGAGAAGGAGGACCAGTTCAATGAATTCAAGGAGTCGCTGTTCTTTCCGGCCAACAACAATATGCATCCCGATGCGCAGAAACAGGTGAGGGAACTGATGGAGGTGACATGCGGTTTCCTCAATTCCGAGGGTGGCACTATATATATAGGTGTGAATAACCAGGGTGTTCCCAAGGGGCTTGGCACCGATTTCACTTATCTTAACCATGGTTATGGGGATTTCGATTTGCAGGATGCCCGCGATAAATTCAACCTGGCATTCTGCAAAGGGCTGCGCGACCATTTCGGGGTGACGGTGCAGGGTATCGCGCTTTATCCGTCGCTTGTGGAGCTGGAGCATGAGGAAATCGATGGCAAGCCCATATGCCGTGTGGTGATAAAGCCTTTTCACGGAATGGTAAGGATGGCGGACGGAAATGTGTTCGTGCGTCAGGACAGCTCCACTGTACCGATCAAAACCCGGCGCGAACAGGCTGCATTCGAGAAAAAACGTTCCACCCGCGCAAACATTGTGTTGTAGAACCGTTCCGGCAGCCATAATCCGGGCAAAATATAATGCAATGTGTCAAAATTCACGATTTTGACACATTGCATTATAACTTATGAGTGAAGTTGCAATGACCTCACATTCCTGACGGGCACGATGCCCATGTAGTCATGTTCATTTGTCGCCGGAAAGGGAGAAAAGAAGGTCTTTTTCGTCTTCGGGATTGGTCTGGATTACAATTTTGCCTTCGCGTGCGAGCCATCCTATTGCTGCAAACACTTCTTTTTCGTTTTTGAGCTTGGCCATTTTTTTGAGCTGCTTAAGTCCTAATACATCAGCCTCATTGAGAGCCTGCCAAACCTGGCCTGCCCATGCACCGATTGCTTCTGTGTTCATAGTTGCAAGTAAATTAAATTTGTTAGACCTTGTATTGATTAACAATGATTGTATTGCGATTGTTTGTCGAGTTCTCTAATTTTTGCAAAAATAATTAAAATTTTGAAACTGGCATAATTTTGATGTATGCAATTTTGTATGGCAGACTGCCTGTGTTGGTGTAATATGCTGATGTGCCAATGGTTATTTAAGGGTAAGTGTAATTGTGGATTTTTTTAGTAACTTTATGGCCGGAAGTTGTTTATAGGGATGATGGGGAGGCCGTAACTTGATTTGCTGTTTTTGCGGATTCAGGTTTATGGCGGATTCTATTCGTTAAGCGAAATAATTATGTCGGATTCAAACAAAAAAAATAAAAAAGCGGTAAAAAGCGAATATCAGGTTATATCTTCTGATGCACTGGCCACTACTGGAATGGTGATTCGGAACACAGGAAGCTGCTTTGTGGTGCTGACCGAAGAGGGCAAAGAGATTTCTTGCCGTATCAAGGGCAATTTCCGCCTGAAGGGTATACGCACCACTAATCCGGTTGCGGTTGGCGACAGGGTGAAAGTGTCGGTCAACCCCGACGGTAGTGCTTATATAACGCATATAGAGGCGCGCCGCAATTATATTATACGCCGTGCCAGCAATCTTTCCAAGGAGGCCAGCATCCTTGCGGCGAATGTGGGCCAGGCGTGTTTGGTGGTGACACTTTCCCATCCCTCCACATCAACCACATTTATTGACCGTTTCCTTGCCACAGCCGAGGCCTACAGTGTGCCTGTGACTATTATAATAAACAAGGTCGATCTGCTTGATTGCGGCGAGGCGCAATCAGAAGATGCGGGTTTTGGCGAAGATGCTGACGGAAGCAGTGCCGATCCTGCAGCCTCGCTTATCGACGGAGATTTCACGGAGCATGAATTGCTTGATGCCGTTACTTATCTTTATGAATCGATAGGCTATAGGGTGCTGCATGTGTCAGCCAAATCGGGCGATGGAATGGATGGCTTGCGAGATATTCTTGCCGGCAAGATTTCATTGATTGCCGGCAATTCCGGTGTCGGCAAATCTACGCTTATAAACCGGCTTATCCCCGGGCTTGGCCTTAAGACTGCCAATATATCAGATGTGCATGACACGGGGATGCACACCACCACGTTCTCTGAAATGTTTCCGCTTCCCGGAGGCGGATGGATTATAGATACCCCGGGTGTGAGGGGGTTCGGCACGATAGAATTCGACCCTCATGAAGTGTCGCATTTCTTCCCGGAGATATTCAGTATTTCAAAAGATTGCCGTTACGGTGACTGTACCCACACTCATGAGCCGCAATGCGCCGTTCTTGCGGCCTTGGAGGAGCAACGCATAGCCCGCTCCCGCTATAATTCTTATCTTAGCATTCTTGCTGACGCAGAACCTGACAAATACCGCAAGCCATATTAATAAGGTGTGGTCAGTCCATGAATCGTGTTGAAAAAATGGAATCCACTTTTTGATTGATAATAAGGTCAAGAAGGTCTATGGTTTCTGTTGCGTCAGCTGATTTGACGGCATTCGCTTGGGTGCCTTGGGGCGTGGCCGACGGTTGCTGTGACGTTTTTTCGGGTTGCGTTGTCATGCTGTTGTCCATGGCCGGTGCAGAGGATGCGGGTTCCATGTTTTCGGGTGCATCTCCAGCCGGGAGCTTGTCATAGGCGATTTCTCCTATCGGAAGCGGTGCCACTGGTCTGTCCGGCGTGGGTATTTCATCGGGTGTAACGGGGTTTCGGTCTTTTTTCTTCCCTTTCAAGGCTCGTGAGCCTCGGTCGGTGCGCGCCCATGCGTTGTATGCTCCGTCCACACGTCCCGTACCCCGGAACCGGTCGCCCCAATAACCCGCATCGACATTGCTGACCATGACCCCCCGGCTCGATGAAGCATGAATCATTTCTCCTTTTCCTATATATAGGCCGACATGGGAGATTTGGCCGCCACCTTTGCTGGAGCCGAAGAACATCAGGTCGCCGACACGGGCTTTGTTTCGAGCCACTTTAGTGCAATATGATTTCTGCTCGACCGTTGTGCGTGGCAGTTTGGTGGCACACACCGAGCGGTAAAGCTCCATGACCAGTCCGGAGCAGTCTGTTCCACGGCGGTCGGCTCCCCCGTAGCGATAGGGGGTTCCCAGCCATCCCCGAGCTTCTTCGGCAAGGTCTGCTCCCATTGCGTCGGTCACTTCACTGGAATAATCGTGATAACCATTTCCCCATTGTCCGTGTGGCGATGACACATTTGCCTTGTGCGAGCGGCACCCGGCAAGAAGCATTGCGGCAACGGCGATTAGTGAAATTATTCGAAACGGTTTCATTGGTGAGGAAATGTAATGCCTTTTTTGACGGACAGGAGCCCATTGGCTTATGCAAAAGTAGTCATATGGCATTGAAAAATCAACAGGTTATTCGGTTTTAATATAGTGAAAAAGTGTTTTTTGCCAACAGATGTAACTTTTTGTGTAATTTTGCGACATATTATAGAAAATAATACGCACAATGCAATGGATATAATCAAGGCTGAAAATATTACCAAGCGGTTCACCGGCCACACGGCTTTGGACAACGTGAGTGTCAGCATCCGCGAGGGTTCGATTTACGGGCTTCTCGGGCCGAACGGAGCAGGGAAAACCACGCTCATCCGCATCATCAACCACATAACGGCTCCCGATAGCGGCACATTGTGGTTCGGCGGCCATCGGCTCGTTGCCGGGGATGTTGCCCGCATCGGCTACTTACCCGAAGAGCGTGGGCTGTACAAAAAAATGCGTGTGGGAGAGCAGGCTCTGTTCTTTGCCAAGCTTAAAGGCATGAAAACCAGTGAGGCCACTGCCGAACTGAAAAAATGGTTTGAGCGGTTCGGCATAATGGGCTGGTGGAACAAAAAGGTGGAGGAGCTATCAAAAGGGATGGCGCAGAAAATCCAGTTTATAGTCACTGTGCTGCACCGTCCCCGGCTGCTGATTTTCGATGAGCCGTTTTCAGGCTTCGACCCTATAAATGCGGAGCTGCTGAAAAAGGAGATTCTGCGCCTGCGTGATGAAGGTGCCACGGTTATTTTCTCTACCCATAATATGGAGAGTGTGGAGGCTTTGTGTGATGATTTCACCTTGATTAACCGTTCGCACAACATCCTTTCGGGTAATGTGGCCGAGGTGCGCCGGCGCATGGGGCGCGACAACTACCGTCTCACTTTCCAGGGCGATCCGGAGGCATTGCTGGCTGCTCTTGGCAACAATGTTGCCGCCCATAAGCTGTCGGAGCCGGTGGAAACATCGGAAGGCGTTCATTTCAATGCCGAATTCACGCTGCATCCGGGTGTCGACATGCGTAGTTTCATCCGGTGTGCCAATGAGGCTGTGGAAATCGTTACGTTCGACCGGGCTCTTCCCACTATGAACGAAATCTTTATTCGTGCCGTAGAGGCGGCCAATGCCGGCCAACAGTCCGTAGGCGACTGACGGGCGAACAGTTTCAATGTTATTAGACCTCTCTAAATTTTGTTTTCAAATGCATTCTAATATAGGTATAATCATTTCGCGCGAGTTTTCCGAGCGTGTAGCCAAGAAAAGCTTTATAATAACCACATTGCTGATGCCCGTGCTGATGCTCATCTTGATGGCGGCTCCTGCTCTTATTGCACAGTTCTCCACCCCCTCGCATCGCAGGATTGCTGTTGTGGACCAAAGCGGCCTTGTGCTTCCTGCTCTGATTGCCGATAAGAGCGCTCCCGACTATCTCTCCCTTGTGGCCTCTTCTGCTCCTGTCGACACTTTGCTTGCCGACGATGAAACAGACGGAGTGCTGCTTGTCGGATCTGACATCCTTTCCAATCCGTCGGATGTGAAACTGTATCTCCGCGATGCCGGCTCGATGGCTCTGGAGATGGGGTTCCAGTCGGTCATAAAAGAGGTTGTGGAGGCTGAACGCCTGAAAAATTATAATATAGAGAACCTTAGCGAGATAATGAAGGAAATTGAGGCAGATGTGCACCTGCAGACAATCCGTGTGGATGAGACAGGCGAAAGCGAGAGCACGTCGTCGGCCATATCATTCTTCGTTGGGCTTGCCATGACGTTTATCCTCTATATGTTCCTGCTTATGTATGGGCAGATGGTGATGACATCCATAATAGAGGAAAAGAACAATCGTGTGCTTGAGCTTGTTGTGTCATCTGTAAAGCCTATGCAGCTGATGCTCGGCAAGATTATCGGTGTGGGGCTTGTGGCGGTTGTGCAGGTGGCCATCTGGGGCGTGCTGATATGCCTCATGAGCGCATTCCTGCTTCCCGTCTTGATGCCGGAGGCTCTTTCGCAGGAGGTTGCCTTGGCCGGTGCCGGCGCTCTTGACGGAGCCGATGCCCGGTTCAATCCCGAATTGGTCCAGGCTGTCAGCCTTCTCGGTTCAGTGGGTTACATTGCAAAGTTGTTTTTTATGATGACGCTGTTCCTCATCGGAGGTTTCCTGTTCTTCGCTTCAATATTTGCGGCGATTGGCTCGGCTGTGGATAACATACAGGATGCCTCGCAGCTTCAGTCGTTTGCCATAATTCCTATCATAGTTGCCTTGATGTTCTCTCTTTCCGTCGGCAATGACCCCAATTCGCCAATGGCAGTATGGCTTTCCATGATACCGTTCACATCGCCCATGGTCATGTTGTCGCGTATTCCGTTCGACATCGCGCCATGGCAGGTGTGGGTTTCGCTGGCAATCCTGTATGTGTCGTTCGTGTTTATGGCATGGATTGCAGCTAAAATCTATCGTGTCGGCATTTTCATGCATGGCAAGAAACCGACTATCAAGGATCTTGTGCGCTGGGCGCGTTATAAATAATTTGATTATCCACCAATGACAACCGGTCTATGAATGCTGGACACAACTCTGTGGTTGATGAACGGGCGGTTCATATCGCCCGGCATGTAACTTGGGTCGGCTTTTGGGTGAATGCCGGTCTGGGGGTTCTGAAGGTGCTTGCCGGCATCTTCGGGCGTTCATCGGCCATGATTGCCGATGGGGTGCATTCGTTTTCCGATTTTGTCACCGACATCATTGTATTGATTTTTGTCGGTATCAGCCGTCGTAAGGCTAATCGTGAGTATCAGTATGGCCATGGCAAGTTCGAGACATTTGCCACTATGCTCCTTGGGCTGATTCTCGGCATTGTCGGTGTGCTGTTCTTTATCGACGGGGCGGAGAAAACCTGGGCGGCTATCCATGGCGCTGCGCTTCCCGCACCAACTTGGCTCGCGTTGGGCATGGCTGTTGCTTCCATACTGTCGAAGGAGTGGCTTTACCGTTATACGCGCAGAGCAGGGGAGAGGATTCATTCCGCTGTTGTGGTTGCCAATGCCTGGCATCACCGCAGTGATGCGTTCTCGTCGTTGGCGACCCTTGCGGGTATCGGCGGAGCCATGTTCCTTGGGGTTAAATGGCGTGTCCTTGACCCGGTGGCCGCCATGCTGGTTAGCGTGTTCATTGTGATGGTAGCTGTAAAAATCGGCAAGCCTGCAGTCATGGAACTGTTGGAAGTGTCGTTGCCTTCGGAAGTGGTGGAAGGTATGTACCGTGTCATAGGGACAACTCCCGGGGTTGAGGCTTTCCACCATTTTGCATCGCGTCGCAATGGCAATTGCATGATTGCGGATTTCCACATAAAGGTGGATCCCCACATTTCGGTTGAGCATGCCCATCATATATCTTCAGAGGTTGAGCAACGTCTGAAGGATGCATACGGGCATGAGATGATTGTCACTATTCACGTTGAACCGTATCTCGGCCAACCTGTCGATTCCAACAACATGTGCAGCTGATTCCCTGTTTTTGTGACAGGAGCTAAACAATTCGCATTTAGGATTGTATTGGATAATAGAGACTGCATGAAATGGCGGTCTCTGTTAGATAATGATAGTGTCTTATGAATCCTCGTGTTGTTAAGATTGCATTGGCTGCATTGCTGTTGGTGCCCGTCGTGCTGTTGAGCTGTACCAAGGCATCTGGTATACCCTCTATTGAGTGTGTGCCTGATGATGCTGTGGTCGTGAAATCGGTGAATCTTGATGGCATGTTGAAGGCAGCCGGATGCCCGTTGCCTTTCGCCGCCGACACGTTGGCATCGGTTGAGGCCGGCATCGTGGATTTGGTGGTTGAACCGGATTTCCGAAATGCATTTGTCGCGGTCATCGCTTCTGGTGGAGTTGACGCATCTGATGTGACATGTTTCATCACAGCTTCTGGCAGTGAGGTGGTGATGGTGCCTGTGTCTGATGCTGCTGCTCTCAAGTCAGGAGTGCGTCTCATGGCAGGGGAGGCCGATTTTGTAAATGACAAGGAGCTGGCGTGTGTGACGCTCTGCGGTTGCGTGGTAGCTGTTGCCCGCGGTCATTGCTTTATAGCGCATGATGCGGAAGTGATAAAAGGCGCATTGCGCAAGGCTCATGACAACCATTTCGGAACGTTATTGGGGGTTCGGGAATTTCTGTCGGGCAGTTCGATGGCTCGATTGGCCGTTAATTGCGGCCGCTCATCGTTAAGTTCCCTTGGCGGAAGCGACAAATGGCTGTGTGCCGGTTTAGATGTTTCGGCAGCTTCGGTATCGGCTGAAGCCGTAGTGATGAATCGCGATGGAAAGCTTGATTCAATTGGTCGGAATTTCCGTGAAATAGACATCGACTTTCTGCGCTATACTCCGCAGGATGCCGCCGTTGTGCTGGCTTACGGCAAGTTTTCGGGAAATGAAAGGTGGTGATGGTGCCTGTGTCTGATGCTGCTGCTCTCAAGTCAGGAGTGCGTCT
>WSMN01000054.1:0-103 GCA_013316535.1 Muribaculaceae bacterium | reverse complement strand
ACTCCGCAGGATGCCGCCGTTGTGCTGGCTTACGGCAAGTTTTCGGGAAATGAAAGTCACTATGTTTGCATCAGATTAGCTGACGGGGCGCTCAACGGGGGCT
>WSMN01000053.1 GCA_013316535.1 Muribaculaceae bacterium | reverse complement strand
CATTCATTCATAATCTCAAACCCTCTGACCCGTCAATATTTTTCAGGACGCCACACTTGTCGGGCGGCGGACGCACAAATATTGATTACGCCGGATCAAGCAACGCTGTCAATCGATTCCGTCAGGCTTTTACAGGCATAACCGTTGGCATGTCATTGAATTATCAGAAAGTATCAGGAAGTATCGATGGAGGATTCGCGTTCGAGTCAAACAATATCAATGGCAAGACGATGGACGACCGGTATCCGTTTTCCCACATTAGCCTCCAGTATGCTCCCAATAAGAAAAATTCAATTAGTCTATGGTTTCAGTATGCCACATTCTCGCCCGATGCGACGATGAAGAATCCAAACGTCATTCAGCAATCTGAGCTGATGTATATCTCTGGCAACCCCGTTTTGAAATGCTCGCGCAACACTTCTGCTGCACTGAGTTATACATGGCTGCCGTCTAACAAATGGCAACTTTCAGCTCACGCGACAATGTTCTGCATTGCAAATCGACAGATTGCAGTCTATACCCCCGACGGTCCCGGCGGAATGATGCTGAAGAAATATCAGAATGACGGTGATTACAATCATGGCCAGATTGGTGCAAGCCTCACCGGAAAGTTTCTTGACGGGAGTCTGTCATTTTCAGTCGCTCCGCGACTGTTGCTTTATAAAACAACCGGGAGCAACAGTATCTCGCACTATCCGTTTACGACGAGCCTCAATGTCAACTATTATCTCGGCAAATTCTTCTTCAATGCCTATTACGATACCGGATACAGTTATGTCGATGGAGAGAACGCATATCTGCGCAAGATACCGATGAGCTATTCGGCTGGAGCCGGGTGGGCATCGAAGGGATGGAACATCCAACTGTCGTTGGTCAATCTGTTTCAGTCTGCATGGAAACTTAGCAAGGACACCTTGACTACCCGTTGGTATGTTAGCAGCATGACTCAATTTGGTTCGGACTACCATCAACGTATATCTTTGACTGTGACCTATACTTTCAATTATGGAAAGAAAGTAAATCAATCCGGCGAAATTAATAGCGAAAAGAACATCTCCACTTCAATACTCCATTGAAGTTTGCCACCGAGGGACGCTGATGCTTCTCTCAGTGGCGTAATTGGTTAGTGTATTTTGGGGCCTTGTCGGCGTACAACTCATTTTCCCAATGCCTGCGGAAGCATTCCTGCTGGTTGCGAGGGTGCAGCCAGATGTATAGGTTCAGCACCTCACTTTTGCGGATATGTTTGATTTTGTATTTTGGCTTTCCTTTCATCGCACCCTCGGTATAGAGGACATGGTTGCCGCTTTCGTCAAGCACAGGGGTTTCATTGCGTCCAAGATAATACTCCAACGCAAGACTTGCCCGACCGTCCTGCAATTCGGACTGCACGAGTTTCGGGTTCTATATTAAATCCCGAAAAGCCAGGATTCGCGATAGAGCTAATTGAATTGGCAGCAGGGCATTGGAATCACAGATTACATTAATGCAAATGGAGCTATTCAAAGTGACGGCGAATGGGGCAATGACTCTACCATTCAAAGCCGATGGTCACGCCGATGGAATTGAGGGTGATGTCGGAAGAATGATAATACCAATAATTCGAGGTCATCAACTGATAACTGATGCCGATATTAAGTGCCTGCCTGGTGTTGGTCATGCTCATAGGGATGCGCATACCTATCGACGGGCGGAAGTAGAAACATTCCGAGTTTGTAAGATACCCATCACCAATCTCGAGATAGCGGTCGCTAAGCAAGAACGACGCTCCCAGACGCAAATCAATGTAAAACCCGATATCGGAGGGCTTGCCTATGTTGAATCGGAAATCAGTGTATAGAGGTATAATCCAGCCTGTCTTTGAATGGCCTTTATGACGGTCGAAATCATCGGTCACGCCGCCCCAGTCGCTGAACTGGGTTTGGGGATTCGTCATGACTACTTCCACACCGGCACCGACACCCATGAAAAACCAATCGGCATACTTGAATCCCTGCGTTGTGGAGATTTCGGCGAAACTCGCGTTTCGGTCGCCGAATCCTTGCAGATAGGAGGCATCGACAAACCCTTTATAGTTTAAACCTCCCGTCAGAGCCGGTCTGATCATTTGTTGCAGCTGATTGGCCATCTGATAATACTGGGCGTCCATGGAAGCCGAACATGCGGCTATCACCGCAAACAGGATGACAATTTTATTGACAAGTCTCATAGTCTGTTTTTAGTTAAAACGTTTTAATCCCCAGTGGCTGTTCATCCTGTCGAATATGAAATGATATCCGACGAGACATAATAGCGAATGTCGGGCGCAGCCAGGTTCGCGGTCGCAAAGCAAATTATGTGAGTCAAATATAAAAAGAATATACGCTCTATCAAAGGAATGCCCTATTTTGGAAAAATAATACTACTTTTGTGAGAGAAATTTCCCGACAACTGAAGTGAACCACACATCACAACATAAGCACACCGCCACTTCCGGCCACACGATGAAACTCATACGCGTGGCCGTGAGCGTCATCATGCTCGCGCTCGCCACACTGCTCTTCACAGCCACATCAGCCAAAATCGCGCTTGCCCTAAATTGGGTGGCACGCATACAGATCTTCCCGCTTGCCATGGCTGGAGCGGCTACATCCGTTGCGATGTGGCTGGCTGTAACGTTGCTGTTCGGAAGGATTTATTGTTCATCGGTATGCCCTCTCGGGATTGTGCAGGACATTTTTTCTCATTTCCGCCGTCGCAACCACCGCCATCCGTTTCATTTCTCACAGCCGCACAACCGGCTACGCTATGCAATCCTCACCATAGTGATCGGTGGAAGCATGGTCGGCATTGGAGCCATCCCATCCTTGCTTGACCCCTACAGTGCATTCGGCCGCATGGCATCCGACCTTGCACGCCCCGTGACGGAGTTTCTCGGCGGAGCCGAGGTTATCACTGCGTCATGGCTGGCAATCCTTATAGCCGTGGCCACGCTCGCGCTTGTCGGATGGCTTTCATTCAGGCATGGGCGCATAATCTGCAACACCATCTGCCCGGTGGGGAGTACGCTAAGCATCTTAAGCCGCTACTCCCTGTTCCATTTCGACATCGACACAGACCTTTGCATAAACTGCCGTAAATGCGAGCGCGCCTGCAAAGCCGAATGCGTCAGTATGGATGACCACGTGGTCGACGGTTCACGATGTGTGGCATGCTTCAATTGCGTTGATGCCTGCGACAGCGGAGCAATCCGTTACACCCACCGCCGCAAAAAGCTTTCCCTACCGCTGATGCAACGCATAGGTAACGCAGCTGCAGCCCCTTTCGGATCCAACAACACAGAGTCTCCAGCCGTAAAAGATGACGCTGCAGGTAAACAGACATCTGCAAAAATAAAGATCGACCGCCGACAATTCCTCGCAACAGGGCTAATAATAGCCGCCGCACCGGCATTGGAGGTGGTTGCACGCGGCACCAAAACAGCCCGCGCGCTCAGACAGGGAACAGGGCAAACCTCCCCGATGCGCCCGGTGGCACCCCCTGGGCGCCGCAGCATGGAAGATTTCCTCGACCGTTGCACCGGGTGCGGCCTTTGCGTGGCCCATTGCCCGCAGAAAGTGCTTCGCCCGTCGGCCAAAGATCTCGGCTGGCTCCACATGTTGCACCCGGTCATGGACTACGACCGCTCCTATTGCCTCTACGACTGCACGCTTTGCACCGAATTGTGCCCCACAGGCGCACTCATGCCACTGACGCCAGACGAGAAGCACATTTTCATCATCGGGCATGCCCGCGTGGAGCCGGCCAACTGCATCGGGTGCGGACGCTGCGCCAGGCAATGCCCCCGGAATGCCATAACAATGGTTCCACGCCCCGCTTCCACCCCCGGGCGCGGCAACCGGATTCCGCAAGTGGACACATCGCTCTGCATAGGATGCGGCTCATGCCAGTACGTGTGCCCCGCACCTTCAAAAGCCATAGTTATAGACGGCATAATCTGACCTGACTCTCATTAACCCCCAGCACCCTCAACGACAGCCCAATGCAACAATACCTCGACCTTCTACGGCACATCATGGACAACGGCACACAAAAAGGTGACCGCACAGGCACAGGCACCCGCAGCGTGTTCGGCTACCAGATGCGCTTCAACCTTGAAGAAGGATTCCCACTGCTCACAACCAAGAAACTACATCTGAAATCAATAATCCATGAACTGTTATGGTTCCTCAAAGGTGACACCAATGTCCGCTACCTGCAGGAGAACGGGGTGAGAATATGGAACGAATGGGCCGATGAAGACGGCGAACTCGGGCATATATACGGATACCAGTGGCGTTCTTGGCCAACATACGACGGAGGATTCATCGACCAGATTTCAGAGGCAGTGCGCACTATAAAGGAAAATCCCGATTCGCGACGCATCATAGTGAGCGCATGGAACGTGGCCGACCTTCCCAACATGAACCTGCCTCCCTGCCACGCATTTTTCCAATTCTACGTGGCCGACGGACGGCTGTCGCTGCAGCTCTACCAGCGAAGCGCCGATACATTCCTCGGGGTGCCTTTCAATATCGCTTCCTACGCCCTGCTGACAATGATGATGGCACAGGTGTGCGGTCTGCGGCCGGGCGATTTCATCCACACACTCGGCGACACCCACATCTACAACAACCACTTTGCGCAAGTGGCCGAGCAACTGTCACGCACTCCACGCGCCCTGCCGCGCATGGTCATCAACCGCGATGTCAAAAGCATCTTCGACTTCAAATTTGAGGACTTTACCCTCGAAGATTACAACCCCTATCCGCATATCAAAGCCACAGTTTCCGTCTGACCCCATTCCAATCCCCCATGACAACAATAATAGTAGCAATCACAGCCGACAAAGGCGCGATAGGCCGCAAAGGAGACATGCTTTACCACCTGCGCGGAGACCTGCGCAGATTCAAGGCAATCACCACAGGACACACCGTAGTGATGGGCAGGAAAACCTTTGAGTCGCTGCCCAAAGGCGCATTGCCCGACCGCCGCAACATAGTGGTTACACGCAACCCCGGGTTCCGGGCGGAAAACACCGAAACCGCATCATCACTCGAGGACGCACTGGCCATGAGTGCCCCCGATTCCGAAACCTTTATAATCGGCGGAGGCGAAATCTACAGACAAGCCCTCCCGTTGGCCGACCACCTGCGCCTGACCATCATCGATGCCCCGACACCCCCCGATGCCGACACCTTTTTCCCACCTGTCGACCCGTCGGAATGGGAAATCTCCGGCATGGAAGACCCTGTATGCGACGAGCGCAGCGGTGTGACTTACCGCTTCGTTGATTTCCGGCGGCGCAAAAAGGTTGCGAATCCCGAAATTTTGGATTAACTTTGCACTCCGCAGTGCGAAACACACGGCAGCCATCCGGGCTTCCGTAGCCGCCCCGGTAGTTCAACGGATAGAATAGAAGTTTCCTAAACTTTTGATAGCAGTTCGATTCTGCTCCGGGGTACCATAAGGGAGTGAAACTCACTCCGATTTGTAGGGACGCGCCTTTGCGCGTACGCATAAAAGGCCGCTCCACATGAGCCTGTGCGGACGTGCAAAACACCGCGTCCCTACAACGGCATATAACGACGGACTATAAAAACGAACCATTGAAGGCAGTTGACTGGATGAGGATTCCGCTTATCGGGGCATTAGCCTCGATGGTGGTTGCGTGTGCATCCATCGGCCGCCCCGAAGGGGGGCCGCGCGACACCGAACCGCCCGTTTATGTCCGGGCCAACCCAGCCCCCGGCTCCACCGGCATCAGCCGACCCAGAGTCGACATCTTCTTCAACGAAAACGTCAAACTCGAAGACATCGCCAACAAGTTGGTGGTGTCACCTGCCCAAACCCAGAATCCTGCGGTAAATGCCAACGGCCGGCGCATAACCATTGAATTGCGCGACACACTGCAACCCAAAACCACATACACCCTCGACTTCGCCGATGCCATACGCGACCTCAACGAGGGAAACATCCTCGATGGATTCGCAATGGACTTTGCCACAGGCGACGCCATCGACACACTGCGCATATCAGGCATGGTATTCGAGAGCCGCAACCTCGAACCAGCCCAAGGGATGGTAGTGGGGGTATACAGCAACCTGTCCGACACAGCAGTCCGCACCCTCCCGCTTGAACGCGTGGCCAAAACAAACCAATACGGGCAATTCACTATCCGCAACCTAAAGCCAGGCACATACAACCTGTTCGCCATCGATGACCGAAACCGCGACTGGCATTGGGACCGCTCGGAAAATATCGCATTCTCCACAGTCACAATCACCCCATCGGTGGAAAGCGTGACAGTGGCCGACACCCTGCGTTCGGCTGCAGGGGAAGATTCGATTGTGACCCGGCAGGCATGGCATTATCTCCCCGATGACATATTGCTCACATGGTTTAACGAGAACTATTCGCCGCAGTACCTGCGCGAGTATGAGCGCACCGACCGTCGCCGCGCCACCATAAAATTCGGGGCCAAAAGCGACACACTGCCCGACATAACAATCGTAAACGGCCCGCGCGCAGGTCACAAACTGAGTGAATTGTCCGTTATCGAGACACGCGAGAGCCTTGACTCTATAGTCTATTGGCTCCGTGACACAGCCGTTGTCAAACAGGACTCCCTGCTTGTAGCCGCCCGCTACCAGAAAACCGACACCCTTGAGCAGCTGGTGTGGACAACCGACACACTCAAGCTATTCATAAAAGGGGCGACCCGACAGGCCGAAAAAGCTAAAGCCCGACAGGATGCCAAAGAACGCGAGGAAGCAGAAAAAGCAGCCGCGAAAAAAGCAAAAGAGGAAATAAAGGCTCGCGAAAAAGAACGAAAAAAGCGTGAAAAAGACGTTGCCAAAAAACTTAAAAAAGGAATTCTGACCCAAGAACAAGCCGACAGCATCCTGTCGGCATCCGACACAGCGCACCCGGAAACAGTCGACGAACCGACCGCAACCGACGAACCATCCGACTCAACCGCACATGCCGACACAATCCCGCCATCACCTAAAGTGCCGCTACTGGATTTCAAGGCCATCAGTTCTTCCCAGCAAGACCTCCATTTGCCTGTCATATTCGAGGCTGGCGCACCGGTCGAAAGCATAGACCCCACAGGATGGCGGCTGGAGATAGCTGTCGACACACTTTGGAACCCGGTCCCGGAAGCCTCCCTCACACGCGACACCGCCAACATCCGCCGGTTCAATCTCAATGCACAATGGAAAGAAGGCGAACGCTATCGTTTCACCGCCGATTCACTCTCCATTACCGACATATACGGCGAATGGATTAAAGAATTCAAGCATGAGTTCAGAACCAAAACCGCCGAAGACTACGGAACCATCACATTCGACATAACCGACATAGCATCAGTGCCCGATTCCGCCAATGTCATAGTGGAACTGCTCAACCAAAGTGATGCCGTGGTCGATACCGCTGTCGTCAGAAATGCCACAGCCACATTCCGCTTCATAACACCAGGAACATATTATGCGCGTGCCTATATCGATGCCAACAGCAATCTGCGCTGGGACACCGGCAACCTTGCCGATTCTCTCCAACCCGAGGAAGTGTTCTACTATCCGAAAAAACTGGTGTTGCGCAAGAACTGGGACATCGATCAGGAATGGGAACTCTTTGCCACCCCCGTCGATGCACAGAA
The DNA here is from genome assembly GCA_013316535.1 of Muribaculaceae bacterium. GTDB lineage: Bacteria > Bacteroidota > Bacteroidia > Bacteroidales > Muribaculaceae > UBA7173. The sequence continues at coordinate 4,967 of WSMN01000053.1, read as the reverse complement.
ACCCAATGACATAAAGAAAAACAAGCCCAAGACACGAGACCGCTCCGACAGCCGCTCCGACCAGGACGATGAAGACTATTATGAAGATGACGGATTCGGCCAAAACAATTATCTCGATGAGAACTCATGGGGCAACGGCTCGCAATACAATAATGCACGCCGCAATTCTTCGGGCAACAGACGGAACAGCTCCAACCTGCGACGCAACACAGGATTATAAGACACAATAACAGACACTACCATCAGCACCCTTCATGTTAGGAAAAGACCTGATAGAACATCCCCGCATGTGGCAACTCATACTCGAAGTCTCCGCCTCGAGACTCTCCGTAGTAGCCTTTTCCTCCTATGAAGACCATGCACTAATATTCGAGTCGATACCACTCGATTCCGCCGCGCCCACATCATTGAGAGCCCTGGAAGACGCCGTCTACGACAATCCGATGCTGTTGCTCGATTTCAAACGGGTAACAGTAATCTACGATACCACACGCTTCCTCCCAATCCCCCATGCCGGAACCGGCCTGGCCGAAGATTTATTGCGTCGAATTTTCCCTGAAGACAACGATTATGCCGGAGAGATTATAACAAACCCTCTCCCGTCGCTCGACATAGCAATCCCCTTTGAAATCCCATGCGACATAGCCGGATTCATCAGGCGCACATTCCATAACGTCATGATAATCCATCAGCTCATGCCCCTGGCAACATATTTCCAGGCAAAACACCCCACACGCCGCAAAGGCAAGACCCTGGTGAATCTCAACGGCGACCGCCTCGACATCATCATCCTGGGCGACACAGCCCCGCTCCTGATCAATTCATGCAGATTCCGGGACCCTATGGATGCCGTTTATCATATACTCGCCTCCCGCGAAAACCTCGCACTCCCCGACACGGAAGAAATCATGATTGCAGGCGACCGTGTCACAAGGGTAGCAATCACACCAGTCTTGCGGCGTTACGTGCGCTATGTCATGCCGGCAATCTTCCCCTCCGCCATGTTCCGGGCCGGAAAGGCATCACTCGCCGCCCCCTTCGAAATGATACTCGCCCCATTAGTGTCCTGACCACATAACACACCCACCACCATCCACTTTACCGCCATGCGAATAATCCGAGGAAAATACGGTAGACGACGCTTCGATGTCCCCTCCAATATAACCGCCCGGCCTACCACCGATTTCGCCCGGGAAAACATCTTCAATGTCCTTGAAAACCTGATTGATTTCGAGGAGGAAGCACCGTCGGCCCTCGACCTGTTCGCAGGCACCGGCGCCATATCGTTCGAACTGTTGTCGCGCGGCTGCAGCCGGGTGACATCTGTGGAAAAAGCCGCCACACAAGCCAACTTCATCCGCAAAGTAACCAAGGAACTTAAAGCCGACAACGAACACACCCTCGTGCGCGGAGATGTATTCCGGTTTATCGAAACCGCCCGCACCCCCTACGACATCGTATTTGCCGACCCGCCCTACGACCATCCCGACTTTGCAGAGATTCCAGGCAAGGTGCTGTCATCCGCACTGTTGCATCCAGGTTCCATATTCATCATAGAGCACTCAAAGAAACATGATTTCTCGGAACTGCCGCATTTCATCGGACACCGCGCCTATGGCTCGGTGAACTTCTCCATCTTCCGCCTCCCCGAGAGCGACCATTAAAGAAAAATTTCCTTAATTTTAAAATTGAAGATAAGATTTTTTCGGAAAAATTAGTAACTTTGCAGTGCTCAATGCGGCATGTAAGTTTGTTATATTGGCACAGAGAGCTAAACCGGCTGTAACACAGTCTGTTTTAACAAAATCCAACAACAAGGAACCAACAATTTTCTTTTTTTATTCATTTTTACTATGACTAAAATTGGTATTAACGGCTTCGGCCGTATCGGCCGTTTCGTATTCCGCGCATCCACCAAGCGCGATGACATCGAAGTAGTTGCCATCAACGACCTCCTGCCCGTTGACTACATGGCTTACATGCTCAAGTATGACACCATGCACGGCCAGTTCGACGGCACCGTTGACTACGATATGGAGAAGAGCCTCCTCATCGTCAACGGCAAAGAAATCCGCGTTACAGCTTGCAAGAACCCCGCCGAAATCGCATGGGGTGCAGTCGGCGCAGAATACGTCGTTGAGTCCACAGGTCTCTTCCTCACAAAGGAAAAAGCACAGGCACACATCGAAGCCGGCGCAAAATATGTGGTTATGTCAGCTCCCTCCAAGGACGATACCCCCATGTTCGTATGCGGCGTAAACCACAACACCTACGTAAAGGGCACACAGTTCGTTTCCAACGCATCCTGCACAACCAACTGCCTCGCACCCATCACCAAGGTGCTCAACGACAAGTTCGGCGTTGTAGAAGGCCTCATGACAACCGTACACTCCACTACGGCTACCCAGAAGACCGTTGACGGCCCCTCCATGAAGGACTGGCGCGGCGGACGTGCAGCTTCCGGCAATATCATCCCCTCTTCCACCGGTGCCGCCAAGGCAGTGGGCAAAGTAATCCCCGAGCTCAATGGCAAGCTCACCGGTATGTCGATGCGTGTCCCCACCCTCGACGTATCTGTTGTTGACCTCACCGTCAACCTCGCCAAGCCCGCAACCTACGAGGAAATCTGCGCAGCAATGAAGGAAGCATCCGAAGGCGAGCTCAAAGGCATCCTCGGCTATACCGAAGACGCAGTTGTATCGTCCGACTTCCTCGGCGATGCCCGCACCTCCATCTTCGATGCAAAGGCAGGTATCCAGCTGACCCCCACTTTCGTGAAAGTCGTATCATGGTATGACAACGAGATCGGCTACTCCAACAAAGTCCTCGACCTCATCGCCCACATGAAGAAAGTAAACGGCTGATAAGCCCACGACAACAACGGCTACGGCCTGATGCCGTGAGCCGCCACACAGGGAGCCTGGATGTAACCGCATCCAGGCTCCCATTTTATATATCCCCCTATTGGATATCCACGCCCCTACATTCCTCACCCAACAACAAGCCCCCCACTTTTTGCATATTAAGCCCCACTTTTCAACAACCGGCACAACCGACATTACACGAAAAAACTCTTAAAAAAACTCTTAAAGGCACATTAAAAACACCCATGCGGTTGCACAATTCAAAAAAACTCCCTACCTTTGCATTACCAAAGCGAAACGTGGGAAGCCACGTAAGCGCAACACCGATGCCCAGGTGGCGGAATGGTAGACGCGCGCGTTTCAGGTGCGCGTGCTGAGAGGCGTGCAGGTTCGAGTCCTGTTCTGGGCACCCCAAAAGCGAGATAACTAATTGAAGCCTCAATAGTTATCTCGCTTTCGTTTTATTCTACGTGCATATTACGTGCAAATGGTGTCAACCGAAGTCCGCCGTTCACCCTCCCCTCGAACCATTTTTTACAAGTTGCACCACACTTCAAGCCTCAATCAGGAGTTGTTCGGAAAATCCGAACAACTGAACCTGTCGGGATTTCCGACAGGTTGCCGTTTTATTCATTTTGAGTTTCATTGAGCACCTTGTCGAGTTGGGCTTGTAATTCCTCCTTCTTGGGAAGATATAATTGATAACGGGCTACAAAGAGTTGATTGGTAATTCCTTCAAGTGCATATTCCATCAGCACTTCATCTCGTCTGGATCCAAGCACGATTCCTATCGGCGGATTGTCATCGGGCATACACACCTCATTCTTGAAGTAATTCAGATAAAGATTCATCTGACCAATATCCCCATGCGATATTTCATCCCGCTTGAGGTCTATCAGAACATAGCATTTTAGGATGCAGTTGTAAAACACCAAATCAACCTTGAACTGCCGTCCACCTATGGGCATGACGTATTGACGACCATAGAAAGCGAAACCTCGACCGAGTTCCAACAGAAACTTCTCCATATTGTCAAGGAGAGCCTTTTCCAAGTCGCTTTCCTTGTAACGTTTCTTTTGCTCCAATCCGGTAAACTCTAACACAAACGGGTCATGGATAATATCCTCAGGAGTCTGAATGGGGTGGCCTTTATGGGCAAGTGCAAGAACACCCTTCTTGTCAGTACTGAGTGCGAGACGCTGGAAACGCGAGGATTTAATCTGACGTTTCAATTCTCTTACCTTCCACTTTTGATTGATAGCCTCTTGGAAATAGAATTGCATCTCCATTGAGTCCTCGCACTTCAGAAGCTCAAAATAATGGCTCCACGTCAAAAGGTGAGACACTGTCTCACTTTTTGGGAAACATAGATAAAACTTCCTCATATATATAAGGTTAGAGCGGCTGAAACCTCGGCCACGCCTCACGGTCAGATCTTTTGCCAGACGAGTAATAAGAAATTTTCCATATTCAGCACGAATCTGACCCTTTTGCTCGAACTCAACAATATACTGTCCGGTCTGCCAGTTAGCATCAAGCAATTCAGTATTGACCGCCTCGACCGCACGGTTCTTTGCCTGCGTCCATAGGTTGTCAATACGCCCGATGAGAGCATCATACTCAGATTGTGGAACGATTGCTGATATGTCCTTAACTTTGTCTGTCATAACTTTCAGTGTTGTAGTTTATAACGTTTTTATGTGGGATGATGAATCTATAACGCCATCTGCTGCTGCGACCGCCAAACCGCCTCGTCGGTAAATTTCACATCAATGTGTGTCTCGCCGTCCTCACCTTGAGATATTATTACCTGATTATATGAATACCTAAAGCGTGATTAGTCATTTTACATTCGATGCCGAAGATTTGTTCGGGGTACAATCTATAAGAATGATATTTTCATCATTCTCCAACTTTAGTTCTTTAAGGATGCGTTTAATCTTGTACAATTCATCTTTCCTAAAGTAAAAAATCACTTTAAGACTTTTCTTCGTCCCATTTGCAGCTTCATAGATTTTAATCTGATTCTGAAGATTCTGCTTTAATTTGTGTCTAGTCCGGAAAAGTGTTGACCGTCAGATTCAACATTTTTTAGTAAAATGT
>WSMN01000052.1 GCA_013316535.1 Muribaculaceae bacterium | reverse complement strand
AAACAAAAAATTCCGTTCATGCAACCCCGCAAACAAAAACCGTCCCCAAGCAATAAAATCATCCGTCAAAGCGTTTCAATAAAGAAATTGGAAACGCGCTTGAGAATAAGGCGAAGCATACTTGCGTCGGTTGCCGCCTTGGCCGCTTTGGCCATGGCACTGATGTCGTGTTCACCCAAAAAGAATACATCCGCCAACCGCAGATACCAAGAGTTCATCACTCGCTACAACATCCACTTCAACGGCGACACCCACTACAAGGAAACCCTTAAGGAGATGGAAACCGCCTACGAGGACGATTACTCACGGTTGCTGTTCATCCACCCGGCAGCATCGAAAGGCGATGAGAAAGCCCCGCAGCCACAAGGCAACTTCGACCGCTCCATAGAGAAAGCCCAAAAGGCCATTCAGCTCCGCTCAATAAAAAAGAAGCCGAAAAAGAAATCGGGACGCAGTTCCGACCCGGCCTACAAAGCATGGATGCGCCGCGAGGAATACAACCCGTTCCTCCACAATTCATGGATGATGATGGGACGGAGCCAATATCTCAACGGCGACTTCCTCGGTTCGGCATCGACATTTTTCTACATCTCCAAGCATTTTTCATGGCTCCCGGCCACTGTTTCTGAAGCCCGGCTGTGGGAAGCCCGGTGTTACTGCGCCATGGACTGGCTGTTCGAGGCCGAAAACATCCTCACCCGCATCAAGGATGACCAGCTCACATCAAGAGGCATACGTGAGCTTTATTACACCACCTATGCCGATTTCCTTATAAAATCAAAGGAATATGCCAAGGCCATACCGATGCTGCAACAGGGCATAAAACTCTCATCGGGGCCGCAGAAAATACGCCTGAATTTCCTCCTTGGCCAGCTCCATGCACTCATCGGCGACAAGGAAGCCGCTTACAAAGCATTCGGGAAAGCCGGAGGAAACGCCTCCGCCACCTACCGCACCAAATTCAATGCCCGCATCAAGCAGAGCGAGGTCTACACCGGCTCCGATATAGAGCCGGAAGTGAAAGCCCTGCGACGCATGGTGCGTTTCGACCGCAACAAAGAGTATCTCGACCAGGTGTACTATGCCATAGGCAACCTCTACCTGTCGCGCCGGGACACGCTCAAAGCCATAGAGAACTATGAACTTGCTGCCGAGAAATCAACGCGCAACGGCATCGACAAGGCCATATCGCAGCTGACCCTCGGCGGCCTATACTACGACCTGCGCAAATATGCCAAGGCACAGCCATGTTACGCCGAGGCAATACCGCTGATTCCCGACACCTACCCCGATTACAAAAAGCTGAAACGCCGCAGCGATGTGCTCGACGAACTTGCCCTGTACTCCCAAAACGTGGAATTGCAGGATTCCTTGCTGCGTCTGGCCGCAATGACCCCGGAACAACAACTTGAAACGGTCAACAAGATAATCGAGGCATTGAAAAAGAAAGAGAAGGAAGAGGCCGAGGCAGCAGCCCGCGAGGAGTTTCTCGCCAACCGTGACGCACAAGCCAACAATCTTCAGGGAGGTTCATCGCAAGCCCCGCAGACGTTTGTCATGAACAACGGCGATGACTCCTGGTATTTCTACAATACAGCCACCAAGAACGCCGGGCGCACCGAATTCCAGAAACGTTGGGGAAACCGCAAACTGGAGGATGACTGGCGGCGACGCAACAAATCTTCGTTCAGCTTCAACGATTTCAGTACGGACGGCGACGGCAACGGCGAGGAACTTACCGAAAACCCCGAAGGCAACGATTCAATCCCCACGCCCGATGCCGAAGCCCTTGAAAAGGAGAACGACCCCCATTTCCCCGAATACTATCTTAAACAGATTCCCAAGACCGATGGCGAGAAGCAGACGGCCAACGATGTAATCCAAGAAGGGCTATACAACATGGGGGTAATCCTCAAGGACAAGATGGAGGACTTCACGGCTGCCGAAGGTGAGTTCGAGACACTTCTGCACCGTTACCCCGACAACATCTATCGTCTTGACACATACTACAACCTCTACCTCATGTACATGCGTGCCGGCAACATGGCCAAAGCCGAGCTCTACCGCAACCTTATACTCTCCGACTTCGCCGATTCTAAATACGGCATGGCCATGCGCGACCCCGATTATATCGGCAACCTGCGCCGCATGATGGAGGTGGAGAACCAACTCTATGACCAGGCGCTCGAGGCCTACTTAGGCAATGACAACGCCGCCGTGCACGCCGTCTACGGAACCGTGCGCAAGGAATACCCTTTGAGCGACCTCATGCCAAAGTTCATGTTCCTCGAAGCACTTGCCCATGTGACCGACCGTAACACCGAGGGATTCAAGTCCACGCTCATGGAGATGCTCGAACGTTACCCCGACACTGACCTCAGCCCCTATGCTTCCTCCTATCTCAAAGGGCTTGCTCAAGGCAAGCAGCTGCAACAGGGCGCGCGCAACATGCGCGGTATGCTTTGGGACATACGCCTGGGCAACGACTCGACCGCAGTCGACGACGACACCCCTCTTGAATTCGACCTCAACCCCAACGAGGAACAATACCTTGTGCTGCTTTTCCCCACCGATGTGATTTCACAGAACGCACTGCTCTACAACATAGCCCGCCATAATTTCACATCATTCGTGGTGAAAGATTTCGACCTCGAGCAGATGAATTTCGGCAGGCTCGGGCTGCTGCTCATCAAAGGGTTCGACAATGTGAACGAAATCAACCATTACCGCAAGGTGATGGCAGCATCAACCACACTTTCCCTGCCCCCCGAAGTACGTCCGGTGGTGATTTCAACCAAGAATTTCGACACCCTGCTGAAGAGCGGCCGCTCTTTCGACGAATATTTCCGCTACATGCGCGACAAGACCTACCGTGACACCGAAGAAGCGGTGCTGCCGCCCGAAATCTTCGGCGAATCAGAGGGACTGCCCCCGGAAGAAGCCGCCGAGGATACCGCCACACCCGCCAAGGAGCAGGAGCAGCAACAGGGTGACACACTCCCCACACAAGAGGAAACGCCTCCCGCCACGGCCGAGGAAACCATAGATGAAATCATCGACCAAGACGCAAAAGAGCCTTTGGAGGAACAGCAACAGAATGCAAAAGAGCAAAATTCTGCCACCCCCATTCCCTCCAATCCTCTCCCATCCACTACTACCACACCCGCCTCTACAACTCCCGCAGCACCCGCGCTACCATCTTATCCTGACGGTTCCGAAGGCGATGACCCGCTGTTGGACTAAACTTTTCCACAACAAGATTTGTCTAAACCCTAACCGACAACTAAAAAACAAACGGCTCCAATGAGCGATTACACCATACTTTGGGCTGATGACGAGATAGACCTCCTCAAGCCCCACATCATGTTCCTACGCAACAAAGGTTACGACCCAGTGACCGTCAACAACGGCCGCGACGCTCTTGACATGGTTGAATCACGCCACTTCGACCTGATTATCCTCGACGAGAACATGCCTGGTCTTACCGGCCTCGAAACGCTGCAACGCATAAAAGAGATTTCCCCGCAGACACCGGTGATAATGATTACCAAAAGCGAGGAAGAGAACATCATGGACCAGGCGGTGGGAAACAACATCGCCGACTATCTCATAAAGCCGGTCAACCCCAATCAGATTCTTCTTTCCATCAAAAAGAACCTGCACAGCGACAAACTTGTATCACAGACAGCCGCCACCGACTACCGGCAAGAATTCAGCAGGCTTTCAATGCAGATAAACGATGCCCGCGATATCGGGGATTTCTACCGCTTGTATGAAAAGCTCGTAAGTTGGGAAATGCGCCTGGCCTCGGCCGATACAAACATGGACGAGATGCTGAAATTGCAGAAAGCCGATGCCGACTCCGCTTTCTATAAATATGTGAAACGGAATTATGAGGACTGGGTAACGGCATTGCCTTCAACCCTTGCACCCGGCAAAGGCACTCCAAACGATACAGGCCGCCCTGTCTTGTCACCAGAAGTGTTCCGCACGTCCGTATTCCCGCTTCTCGACCAAGGGGAGAAAGTGTTCTTTGTGCTCATCGACAACTTCCGCCTTGACCTTTGGCAGACCATCAAGCCGTTGCTTGCCGAATATTTTACATTCGACGAACAACTCTACACATCCATCCTGCCCACCGCAACGCAATACGCACGCAATGCAATTTTCTCCGGCCTCATGCCTGTCGACATCGCACGCATGTTCCCCCACCTTTGGGTCGACGAGGACGAGGAGGAGGGGAAAAACCTCAATGAAAGCGAACTGGTGCAGACCCTTTTCGACCGTTACCGCCGCCACTGCAAATTCTCATATAACAAAATCAACGATTCCAACGGCGGCGAACGACTTCTCCGGGAATTTTCCAACCTCGCACAGAACGACCTGAATGTAATCGTTCTCAACTTCATCGACATGCTCTCCCATGCGCGCACCGAGAGCCGCACAATCCGCGAGCTCGCACGCACAGATGCCGCCTATCGCTCGCTTGCCGAATCGTGGTTCCGCCACAGCTCCGCACTCGAACTTTTCCGCCGGATAGCCGAAACCGGTGCCAAAGTGATTGTCACCACCGACCACGGCACGATCCGCGTCGACAACCCCGTGAAAGTTGTAGGAGACAAGAACACAAACACCAACCTGCGCTACAAGGTAGGCAAGAACCTGGCCTATAATCAGAAACAGGTCTACGAAATCAAACGCCCGCAAACATTCGGTCTGCCGGCCCCTAATGTCTCCTCCACCTATATTTTCGCAGGTAACAACGACTTTTTCGCTTATCCCAACAATTACAATTACTACGTACAGTATTACACCGACACCTTCCAGCACGGTGGCATCTCCCTTGAAGAGATGCTCATCCCGCTGGTGACCCTTACCCCACGGAAATAGCCATCCCTTCATAAAACCTATAAAAAACCATGCAACATAAGATAGCCATACCCGACACCGCCTCCCTGCCGCAGGCGGCAAAAGCATTCGCCGAACTGATGGGCGATGAAACCGTCTATGCGTTCTACGGCGAAATGGGCGCGGGAAAAACAACATTCATCCGCGAACTGTGCCGCGCCCTCGGCGTGGAAGAAGACCTCGCAAACTCCCCCTCGTTCTCCATAATCAACGAATACCGCTCCGACACGACCGCCGAACTGATTTACCACTTCGATCTCTATCGCCTCGAATCGGTGGAGGAAGCATTGGAAATCGGGGTGGAAGACTATTTCGATTCGGGCGCGCTATGCCTGCTCGAATGGCCCGAACGTATCGAACCGCTCCTCCCCGACGACACCGTGAAGGTAACCATCCGGGTCAACCCCGACGAGAGCCGCACCCTGCTCATCGACATTCCCGACTGACCTGATGTCTGCAATCGAACTTCCATACACGCCATCCACCAATTCCTGGGCAAAGGAGCACACCACGCAACTCGCCCACGGCGACATAGTCGTGACACCATGCCAGACAGCCGGACGAGGACAGCGTGGCAACACATGGGAAGCCGCACCGGGGAAGAACCTCACGTTTTCCATCCTGCTCCGCCCCGAACACATCCCCCCTTCCGGCCAGTTCCTGATTTCGGAAATAGTGTCGCTTTCCGTGGCCGGTATCGTGACCGAAGCACTCGCATCGGCGGGATGTCACATGCCGGTGAAGGTGAAATGGCCCAACGACATCTATGTCGGGAACCGTAAAATCGCCGGAATCCTGATTGAGCATTCCATCTGCGGACAAAACATAGGCCACACCATCGCCGGAATCGGCCTGAACGTGAACCAGACGGAGTTCCTTTCCGATGCTCCAAACCCGGTTTCAATGGCACAACTCGCCCACAGGGAATTTGAGTTGAACCCACTCATGAACAGCATCGCGGATGCCGTTGTCAGACAATTGCAGAACCCCTCCCGGGAAGCAATCCACAGCAACTATCACAGGCTCCTTTGGCGCAACAACGGGAACGAGCACCTTTTTTCAACCCCCGACGGCGAACGGTTCAAAGCCGCCATAGACCGGGTGGAAGAAACCGGCCTGCTATCCCTACAGCTGACCGACGGCACCCTACGCCAGTTCGCCTTCAAAGAAGTTGCTTTTATTTTATAATCATAACCATTGCAATGAAAAAGATAAGACTTCTAATCGCCTCTTTAATGGCGATAACCCTATGGGGTTCAGCGGCCAACCCGACATTCAACGTAGCCACCTACAACCTGCGACAGCAGAACGGCGTTGACAACGCTGCAGGCAACGGATGGGAACGCCGTGCACCCTTCGTGGCACAACTGATCCAATTTCATGATTTCGACATTTTCGGCACCCAGGAAGGGTTCAAAAACCAACTTGAAGACCTCAAAAAGGCAATGCCCGGTTACGACTATATCGGTGCCGGACGCGACGACGGCAAAGATGGTGGGGAGCATTCAGCAATATTCTACCGTACCGACCTTTTCGATGTCATAGACCATGGCGACTTCTGGCTGTCGGAAACTCCCGACCGCCCCGGTCTGGGATGGGATGCCGTCTGCGTGCGCATCTGCACATGGGGCAAATTCCGCCACAAGCCGTCGGGACGTGAGTTCCTGTTCTTCAACCTCCACATGGATCACGTAGGCAAGACAGCCCGGGTGGAAAGCGCAAAACTGATTAAACGGAAAATCGATGAATTCGGCAGTGACCTCCCGACATTCCTGACCGGCGACTTCAACGTCGACCAGTTCAGCCCCTCCTATGCCGCAATAACCGAAGGTGGCAAGCTCATCGATTCACACGAGACAGCCGATTTCGTCTATCAGCTCAACGGCACGTTCAACAACTACCGCACCGACGGTTTCTCCGAATCACGCATAGACCATATATTCGTGACACCCAATGTGAAAGTGTTCAAATACGGAGTGCTCACCGACACTTACCGCACTCCCGAGGAAGCCACCGAGCAATCCACAACAGATGCCCCCGCCGAGATTAAGATACATCGGTTCAAGGCCCGCACTCCATCTGACCACTTCCCGGTGAAAACCTCAGTCGAACTCCGCTGACACAACCTGAACAAACCTATCACAAGGGGCGTTGAAAACGTGTGATACACATTTTCAACGCCCCTTTGTTTCAGCTATGACACCATTGAGCATATTATTATCGGCCGTCACAGATGCAGTTCCAACATCACTGATTCCAAGCCACGATTTTGCCGCATGGATTATGCGGATGATTCGCAAATCACTTGATTTCATAGGTCTGCGCCACAACGACCTGATTGAGGAAATGGCCTACACCGCCGTGATTGTGGCCATGGCGATATTCATCGGCATCGCGCTCCGCAAGATAGCCCTGTTCGTAGCCCGCAAAATTGTGCGTCTGCGCCACAAGGATATCAGCTATGAACTGCTGTCGCAGAAAACATTGCTGAAATGTTCCCACATAATCCCTCCCATCGTAATCCTCTGCCTGATCCCGTTCGCATTCACATCCAACCACCATACCCTCGACTGGATTATGCGTATCGTGGGAGTGTATGCCCTGATAACGTTTGCCATCGCAATTTGTGCCATACTCGAATTCGCATGGATCCGTTTCGATGAGCGCGAAAACACTGAGAACCATCCGCTCAAAGGGGTGCTTAACGTGTGCCGCGGTCTTGTATGGATTATAATAGCAATCATTTCCGTGTCGGTACTTATCGATAAATCACCCATGACGCTCCTCGCCGGACTTGGCGCGTTCGCGGCCGCCCTGATGCTCATTTTCAAAGATTCAATCCTTGGCTTCGTTGCGGGCATACAGCTGTCGCAGAACGATATGCTCCGCGTGGGCGACTGGATTGTGGTGCCCTCCACCATAGCCAACGGCGTGGTGATGGACGTTACCCTCTCGGTCGTGAAGGTGCAGAACTGGGACAACACAATGGTGATGCTGCCCCCCTACACGCTCGTGTCCACATCGTTCCAAAACTGGCGCAACATGTTTGCCGTAGGCGCAAGGATGATTGACCACAACATCTTCATCGACCATGCAAGCATCACCTCGGCCACACCCGCGCTAATCGAATCGCTCTCCGGGAAATACCCCCTGCTAAAGGACTTCATAGAGAAACAGCAGAAGGCCAAAGAGACAGCAGGCGGGAATGCCCTGTTCGCCCAGACCTACAATAACTCCCACGGCATAAACGGCACCATCGACACCAACCTCGGCCTGTTCCGCGCCTACACATGCGCCTACCTCATAGCCCACCCGCAGGTGAACACATCCACGCAGGACATGCTCGTCAGCATGGATCCGCCCGAGAGCTACGGCGTTGCCCTCAACGTGAACTGCTACTCCAACCAGACCTCATGGGCGCAATATGAAGCCGTGAAAGCCGAGATAGTCGAGCATTTACATGCCGTTGCCCCTGATTTCGGCCTCACAATCTTCAACAATCCCGACCGCAACACCTTCACCGTCTCCACCGCCCCCACATCCGCCCCCAACAGCTCCGTTCCGTCCACCTCCGGCTTATGACTCACGACTTATGACTTTTCTCCATTACGGGATTTTTCGTAACTTTACGGGATAATAGCAAAACAGAACCCGATGAAAGAAAATACAACGCCCGCGCATGACGATGCAAAGGCACCCAAAAAAACGTCCGACGATGGAATGAACAAGATAAAAGTCGGCATAACCCACGGAGATTTCAACGGAATAGGCTACGAAGTTATAATCAAAGCACTGGAAGACAATCGGATACTTGAATTGTGTACACCTGTTGTCTACGGAAGCGCAAAGATTGCGACCTATTACCGTAAAGGGATGGAAATGCAAGGCACCCCGTTCGCACAGATAGACGATGCCACGCAGGCACGCACCGATGTCTACAACATCATCAACGTAATAGGCCAGGAAGCACACATAACCCCCGGGGAATCGACCAAGGAAGCCGGAGAAGCCGCATTCTATGCACTCGAACGCGCCGTTGCCGACCTTCGCCAAGGCAAAATCGACGTTCTCGTAACAGCGCCCATCAACAAACATAACATCCAAAGCGAGACATTCATTTTTCCCGGCCATACCGAATACCTCGCCGCATCATGCCATGATGCCGACAGCGGCGAGGCTCCGAAACCGCTGATGATTCTCTGCAACAACCATCTGCGCGTGGCTCTTGTCACCACCCATCTCCCTGTATCCAAAATTTCCGAACAGATTACGGTTGACAACATCGTGGAGAAGCTCGAGATATTCAACCGCACCCTGACGCAGGATTTCTCGGTGGTGAAACCACGCATCGCCGTGCTCGCCCTCAACCCCCACGCCGGAGAGAACGGTCTGCTCGGGCAAGAGGAAACCGACATAATAGCCCCGGCGATCGAAAAAGCCCGCGAAAAGAAAATCCATGCTTTCGGCCCTTATGCCGCCGACGGATTTTTCGGCAACGGACTATATGACAAGTTCGACGGCGTGCTGGCCATGTACCACGACCAGGGACTTGCCCCTTTCAAGACCATAGCCATGGAATCGGGAGTGAATTTCACCGCCGGTCTGCCGTTCGTGCGCACATCGCCCGACCACGGCACCGGCTATGACATCGCCGGCAAGAACCGGGCTTCAGAGGAATCGATGCGTAATGCCATCTACATGGCCATCGACATCCTGCGCTCGCGCCGCAACCACGCCGAAATGACCGCAAACCCGCTACGAAAACTTTATCACGAGAAAGGACGCGACAACGTGGTGCTCGACCTGAAATAGCAACAAGCACGTGTCTATTCAAGGAAGCCTGAACGATCTGGCCACAAAGCCTGTAGGACGGCTGTTGTGGGATTACAGCCTGCCCGGAGTGGTGGGGATGCTTGTCATGGCCCTTTACAATGTGGTCGACCGCATGTTCATAGGCCAGGTGGTGGGAGCCGAGGCGATTGCAGGGCTGGCCATCACATTCCCGTTGATGAACATCGCCACCGCCATAGGCGTGCTCGTGGGTGTCGGCTCATCATCATGGGTGTCGATACTCCTTGGACGCGGCGACACCTCCCGCGCCCACCTGATGCTCGGCAATGCGTTCACCCTCACTTTCATCAACGCAGCAGCCTATATAGCCGTGTTCGCCATATGGATGGAACCTATCCTGCGGGCTTTCGGCGCGGGTGACGTAACCCTCCCCTACGCCCGGACCTACATGATGTGGGTGCTACCGGGGCTGCTGCTGACCAACCTCGCGTTCGGATTCAACAACCTTATGCGTGCATCGGGCTACCCTGTGCGAGCCATGGTCACAATGCTCATCGGAGCCGGGACAAATGTGCTGCTCGACGCACTGTTCGTCCTCGTATTCAAATGGGGCATGGTGGGTGCGGCCATCGCCACCGACATAGCCATGGCAGTGTCGGCATTGTTCGTGATGTGGCACTTCCTGCGGCCTAATGTCACACTGCGGTTCCATCGAGGCACATTCAGCCTTCGGCGCGACGTTATAATCCAGATTATCTCAATCGGCGCGGCACCGTCACTGGTCAACATCGCCTCATGCTTCATCAACGTGCTGATAAACAAATCGCTCGTTGCCCACGGAGGGGACATGGCCATAGGAGCCGCCGGTATTTTTGTCACCTACTCGTCATTGCTTGTCACCGTAATCCTCGGCATATGCATGGGATTGCAGCCGATCATCGGCTACAACTTCGGCGCAGGGCTGCACCACCGGCTCCGCCACGCGCTGATGCTTGCCATCACTGCCGCCACAGCCATTTGTGTGGCAGGAAGTATATTCGGGTTGCTTTGGCCGGAACAGATAGCCCGGGCATTCACATCCGACAGCTATCTCATAGAGGTCACCGTAAATTGCCTGCGCCATTCCATGCTCGCATTCTCAATCGTAGGTTTCCCCATCATATCCACATGCCTGTTCCAAAGCATCGGCGCACCTGCCAAGGCAATTTTCCTTAGCCTCACCCGCCAGGTGATTTTCCTGATTCCTCTGCTTCTGTGGCTCCCCTCCACCTACGGCGTGAACGGCGTATGGCTCTCCTTCCCCATTTCCGACATCCTCGCCACCATCGTCACCACCCTGATGGTATTCCGCCAGCTGCATTCCATCTCTTCTCAATCGGTGTAGATACGGCATTTGACATATAAATATAAAAACCTACACAGGGTGCATTCCGACGAATGCACCCTGTGCAGGTTTATATATATCCAGGAACTTTATCAGAAATGGGCGGCGACCGCTTCAGCGAACTGAGCCTCATCCATGTAGCCCACCGATGAATCGGTAGTGCCGTCGGGTTTGATGTAGACCACCATCGGAATCGACTGCACCTCATATTGGGCGGCCAGTTCGGGATGAACGTCAACATCAACGCTGTAGAAAACAGCCTTATCGGCATTCTTCTCTGCAACGGCATGGAAATTAGGGGCGAACTGCTTGCACGGGCCGCACCATGTGGCATTGAAATCAATCACCACCAGTTTCCCGTCGGCAGGAGCTATGCCTTCACCCTTCTGAAGTTCGACCACAGCTGCCACCGGTTGCTCTGCAACGGCCTCCACAGCGGTTCCAGCGGCATCATCGGTTGCCTTGGCATCCTGTTTTGCACCACAGGAAACCATGCCGAACGAAGCCACGGCCACAGCGGCCGAAATCATGATGTTATTGAATTTCATGACACTAATCAGAGAGCGGCCTTAAGAGCCTCGTTAGTTTTGTGGACTGCCTCGGCGCTCTTGTGGAAGAGGGCTTTCTCCTCCTCGTTGAGGTCGAATTCAACAATCTTCTCGATACCGTTGCGGCCGATGATGGCGGGCACACCGATGCAAAGGTCGCTTTCGCCATATTCACCGTCGAGCAGGCAGGAGCAGGAGATAAGCTTCTTCTGGTCGTGGAGCACAGCGGCAACCATCTGTGCCGATGCAGCACCGGGAGCATACCATGCCGAGGTTCCGAGGAGCTTGGTGAGCGTAGCGCCACCTACCATGGTGTCGGCTGCCACTTTTGCAAGCTGGTCGGCTGCGATATATTCCGAAGCGGGAACGCCACGGTAAGCGGCAAAACGGGTGAGAGGAATCATAGTGGTGTCGCCGTGACCGCCGATAACGATGCCCTCAACCTCTGTCGCATTGGCGTTCAGGGCTATCGAGAGGAAGTATTTGAAACGTGCGCTGTCGAGCGCGCCACCCATACCGATGATGCGGTTCTTGGGCAGACCCGAAATCTTGTGGATAAGATAGGTCATGGTGTCCATGGGGTTGGCAACGCAGATGATGATGGCATTGGGCGAATGCTTCAGCACATTGTCGGTAACCGATTTAACGATACCGGCATTCACGCCGATCAGCTCCTCGCGGGTCATGCCAGGCTTGCGGGGAACGCCCGAGGTGATGACAACGACATCAGAGTTCGCAGTCTTGGTGTAATCGTTGGTAACACCAACGAGACGCGACTGCAGGCCAAGGATATTGGCGGTCTGCATGATGTCCATGGCCTTTCCTTCGGAAACACCTTCCTTAATGTCGATGAGAACAACTTCGTCGGCAACCTGGGTGGAAACCAACACATTGGCGGTAGTAGCGCCTACATTACCGGCGCCCACAACTGTTACTTTTGACATAATTCCGTTTATTTGAAATGTTCTTAGATATTGAAGTCATCTTGACTTTTTGAGTCTGTTAATGTGTTTAAGAAATATCACATGGA
>WSMN01000051.1 GCA_013316535.1 Muribaculaceae bacterium | reverse complement strand
CATGGTGATGTTGATGTTGGGGAACGACACCGCCAGAGTGGAGTCCTGTGTGCGCTGGGTGATGTTCATCGACGTGGAGAGCGACCATTTGGAGTTGGGGAAACGGTAGCTCATGTTGATGGTCGATGATTTGGTGTTTTCCGTAAAGGCGTTGGAATAGTAGGAGTTGACGCTGCTGCGGGTGTAGCCCGATGTGGTGAAGTTGACCGATGCCGACAGACTCATGTTGGGATTGGCCTTTGCATCCTGCGAATGGCTCCATATCACCTGGAAGTTGGTGGCGGTGGAGTAGTCGGGGTCACTTTTCTCGCCATATATGCTTTTGAGATAATTGACATGGAAATTGCCGCTGAACTTATACCGCTTGCGGTAGGTTGACTGCGCTGAAAGCCCCCATGAGCCTTTGGTGTAAATTTCACCTGTCAGGGCGAGGTCGATCATGTCGTTGATGGCGAAATAATATCCGCCGTCGCTAAGATAGAAACCGCGGTTGTAGTCGTCGCCGAATGTAGGCACGATTACCCCGGAGGCATAGCTGTCGGAAAACGGGAAATACCCGAAGGGTACGGCAAGGGGCAGTGGCAGACCGGCCAAAACCATGTAGGCCGGGCCGGTGACGATGTTCTTTTTAGGCCGGACTTTTGCCTTGGTGAGCTGGAGATAGAAGTGGGGGCATTCGTGGTCGTCGCAGGTGGTGTAGCGGCCGTTCTGCACATAGTAGTCTTCCCCTTCGGTCTTTTTGGTCTGGCCGCCGGTGAGATATCCCTCTCCCTGCTGGGTTATCACGTTGGTGATGTAACCGCGCTTGGAGCGGAAGTTGTAGCGCATTGTCTTTGATTCGTAGGAACTTCCCCCTTCCTCGAACACGGGTGTTCCGATCATCTCGCCAACGCTGTCCTCGCGTCCGCAGGCATAGACCTCGCTTTTGTCCATGTCGAGTTGGATTTCATCGGCGTTGAGTTTGAGGTCGCCGTAGTCAATCTGCCCTTCGCCATACATGTAGGTCATCTGACGACCGCGCATAATCATCGAGTCTTTCGAGGTGAACACTACCTGGTGGTCGAGGTCGATTTTCTCGCGCCTGATGCGCGAGGGGCGTTCGGGCATGGTGTCACGCCGCCCGGCTGCGATTGGTGCAGTTATTGAATCAGGTCTTAAAAGATTGGCTTCCTGAATGCTGTCGGTAATTGTAGAGTCAACTGGTAAAGCGGTCGGAATATCTGCCGACGCTTGCATGGCGGCATCGCCCCGGGAAAACAACGTTCCCGTGGCCATACACAAAATGAAAGCCGTAATTATATATAGGTGAGAGTGTCGCAAAAAATCCGATGTTCATTGCCCCGCTTCATCGCATGAAGATTCCGGGTGTTTACGATGCAAAGATACGCATTTATCCACAATCAAACACCTGTGGTCATGATTTTTCACATTTGTCTGCCACATAGGCGTGGACAGGGCGTTTCTACGGTGTTCTCCAAGCGGCTTAATTTGTCGTTGAAATTTTGTAAGTTTGCATTGTCATTATTCAGGATTCAAGTATGATTGCACAATCTTTACGCAATGCGGTTATTGCCGGTGCCATGGGAATTACGGCATTATCGTTGCACTCCGAAACATTGCCGGTCACATCGCTTATGGACGCGATGTGGCAAACCTCGTGCGGCGATTCCAATTGGGTGCGGGAGCAACTGATGGGACATATGCAGGAGTATGCCGACAGTTGCTCCCACACCATGTGGTTCGCCCACTGCGATGCCGCCCAAGGAAGTGAACTGCGGCAGAGGGAAGCCGGCACCATATTCGGGTTCTACCAGGCTGCTCTCGACCGCATTCTCCGGGAAGTGCCTGTTGAGGAGGCGCCGCAGGGGAAGGTGGTTTTGTGGCATCTCTATAACATGGGCTACGTGGTCAAGACCCCTTCGCACACTTTCGGCATCGACCTCAAGCACCGCGATGCCGAGCGGCTCGCGCCTCTGCTGGAATTCCTGTGCGTGACCCACAACCATCAGGACCATTTTTCCATGCCGCTCATTGAGGCGATGGTCAAAGCGGGTAAACCGGTCTATTCCAATTTTCTTGAAGCTGGACAGAGGGTCGCCACCGGCGATGTGCTGCACCCTGTGGAGGGAATTGAAATAGTGACCACCGTTGTCGACCACAATCCTACGTTGGTGAATTTCGTGGTTGATTATGAAATAGACTGCGGCGAGGATACCGGCCACAAGGTGATTCTGCACCTGGGCGATTCGCGCAACTGGGAGCAGCTGCGCAAAACCAAGCCGGTCGACATACTCATCCCTCATCTTGCCGTGGGGCTTGACATGCCGCGCGCCGTGGAGAAGCTGTCGCCGCAGGTGGTGTTGATTTCGCATATAATGGAACTTAGCCATCCCCGCGACAAATGGCGGTGGAGCTACCCTTACGGGCTCGACCGATGCCGCGACCTCCGCACCGCCTTGTCGCTTCCAGCCAACTGTGTCCGCCTCCCCGTCTGGGGCGAAAAAATCATCTACTGACCTCCGCTACCTTAGAGGGTGGATGTGCGGTCAAAAAGGCCTTTGTGTCAGAGCAGGAGGCAGGCATCGCCGTAGCTTAGGAAACGGAAGGAGTGGGTGAGGGCGAAGTCGTAGAGCGGCCGCCAGTCGCCACGGGTGAAGGCGGAGACAAGGAGCAGGAGGGTGGAGCGGGGCTGGTGGAAGTTGGTGACCATGCCGCGTACAACGCGGTAGCGGTAGCCGGGGGCGATGATGATGCGGGTGGAGGCGATGAATGTGGTTGTGCCTTCGGCATCGAGATGGCGGAGGATGGCCTGCATGGCATCGGCAACGGGGAGGTCGGGGAGTGTGGTGTCGTAGGGTGTCCATTGCGGCACTTCCCCGTTCCACCGGTCGAGGGCTAATAGCCGTCCGGCATGGTAAAGGCTCTCGAGGGTGCGCACTGAGGTTGTACCCACGGCTATTACCCGCCGCTCATCGGCGGCAAGTTCGGCGATGAGGTTGCGGGGCACGGCGATGAACTCGCTGTGCATCTCGTGGTCGCCGATTTCATCGGATTTCACGGGCTGGAAGGTGCCCGCGCCCACGTGGAGTGTTAGCTCTCGGCGCGGTATGCCGCGTGCGGAGATTTCTTCGAGCACCCGGTCGGTGAAATGCAGTCCGGCGGTGGGGGCTGCCACGGAGCCGTCGATGTGGGAGTAGACGGTCTGGTAGTCGGTACGGTCGGATTCTTCTGTTGAGCGGTTGAGATAGGGTGGTATGGGGATTTCGCCCACGGCGTCGATGATTTCGGAAAATGTGACCGACGGGTTGTCCCAGGAAAATTCAACCACGGAGGAGTTCCCCTCCTTTGCCAGCCGCTCGGCGCGGAATGTGAGCGGTGTGCCGTGTATTTCAAGGCGCATTTCCAGCGGGGCTTGTTTCCATCGTTTTGAATTGCCCACGAAGCATGTCCATGAGCAACGTTCGGTCTGTGCGAAACTCACGGCATAATCGCTTGGGGTTACCGGCTCGAGGCAGAAGATTTCGATTAGCGCACCCTCGGGTTTGCGGAAGCGCAGGCGGGCGTTGATGACGCGTGTGTTGTTGTAGACAAGCATCGTGTCGTCGGGGAGCAGCGCCGGGAGTTCGGCGAAGATATGTTCCGAAAGGGTGCCGTCGGGTCGGCGCACAAGCAGTTTGCATCGGTCGCGCTCGGCCAGCGGGTGTTTTGCGATGCGCTCATCGGGGAGCGGGTAATCGAATTCTTCAATCCTGATGTCTTTAACCATGCTGCAAAATTACGGAAATTCTCGTAAATTTGTAATCCTCAAAAATCGACAGATGTAATTGTAGGGTGGTATGAAAGAGGAATACGCCCGCACGGGGTGTCTCTACTGCTGTCGTTTATGAATTTTGACCGATAGAATTATGGCAAAGATAGGAGATACAGTGCGGTTCCTTAGCTCCACCGGGGGCGGCCGCATAGTGAAGATTGACGGGCAGATAGCCCATGTGGAGGAGGATGACGGTTTTGTCACCCCTGTGCTGCTCAAGGAGCTTGTGGTTGTGGCCACAGCAGGGGAGGAGGCCTCGCGCCGCGATATTTTCGGCGGTACGGGGCAGAAAAAGCAGGAGCAGGAGCGCGAGCGGCAGAGTAAGTTCGTGCCTACCGCGGTGCCGGAGGCTCCAAAACCGGAACCGGTGGTTGAGACTCCCGAAGGGGAAAAACTGAACGTGACGCTTGCCTATCAGGCAATTGAGCTGAAGCACTTGAGTACCACCGATTTCGAGGCATATCTGGTGAATGATTCCAATTACTATCTCTATTTCACCTACCTTTCGCGTGCCGATGATGCCGACGGATGGACAACGCGCTATGCCGGATTGGTGGAACCTAACATGCAGATTTTCATTGAGGAGTTGTCGCGAGAACAGGTTGGACGGCTCGACCGCGTGGCGTTCCAGTATGTGGCGTTCAAGCGCGACAAGGAGTTTAGGCTGAAAGCTCCTGTGGCTATAGAGGCGCGCATGGACACCACCAAGTTCTTCAAACTGCATTGCTTCCGCGAGAATCCCTATTTCGATGAGCCGGTTATTGCCGTGGACATAGTGAAGAACGACATCCCGCAGCGTGCAATGACATTGGACAGCGGCAGTCTGGAGGATGCGTTGAAACAGAAGCGTGCCGCCGACCGTAGGCAGCTTGCGCGTCCTGTGCAGAAAAAGCAACCCAAGGATGGACCTCTGGTGGTCGACCTCCACATCCATGAACTTCTCGACAACACCCACGGCTTGTCCAATGCCGACATCCTGAACTATCAGGTGGATGCTTTCCGTAAGACTATGGACGAGAACCTGCGTAACCATGGGAAGAAAATCGTGTTCATCCATGGCAAGGGTGAGGGAGTGCTCCGCCAGGCTCTGATGAAGGAACTGAACTACCGCTACAAGGGGCACGATGTTCAGGATGCCTCATTCCGGGAATACGGCTACGGAGCCACCCAAGTGACTATCCGATAATTCTTGGCCTGATGATTTTTGGAGCCTTTTTCGCTGCTGCACCCTTACTTTCTCGGTCGAGTACTAATCGTACACTTCCTCGAAAGTGCGGGCACATCAGCTGAAAAATGCCCTCAAAAATCTGTGGCTGCAATCATCGGGTAGATTCGGTTGATTAAACAACTAATAACTAACAACTAATAACTAACAACTAACAACTAACAACTAACACTCCTCCCTATGATTATCGTTTTTTCGGGAACAGGAAACTCTCTGGCGGTGGCGCACGGGCTGCGGAAGCGGCTCGGAGGGGAATTGTGTGTGCTTGAAAGGGAGGTGTTGCTCAATCCCTCGGGGCGTGTGCTTGAGGTGCCGCAGGGTGAGGATGTGGTCTGGGTGTTCCCGGTCTATTCCTGGGGCGTTCCACCTGTGGTTGCCGGTTTCATCAGGAAATCTAAAATCAAGGGCGCACATGAGGCGCAGCACTTCATGGTGTGCACCTGCGGCGATGACATAGGGCGTGCCGACGACCAATGGCGGAGTCTTATCGGACGGCGCGGATGGTCTCCTCGCGGGGCGTTCTCTGTGCAGATGCCCAACACATATGTTCTGATGAAAGGATTTGAAGTGGATTCCCCGGAGGTCGCTGCCGGGAAGCTCGCATCCATGCCCGAGAGGCTCGATACAGTTGCTGCCGCCATCAGACGGGGATACAGCGAGAGTGATGTGGTGCGTGGTTCATCGGCATGGCTCAAGACGGCTGTTGTTTACCCTCTGTTCCGCCGTTTCTGCATGTCTCCGCGTCCGTTCCATGCCACAGATGCATGCACCTCATGCGGCCTGTGTTCGCGCTCCTGCCCCATGGAGAACATCTCCATGGCACCCGGCGGCACGGACGAATGCAGCTCACGCCCTTCATGGGGCAACCGATGCGCCCTCTGCCTCCGCTGCTACCACATCTGCCCAGCCCATGCCGTGGCCTATGGCCACGAAACCGCTTCCAAAGGCCAAAAGCAAATACTTAAATGAGCTTCTCACAATCTTCTGAAACATCTTTTGACCGAACTGACCCTGTTGCGATATTTGAATACAGCGGTCACGATGCCCGCATCGCTCCCTCCGCAACTCGCGGAAATCTTGCGGCAGATGAGTCTGTGAAATAGTCCGGCTTCGGTTCTTTCGTCATGAAAGACGTTCCGCCTCGGTTCTTTTACTATGTTCGGTTGGAAAAATACACCACCTCCAAAGACACAAAACGAATCACATTTGTCCCATTCCGAACGAAATAGTCTTTGATTAGATTAGCCATCGTATGAATACGCGCATTTTATCCGATTTTTCCGAGTACGCTATGTCTATCCCACCTGTATCTCCTCGATATTGACCAGTTTATTGGCAATGGCGTAAATTGTCAGGCCTGCGGTCGTGTGAATCTGTAACTTGTTTGAGATATTTCGGCGATGTGTGGTGACCGTATGCACTGAAAGATATAGTTCCTCGGCAATCTCTTTGTTACTCATCCCTTTCGTCACGCAGGCGACAATATCTTTCTCCCTGTCGCTGAGCGTCTCCAATTTGTCTTTTTTGTCGCTGAACGTCCTGGTGGTCTTGTCCGCATAGGCCGTTGCACCCTTTTCCCGCAACTGCTGCTCGATGAGCTTGACGGCCGGCACAAACAGTTTGTCCTCGATTAGGCAGTGCGATGTCAAATCCTGCTCGCATGAAATGATTTCCAGCAAAGCAGCATTCAGCAAGTAGTTGTTCTTTTCGGGATAGCAACGGATGATAACGTCCTTCAACTCTTTGAGTTTGTTGCCTATGGGCGCGTGCTTACTCGCAAATTCTGAGATGGTGTAGTTGCGTTTCAAATGGCCTTGCGACAACTGCTCGACATAGGAGAATACTACATCATTCTCATACTCCATGTGTTTTCGAACAGCCTGAACATACTCGTCGTAGAAACGGATGATAAGCATGGCGATATCGTTGCCTCCCGAGCAATCGACGGCTTCAATCAGTTTGCGGCGGATGCTCGGAAGGTTGAAATTCAGAAAATACTCGTGTGATTGTTTCAGGTACCGGATCAGCGAAGGTAACGATATTTCCCCGAAATGGTAATCCCGTCCTGCTACATAATTCACTACCGCCAAAAAAGTATTTTCGTCCACATGGTGCGTCCGGCATACCTCCCGGACAGATTTGTCTCCGAATCCTAAAGAAATATCGAAACGCCCCATGACCAAAATCAACGCACTGTTATTCCGAACCAAATCGCGCATTTTATCGCCCGCTTGATAACTAATCGAATCATTCATTTTTTTTATCTCGTTTACGCCCGCAAAATTACTCACTTATATAAAAACAGTCAATACCCAAATTTAGTGAATGATAGTGTAGTAGCGTTACAAAATACTAAAATCGGAGTATTGCCCGCCTTAAGAAACACGGGTAATTTTGCAGCTGGGAAAAATAAACAAAACTTAAAAAGCAACAGATATGAAACTGAAAACAATTTTAGCGGTTGCTGTCGTGGCACTCAGCTCGGCAGCGTGCAGCGAGGATGAGAAACAGCCGGCCATAGCCGATATCACAGGCAGTTACGAGGGTTACACACTGGCAGGTTGCGCCTATTTCCAGAACACCTGTACGGCCGGCGAAACCGTAGTCGTGACCGAAAACACCGACGGCACGGCCCGCGTGACCTTCACCTCCGACTCGTGGGGCGAGTTTACCATCCCCGGTGCGCGAATTAGTGAGAACGGCGGCACCTGCACCCTCACGGGCAGCGGTCAGACAAAAATGGGTATGGACGGCAACGTCTCCTCCTACGATTGCACATACACCGCAGTGATCCATTCACGCGAAAAGGCACAGATGCAGTTCAAGGTCGCCGGTGTCATGGGAGGCCTGACCCTCGGCTTCACCACAGGGGAGGCTCCCGCCGACCTGCTGCTGGCCGGAACCTACAAAGGCTACACCGATGCCGACTGTACCTATTTTCATGACCGCTACACCGACGATGAAAGCCTGAAGGTGACGGCCAACGGCGACGGAACCCTCGCCGTCCTCTTCGAATCGGCGGCATGGGGCACATTCAAGGTCGACAAAGCCACCGTCAGGAAGAAAGGCGACAATTATACGTTCACGGGCGAAGGGACGGTGTCGATGGGCATGGGAGCCAACGTAAAGGACTATGCCTTCACCATGACGGGGGAGAGCAACGCCGCAAAGGACGACTATTCCATCGCATTCAACGTACCTGCCGTAATGGGCGGCCTTACCGTCACGCTGATGCCGGGCAAGGCTCCCGCCACCGCAGAGTAATCACCTAATAAATAAGAATAGAGATGTCAGTAAGCCATAAAACAACGTATATTATGTCGGGAGTGATAGCCATGCTGTCGCTCTCGGCTTGTAACGGCATATTGGAGGATATCTACGATGCGCCCCGACCCGAAGATACCAGGTCCTACGGTTTCATCGCCGTCGATGACAATACGCACACGGGCTGCATCTACCTCGATGCGACTGACTACACCGAGTGGCACTACATCGACCTGCACGGCAAGTCGGTGACGACAGCCTCCGTGGATGCCGAGGCACCCGCGAACTGGGACTTTGCCATACATCGCTACGACGCCAAGACCAACGGCGGTGCCGTCACGGAGAGTGCGGTGACCGGTTTCGGTATGCTGCCCGCCATAAGTTCCATTCCCGCAGAGGCCTTCGTGACCGACAAGTGGACGACCGACAAGATAACGGTGGACATGTCGCAGATGATGGACGGCATCATCCGCTATGCCGAAGACTGGTATAACCAGTGCCTCTCCGGATGGCTCCATGTCGATACCTCGACCATGCCGCCCGTCTATACGCTCTCGGGAAAAATCTACCTGCTGCGCCTCCCGGACGGCACCTGTGCCGCGTTGCGCCTGACGGACTTCATGAACGATGCCGCCGTCAAGGGATTCATGACCATCGACTACCTATATCCCGTACAGCCATGACAGGAAGAACGACGATATTTTTACTGCTCGGCCTGCTCCTTACGGTAGATGCAGCGGCACAGCGCAGCATATCCGGCACGGTGACCGATAACATGCGCGAACCCTTGTCGGGGGCGACAATTCTTGTGAAGGGAATTGCGGGACTCGGGGCGGTGACGGACGCCGAAGGACGCTATGAACTGCGGCTGCCCGACAATAAAGACTATACCCTGACGGTGACATATATAGGTTATTTCGATGCCACCCAGTCCCTGGCCGCAGACCACGGCGGCGCATTGGACTTCCAGCTCAAGGAAAACCCGACGGTACTCGAACAAGTCGTGGTGACGGGAACCCGCACACCCAAACTGCTGAAAGACGTGCCCATCGTGACGCGGGTCATCACCGAATCGGACATCCGGCGCACGGATGCCACCAATATCGGAGACCTATTGCAGACCGAACTGCCGGGCATCGAGTTTTCCTATTCGATGAACCAGCAGACCTCGTTCAACATGGCGGGCTTCGGCGGCAACTCGGTGCTGTTCCTCGTCGACGGGGAGCGTCTGGCGGGCGAAACGCTCGACAACGTGGATTACAGCCGTTTGAATATGGACAACGTGGAGCGCATCGAAATCGTGAAAGGGGCCGCGTCGTCACTCTACGGCTCGAATGCCGTGGGCGGCGTGGTGAACATCATCAGCCGCGAGTCGCAGGAGCCGTGGTCGGTGAATGTCAACGGACGCTACGGAACGCACAACGAACAGCGCTACGGCGGCTCGGTGGGATTCAACCGGGGACGATTCAACTCCATGACCAACGTGCAGTACACTACAATCGACGCCATCGACCTTTCCAAAGGCACGGACAACGCGCAGGTCGGCGATTACAGCACCATCTACGGACATTCCACGCTCAATGTCAAGGAGCGTCTGATATTCACCGCCGCGGAAGGCATGAGATTCACGGCGCGGGCAGGCTATTTCTTCCGCGAGCGCGACTCCTCGGAAAGCCTCAGGGACCGTTACCGCAGCTTCACGGGAGGACTGAAAGGGAACTACACCGTCACGGACAAAGACAATCTGGAACTTTCGTACTCGTTCGACCAGTACGACAAGAGCGACTACCTCGTGGCCGGTGACCGCGACGTGCGCGATTACAGCAACGTGCAGCACACGCTCCGCACGCTTTACAACCATACCTTCGCGGGCAGGCACATCCTGACCGCCGGCGGCGACTATATGCGCGATTACCTGATGTCGTACCAGTTCGAGGGCAACGGTAGCCATACCCAGCATACGGCGGACGCCTTCGCCCAGTTAGACTGGAACCCGCACGAAAAATTCAATCTCATCGCCGGACTGCGCCTCGACTGGTTCTCGGAAACGAAACTCACGCACCTCTCCCCGAAACTGGGACTTATGTACAAGTTGGGCAGCTGCTCCCTGCGCGGTTCGTATGCCGGAGGCTTCCGGGCACCCACGCTCAAGGAGATGTATATGAACTTCTACATGGGCAACATCTTCATGATTTACGGCAACCCCGCCCTGCGGCCCGAGTCGAGCCACAACTTCTCGCTCTCGGCCGAATACATGAAGGGACGGCACAACCTGACGGTCACCGGATTCTACAACATCGTCGACGACCGCATCACCACGGCGTGGAACCAGGCGCTGGGCGGGCAGGTGTACACCAACATGTCGCGTCTGCAAGTGGCCGGAGTAGACGCCAACGCGTCGGGCCGCTACCCCTGCGGCATATCATGGCGCCTGTCGTATGCCTGCACCTACGAGCACATCAGAAAGGGCGAGCCGATGCTCTCCTCGACACGGCCGCATACCGCGACCGCCCGCATCGCCTATGACAAGGACTGGAAGAATTACGGCCTGAGCGTTGCACTCTCCGGACGTTACCTCTCGAAGGTGACCACTGATGTCTATACCGAAATCACCTCATACGAGAAAACAGAGAAGCAGACCTATCCGGGATACACAATATGGAAGCTGAGCCTCTCGCAGCGGGTATGGCGTGGTGTGAACGTCACGCTCGCCGTGGACAACCTCTTCAACTACCGTCCCCGCTACTATTACAGCAACTCTCCGGCTACGACTGGAACCACCTGCTCGGCGGGTCTGTCGCTCGACATAGAACAAATGTTTAAGTAAGTCATGAAAATTATTACTCATAAAGGAATCATGAACGCTTTATATTATCGGCGGCATTATTTCGCTGGTTTTCCCTCTCATCTTCGGTCGTGTAGCTCGCTACACTCCCTTATCTTCGAGGACAACCCGACTGAAATAATGCTCCCCGATAATATAAAATAATTTCCACGACTTACTTAAGAAGAAAATAGAGACACCGATATGAAACGAAAGATAATCCTTTGGGCGGGAATCGCCCTGCTCGTCGTCGTGGCGGGCGTGGCGATGTGGAACGTTTGGTTCTCCGCCACGCGCATCGCCTTTGTAAACTATCAGGTCATCACGCTCGGCCAGATTGCCAAATCCAACGACAACAGCCGCATCAGCCTCTCCGCGCTCGACGTGGAGGAACTTGACCGTCTCGGCAAGTACGATGTGGTGCTGATCAACGGCATGGGTCTGCGCATCACAGCCGACCAGCGCGCAGCCATACAGCGTGCCGCCGATAACGGGCTAACCGTCATCACAACGATGGCCACCAACCCCGACAATAATATCGTTTCGGCCGACTCCGCCACCGTTGCCTCAATCAAAGGCTACCTCAGCGCCGGAGGACGCCGCAACTACCGCAACATGCTCTCCTTCATCCGCCGCAACATCGACGGCAAGACCTTCGACAGCGAAGAGCCCGATGGCCCGCTCGAACGGGAACGGAAGCAGTTCTACCACATCGACCCGGCAAACCCCGAAGACGAGCAGACGGATTTCGGCAGCATAGCCGAATACGAGGCCTTCCTGCGCAAGCACGGCCTGATGAAAAAGAACGCCCCGCGCATTATCCTCACAGGGCAGATGGGAGAGCCGGAAGGACTGGTCGCCGCGCTGGAAAAGACGGGTAACACCGTCTACTGCGTCCGCGACATGCAGGCGGCGGTGCGAAACGGTCAGGCGGATTCGATACGCCCCTCGGCCGTCATCAACATGGCTCACGGACGCATGGGCGACTATATGGTGGACTATCTCACGAAGAAAAACATTCCGCTGTTCGCTCCCTTGAACGTCAACCGTCCGGTCGATGAGTGGGAGGACGATAAGATGGGAATGAACGGCGGCTTCCTGTCGCAAAGCATCGTCATGCCCGAAATCGACGGAGCCATACGCCCGTATGCGCTCTTCGGCCACCGTATTGACGACGAGGGGCTGCAACAGGCATACGCCATCCCCGAACGTCTGGAAACATTCGTCGAGACCGTAAACCGCCACATCGGCCTGCAAAGCAAACCCAACAGCGAGAAGCGTGTGGTCATTTACTACTACAAAGGACCGGGACAGAACGCGCTGACAGCGGCTGGCATGGAGGTCGCCCCGTCGCTCCACAACCTGCTGGTCAAAATGAAGCGAGAGGGCTACCGCATCGAGAACCTGCCTGCATCGGCCGAGGAACTGGAGCGGCTCATCCAGCGTCAGGGAGCCGTGTTCAATGCCTATGCCGGAGGTGCCAAAGCCGAATTCCTGAAAAACGGCAATTCCGAACTGATTTCGGCACAGAAGTACGCCGAATGGACGGCCGCAGCGATACGGCCCGAACGCATGGCGGAGGTCAAGGCACTCGACGGCGAGTTCCCGGGTTCCTATATATCTAACGAACAGGGCGAGCTGGCGCTGCCCCGTGTGGACTTGGGCAATGTCGTGCTGCTGCCGCAGCTGGCCGCAGGTGCGGGTGACGATGATTTCGCCATCGTGCACGGCACGGATGCCGCACCCCCTCACGCCTACATCGCCTCCTACCTCTGGTCCCGGTACGGCTTCGGCGCCGACGTGATGATTCATTTCGGCACGCACGGCTCGCTGGAGTTCACGCCCCGCAAGCAGGCCGCATTGTGCGGCAACGACTGGCCTGATGCGCTGGTGGGTGCGGTGCCGCACCTCTATGTCTACTCTATTGGCGATGTCGGCGAGGGAATGATAGCCAAGCGCCGCTCGTATGCGACGCTGCAATCGCACCTGACACCCCCGTTCATGGAGAGCGAAGTGCGGGGCATCTATAAGGAGCTGTGCGAAGCCGTCAGGCAGTACAACGACCTCCTCTATGCCGAAGGCAAACCCGATAC
>WSMN01000001.1 GCA_013316535.1 Muribaculaceae bacterium | reverse complement strand
CGTATCCATTGCGGCGGCACTTTATCCTTGTGGGTGTTGGTCACCTCGATGTAATAGCCGAACACATTGTTGTAGCCTATCTTGAGGCTCGGGATGCCCGTTGCCTCGACCTCCCGCCTCTGTATGCGCAGCAGGTAGTCCTTCCCCTGGTAGGCTATCTCGCGCAACTGGTCAAGTTCCGCGTCGACCCCCGGCTTGATCACGTTGCCCCGGTTGAGCTGGTTGGGAGCGTCGTCAACGATTTCGGCCGCGATGCGGTCGCGCATGAGCGTGCAGGGGTTCAGCTGCTCCCCGAGGGCTTTGAGAGGGGCGCAGTCCGCGCTCTCCAATGTGGCCTTTATCGGTTCCACCGCAGTGAGGGCATTGCGCACCTGCACCACCTCGCGAGGGGTGATTCGGGCTGCCGCCACCTTGGCTATGAGGCGTTCGAGGTCGCCGATGCGTTCCAGGTGCTCGCGTAGCGCATCCCTCTCCTCCGGGTGTTTGAAAAAATATTCAACCGCGTCGAGACGGCCGTTGATTTTCTGCGGGTCCTTCAGCGGGAACGTGATCCACCGGCGCAACATGCGCGCCCCCATAGGGCTGACCGTGCGGTCAATCACATCGAGGAGGCTTTTGCCGTCCTCTCCGAGCGAATGGAGCAGCTCGAGATTGCGGATGGTGAATTTGTCGAGGCGCACGAACGTGTCCTCCTCTATTCGGCTAAGGCGTGATATATGCCCCGTGCGCGTATGTTTCGTTATGTCAAGGTAATGCAGGATTGCTCCCGATGCTATGATGGCCGATGGCATATTGTTGATGCCGAACCCTTTGAGCGATGAGGTCTCGAACTGCTTCAGAAGCCTGTCCATCGCCGACTGGTCGGTGAAAATCCAGTCCTCAAGCTCGAAAGCAAGGTAACGCCCCGTGAAGCACTCGTCGATGCGCTGCTTGTTGCCGCGCTCCACAAGCACCTCTTTCGGGGAGAAATTGCCCAATAGCTTGTCCACATATTCCGCAGTCCCCTCGGCTGTCAGGAACTCCCCGGTGGATATATCCAGGAAAGCCACCCCGATGCACCCCTTCCCCTGGTTCTTGGGGAAATGCAACGCCGCCAGAAAGTTGTTCTCGCGGTGGTCAAGGACATTGTCGTTCATCGCCACCCCCGGGGTGACAAGCTCCGTGATGCCACGCTTCACCAGCTTCTTGGTGAGCTTCGGGTCTTCCAGCTGTTCGCAGATGGCCACACGCTTGCCCGCCCGCACAAGCTTGGGCAGGTATGTGTCGAGCGCATGGTGGGGGAATCCCGCCAGCTCTATCGACGAGGCCGATCCGTTGGCCCGGCGCGTCAGCGTGATGCCAAGAATCTCCGATGCCGTGATGGCATCATCGCAGAAAGTCTCGTAGAAATCGCCTACCCTGAATAGCAGCACTGCATCGGGGTGCTTCTGCTTCATCTCGAAATACTGCTTCATCAGCGGCGTCTCCACAACCTTCTTTCCCATATCCTGTCTGTCCTTAGTCTTGAATTAAAGTTGATAATTAAAATGTAAAGTTACACAAAAACTATCAATAAGTAACTTGCCGAAATTATTTTGATATTTGCCCGAGGAACATATTATTAGGCGTTACATGTCGTCCATCGACAGCCCATGTATCGCTACTGAATAGCCCTGTAATTCATGTGTGCCGGCCATGAACACATTGACTTTCCGTTGAAGCTGTGACAATGAAATTTTCGAGGGATTACGCTTAACCTCATAGAAATCGGCTTTGCGATTAATCTCGTCTACGGCAATTATGTCAATTTTATTTTCTCCTTTGCGGTCCCACCATCCGCCGATACGGGTGTACTTGTGTGATGCCGTCAGCATTTCTCTGAAATAACGCTCAAGCATCACGCCGCTGAACACATCGAAGTCGCGTGAAGTGATTTCAAGTAGTTGGTCATAGGCTTCTACTTCAAGCATGTAGGAATAACGGTAGATGAAACGGAACCAGAACGAAAAGAAGTTGTCATTAAGAAAATATCGAACATTTTTAGTACGCGTTTTCTCAAATAGTGGCTGTCGGCGGGTTATGATGTTGTAATCATTTTCCAGTCTTGATAAGTATCCTCCAACTTCTTTGCCTATCGTTTCCTCGATTTCGTTGCGTTTGGTTTTTCCTGATGCAATGGCTGCAAGGATGGCGAAATAGACGGTGTGCTCGTTCCCGAATTCTTCGATTAATACCGACTTCCCCTCGGGAAGGAACACCGAGTCGCTGCGGAAAATGTATTTAAGCATTTTTACCCGGGTGTAGCTTTTGCTGTCAATCATCAATTGAACATATTTCGCTACACCTCCTGTTAGGGTATATAGGGTGAGGAGGTCATCCGAAGTGTAATCAGGATGGTAATAGCCCATGATTTCTTTCAGCACATTTGGCTTGAAAGGGGTTATTCTCATAAATCTTGTTTGCCGGTTATACAGCGGTTCTTTCCTGTCGGTGAATATTTTTGATATTAGCGAACTTACCGAGCCACACACCACAAGATTGATGTTAGACCTATTGTGATTGAGGTCCCATATCCGTTGCATCTCACTGAACACGGATGGGTTGACACGTAAAAATTCCTGAAACTCGTCAATGAATAATGTTATTGGGCGTGTTTGGGCAAGGTTCATTATGCCTTCAAACAATTCCACAAACCGGTTTGCCTGCCCCATCATTTTTATGCCGGTTTTGTTTTCGATTTCATGCTGGAACTCAATGCATAATTCCGTTTCAGGTTTACGGGAAATGAAAAAATAGACAATTGGAATGTGTTCGTATGCTTTTAAAACCAACGCTGTCTTCCCTATGCGTCGTCTTCCTGTTACAATGGTGAATTGAGCGTTTTCATGCGATAGTTCTTCGATTTCTAAGAGCGTCGCTATTTCATTGGTTCTGTCGAAGAAAATCATAAACTGTTGTTAGGAAGTTTTTTGTTGCGTGTGGTTGTGTGTCCGAAACCGCCAGTTCCGAAATTCGGGTTTCGGAACTGGTGGTTTCGGATGTGCCAAAGTTACAACTTTTCGGCGAATTATGGAAATCGTGAATTGCAGGGTTGCTAAAAAATATGGCAGTCGACCGATTGGCGGTAATATCGGTATGTCTTTTGTCTATCATTATTCACCACGGGTGTCATAGTTTTGTTGCCATGGTGACAGAATGCCGTGTTCATTTAATGTTGTTCATTGCAAGATGGGGCTGTGCGCGGATGTTGGGGCATTAAGTGGTAGCGGACATGTGTGGTCAATGCCCCGGCAGCAATAGGTCAACAAAAAAGTTGCTCATGTTCAGGAGCATGAAAATGGCCATGAACAAAGCTATGGCAAGTTCACCCCAGCATTTTTGCCTGATGGCTGCTATGGCAAAACCGGTGAATACTATCAAGGCGGAGCCGAGGATAGCGGGGTAGCACCATGACAGGAAATTCAGATTCACACCGAGCCATAGATCCAATATCAGTGCTGCCACAACAAGTGCCATTGGCGTGAACAGCCAGTAAAGTTTTCGTTCAGTCGCTTTGTCTATCTGTTTCATGATTCAAGAGTGTGTTTGAATTTGACACATTGAATATTAGAAGAGTGATGAAGAATACTCTCGACATATATATATGAGTTGAATTCACCCCCAAAGATATGGATTAATCCCTTATGGACAAGGAGGAATGTAAATATTCGGATTTTCAGGGCAACAGACCGTGGCGAATAGGCGATAATTTTGCATCGGCGGGAATAACGTAGCTACGCCTTTGGAAAGCGGGCTGCGTTCCCGCAGGATGCCTCCGGGAAAGGCATCCGTCAAACGGGAGATGCCCTTTGGCAAGGCATTTGCACCGCCTGTAGTGGCATTCCATTACAACCCCGGCCAACCGGCCTTTGGAAAGCCGTTCGGTCGCCTTCAACAGAAATAGCACATTGACATTGTGGAATAACCGCCATCCAACGCGGTAGAGACACCCCGTGCGGGTGTCTTGTAGCCTTTCATGATTCGGTAATGTCCATGTAAGCAGTGCTTGACGTTGCAAGACGCCCGCACGGGGCGTCTCTACTGCGTTTGTTTGGTGTTAAAAACGACGCCCCGAATCCACATTGGATTCGGGGCGTCGTTTCAGGTTATGTTCCTGCCGTCAGGGCAGGGGAATGTATTGTCATTATTTCACTTCGGGAGTGCCTTCGCCGGTGGTTCCCCACTGCTCGCGGGAGAGGCGCACGTAGTTGTTGTAACGCCAGCGGGCATTGTCCTTGGCGGCTGCGAACAGCTCGGCGGCCTCGGCGGGATACTGCTTCATCACCGATGCGTAGCGCACCTCACCCTTGAGGAAGTTCTCGAACTCGTCCCAGTTCGGTTCCTTGCTGTCGAGCGTGAAGGGGTTCTTCCCTTCGGCTTCCAGGGCGGGGTTGTAACGCCACAGGTGCCAGTAGCCACATGCAACGGCCTCTGCCTCCTCATGCTGCGATTTGCCCATGCCTGCGCGGAGCCCGTGGTTGATACAGGGGGAGTAGGCGATGATGATCGACGGGCCGTCGTAGGCTTCGGCCTCGCGGATGGCCTTGAGGGTCTGCGCGTTGTCGGCGCCCATGGCAACCTGTGCTGCGTAAACGTAGCCGTAGGTGGTGGCGATGAGGCCGAGGTCTTTCTTGCGCACGCGCTTGCCCGCGGCTGCGAACTTGGCGATTGCACCGATGGGGGTTGCCTTCGATGCCTGGCCACCGGTGTTGGAGTAAACCTCGGTGTCGAGCACAATGATGTTGATATTCTTACCCGAGGCCAGAACATGGTCGAGACCGCCGAAACCTATGTCGTAGGCTGCGCCGTCGCCGGCGATAATCCACTGGCTGCGCTTTACGATGAAGTTCTTGAGGTCGAGGATGCCTTTGCAGATGTCGCATCCGCAAGCTTCGCAGAGGGGAACGATTGCTTCATATACCTCGCGGGTTGCGGTTGCGCTCTCGCGGTTCTCAAGCCACTTGGTGGCCTGTGCCTTGATTTCATCGCAGCATTTTTCGCATTGTGTGGCGCGCTTCATCAGGTCTTCCAGGCGCAGCTGCATCTTCTCGTTGGCGATGGTCATGCCGAGGCCGAACTCTGCGAAGTCCTCGAACAGTGAATTGGCCCATGCCGGGCCGTGGCCACGGAAGTTGGTGGTATAGGGAGTCGAGGGCACAGAGCCGGAGTAAATCGACGAGCAGCCCGTTGCATTGGCCACCATTTCGTGGTCGCCGAACAGCTGGCTGATGAGTTTCACGTAAGGAGTTTCGCCGCAGCCCGAGCATGCTCCCGAGAATTCAAAGAGCGGGGTTGCGAACTGGCTGTTCTTCACGTTGGCTGTGATGTCAACGAGATCCTGTTTGGAAGCCACATCCTTAACGCAGTATTCCCATTCCTTCTGCACCTCGAGCTGTGTTTCGAGAGGCTTCATTTCAAGTGCTTTCACACCCTTCTTGCCGGGACAAACGTCAACGCAGTTGCCGCAGCCGAGGCAGTCGAGCACATCGACGGCCTGCATGAAACGCATTCCGGTGAACTGCTTGCCGATTGCGGGGATGGTGTCTCCTTCGGCGAAAGGAGCTGCGCTCATCTCGTTGGCATCAAGCACGAACGGACGGATTGCAGCGTGAGGGCATACGTAAGCGCACTTGTTGCACTGGATACAGTTCTCTTCAAGCCACTGTGGAACGAACGCTGCCACACCGCGCTTTTCATAGGCGGCTGTGCCGTTGTCCCATGTGCCGTCGGGACGTTCGCTGAAGTCGGAAACCTTCAGCAGGTCGCCGTCCTGGGCGTTGATGGGGCGCACAATCTTGTTGATGAACTCGGGGTCGTCGTTGGGTGCGGGAGCCTCTACGGGGAGGTTGCTCCATGCGGGGTCAACGTCGAGTTTGCTGTATTCGCCTCCGCGGTCAACTGCCGCATAGTTCTTGTCGACCACATCCTGGCCCTTCTTGCCGTAGCTCTTGAC
Organism: Muribaculaceae bacterium; assembly: GCA_013316535.1. Taxonomy (GTDB): domain Bacteria; phylum Bacteroidota; class Bacteroidia; order Bacteroidales; family Muribaculaceae; genus UBA7173. The sequence goes on along the minus strand of WSMN01000001.1, from coordinate 61,108 downwards.
GATGAATTTCTTCATCTGCTCCACCGCCAGGTCGACGGGAATCACCTCGGTGATGCGGAAGAACGCGCTCTGGAGAATGGTGTTGGTGCGGTTGCCCAGGCCGATTTCCTGCGCAATCTTGGTGGCGTTGATGTAGTAGACGGTGATGTTGTGGTCGGCGAAATATTTCTTCACCTTGGCGGGAAGATTCTTGGCCAGCTCCTCACCCTCCCAGATTGTGTTGAGAAGGAACGTGCCGTTGTCGCGCAGACCGCGGGTAACGTCGTACATGTGCAGGTAAGCCTGTACGTGACATGCCACGAAGTTGGGGGTGTTGACCAGATAGGTAGAGCGGATGGGAGCATCGCCGAAACGGAGGTGCGAGCAGGTGAAACCGCCCGATTTCTTCGAGTCGTAGGCGAAATATGCCTGGCAATACTTGCTGGTGTTGTCACCGATAATCTTGATGGAGTTCTTGTTGGCACCCACGGTACCGTCGGCACCGAGGCCATAGAACTTAGCCTCATAGGTGCTCTTGTCACCCAGGGCAACCTCTTCAGGGAGGGGGAGCGACGTGAAGGTCACGTCGTCCACAATGCCCACGGTGAAGTGGTCTTTGGGCATGGGGAGGGCGAGGTTCTCGAACACACCGATAATCTGTGCCGGTGTGGTGTCCTTTGAAGCGAGACCGTAGCGGCCGCCTACGATGAGGGGGGCGTTCTCCTTGCCGTAGAAGCATTCCTTGACATCGAGGAACAGAGGTTCGCCGTTGGCCCCGGGTTCCTTGGTGCGGTCGAGCACGGCGATACGCTTGGCTGTGGCGGGAACAGCGGCGAGGAAGTGCTTGGCCGAGAACGGACGGTAGAGGTGAACCGACACCAGACCCACTTTCTCACCCTTTTCAAGGAGCGAGTCGATGGCCTCCTGGGCAGCCTGTGTCACTGAACCCATGGCAATGATCACACGCTCTGCGTCCTCTGCGCCATAGTAGTTGAACAGACCGTACTTGCGGCCGGTGATTTCGGAAATCTTGTTCATGTATTCCTCCACAACTGCCGGGACATTCTCATAGGTCGTGTTGCAGGCTTCGCGGTGCTGGAAGAAAACGTCGCCGTTCTCGGCCATGCCGCGCGAAACGGGTGCCTGCGGGGTGAGGCCGTGCTGACGGAAACGGGCGAGAGCCTCGCGGTCGAGCAGCGGGGCGAGCTGTTCCTGCTCCAGCAGTTCGATTTTCTGAATCTCGTGCGAGGTGCGGAAGCCGTCGAAGAAGTTCACGAAAGGTATCGAGGATTTGATTGTCGCAAGGTGGGCAACGCCGGAGAGGTCCATAACCTCCTGCACCGAGCCTTCGCAGAGCATCGCGAAGCCCGTCTGGCGTACAGACATAACGTCCTGATGGTCGCCGAAAATGCTAAGGGCATGGGATGCGATGGTTCGTGCCGACACGTGGAAGACGCAGGGGAGCTGTTCGCCCGCGATTTTATACATGTTGGGAATCATCAGCAACAAGCCTTGCGAGGCGGTATAGGTGGTGGTGAGGGCACCTGCCTGGAGAGAGCCGTGAACGGCACCTGCGGCGCCACCTTCCGATTGCATCTCCTGCACGAGCACGGTTTCGCCGAAGATGTTCTTACGGCCTGCCGCTGCCCATTCGTCCACGTATTCCGCCATGGTCGACGACGGTGTGATGGGATAAATCGCAGCCACCTCGCTGAACATATACGAGATATGCGCGGCGGCCTGGTTGCCATCACAGGTGAGGAATTTTTTTTCGTTACTCATAATCTGTAATTATGTTGTTTTGAGAAATTGGTGTTCTTGAGTTTGTTATTTGCGTAAGCGTTTTTAATATGCGAAATTACGCATTTTTTTTGGGATGGCCTTGGGTTTTAACGGATTTGTAACTCTTTAACTCTGTTTGGCATCCCGTTGTTTCGTGTCGGCGCATACAGGGTCGATGTAAAAAGCGGTTGTCAAACTATATTTCACCACATCATCCTTGCTGTTCTATGCCTGTCCCCTCACTGGGCGCAGATCTCTGCGCCATCTGCGGGAAACTCTTCTGCAAAATTCTCTCGCAGAATCCGCAGAATTTCCATAAATGTTCATCCAGCCTTTGGGATTTATCATTAAATCTCTTGTCCGCACGCAAACCTCTGTGCCGTCTGCGTTCTCTGTGAGAGCCATTCCACACCACCGCAACATATATTCCGGCAGATGGTGCGGACCAAAACCTGGAACCGCCGTTCTTGACGTAGCCGGGCGAAATTTGGGGTATATTTTAACTTTTGGGTATCTTTTTTTAATGGTTCAACCGGGGTTTTGCAACTGGCACTGTTATTTCGCATCAGTCGGCGGAATGGGTGGGAGGGGACGGCTGATGGATGGGAAAACAGGCCCCAGGGCAAATAAAAAAAGGTCGTCATCACGACGACCTTTTTCCTTTAAACCTTTATCTTAATCTAATACTATGAAAAACACACATACAAAGGAAGCCATTATTTCTAAGATACGCAATAATCACCCCCCCATTTTAACGTATTTTTATAATTGCGCATAGCGTTTTCACTAAAAATAAGTCAAAGTGCCGGGAAAGGTGTGCCATAATGGCTCTAATCGGGCTTCTGGGCCGTGTAGACTGCACATGTGCCGAAAGTGAATGTCTTGAGACGTGCGTTTGCCAGGCCGGCATGTTCCATCAGCGAAAGCATCCGTGTGCCCTGTGGCATTGCCGCTATCGATGCGGGCAGATAGCTGTAGGCGCGGGTATCGGATGAGACGAGGTGGCCTATGGCCGGGATTACCCTGCGGGTATATATATTATAGAACGGGAGCACCAGGCGTTGCGTAGGGACTGCCAGTTCGATTACACATAACATGCCTCCGGGGCGCAGTACACGTGTCATCTCGGCATAGCCTTTGGATAGGTTCTCGAAATTTCGCACTCCGTAGGCAACCGTGACAGCATCGAAACTTCCGTCATCGAACGGGAGCGCGAGGCAGTCGGCTTTGGCGAGCGTGATGCGGCTGTCCATTCCGGCGGCACGGATTTTCTCTGCGCCGATGTGGAGCATTTCCTCTGAAAGGTCAATCCCGGTGACCGTGGCACCGGGGATGCTGCGGCATAACCGCAGGGCAAGGTCGCCGGTGCCTGTGGCAACGTCGAGAATCCGTTGGGGGGAGCGCGCCTTCACCATGTTGACCGCGCGCTTTCGCCACAGTTTGTCGATGCCGAAGGTCATCATCCTGTTCATGAAGTCGTAGGCCGGAGCGATGGAATCGAACATCTGTTCCACTTGCTCGGTCTTCGGGCGGCTGCTGTCGTAGGGCTTGACGTTTTCGGGGGTCATGCGGTGCTGGGTTTATTTTGAAAGCTGTCCGAGGCAGGAAAGCACATTGGCGGAGATGCGGTCGGCGAGGTGTTCCTCGGGGGCTTTCTCGAATTTGCGTCCTGTGATGTGTTCGTACAGTTCGATGTAACGTTCCGACACCTCGTTACAGAATTCTTCGGTCATTTCCGGCACCTGTTGTCCCTCCTTGCCCATGAAGCCATGGTCGATGAGCCACTGGCGCACGAATTCCTTGGAGAGCTGGCGCTGCGGCAATCCTTTTTCGAACCGCTCCTCATAGCCATCGGCATAGAAGTAGCGCGATGAGTCGGGGGTGTGTATCTCGTCGATGAGGATTACTTTGCCGTCGCGCTTGCCGAACTCATATTTCGTGTCGACCAATATAAGCCCTTTTTCGGCGGCCATCTCGGTGCCGCGTGCAAACAGGGCGCGGGTGTAGGCCTCCATCTGTGCGTAGTCTTCTCTGCTGACAAGCCCCTGGGCTATGATTTCCTCGCGCGAGATGTTCTCGTCGTGTCCCTCGGCGGCCTTGGTGGTGGGGGTTATGATGGGCTGGGGGAACCGCTCGTTCTCGCGCATACCCTCGGGGAGGGTCACGCCGCAGAGGGTGCGGTTGCCTGCGGCATATTCGCGCCATGCGCTGCCGGTGAGGTAGCCGCGTATAATCATTTCAACCGGGAACCCTTCGCAGCGGTAACCCACGGTGACCATGGGGTCGGGGGTTGCGAGCCGCCAGTTGGGTACAATGTCGGCTGTGGCTTCAAGGAACTGCGATGCAATCTGATTGAGCACTTGCCCTTTGTAAGGTATCCCTTTGGGGAGGATTACGTCGAATGCCGAGATGCGGTCGGTGGCCACCATCACCAGCAGGCCGTCGGCTACGGAGTAGACATCGCGCACTTTGCCGTGATACACTGCCGTCTGGCCGGGGAAGTTGAAATCGGTACGGGTTAACGTTGCCATGAGAATGATAATGATTGGGTTGTTTGTATCGGAGGTTGTGTTTCTTGTTGTCTGGCGGGTGATGTTACAAGCCGTCCGCACGTGGCGGCTCCACTGCACCGGGTGATCCCTCGCGGCGGGAGGCCTCGTCGTAGGCCTGGTAGGCTTCGACGATGCGCTGCACCAGCTGGTGGCGCACTATATCTTTTTTGCCGAACTCGACCTTGCCGATCCCCGGTATTTCATGCAGGATGCGCAGAGCCTGGATCAGCCCGGAGGAGACGGAGCGCGGCAGGTCAATCTGGGTTGCGTCGCCGGTGATAATCATCTTGGCGTTGACACCCAGGCGGGTCAGGAACATCTTTATCTGGTGGGTTGTGGTGTTCTGTGCCTCGTCGAGCACGATGACGGCGTCGTTGAGGGTGCGTCCGCGCATGAATGCCAGCGGAGCTATCTGTATCACCTTCGTCTCCATATATTCCTTGAGCTTCGCTGCTGGAATCATGTCCTCCAGTGCATCGTAGAGCGGTTGCAGATAGGGGTCGATTTTATCTTTCATGTCGCCGGGCAGGAATCCGAGTTTCTCGCCTGCCTCCACAGCTGGACGCGAAAGGATGATTTTTTTCACCTCGCGGTTCTTCAGAGCCTTTACGGCGAGTGCTATGGCCACATAGGTTTTCCCCGTTCCGGCCGGGCCGAGTGCGAAAGTAAGGTCGTTATGCTGGAAAGTCTGCACCAACTGCTGCTGGGTGGGGGTGCGTGCCGAGATGGGCTTGCCGTTGACTCCGTAGATTATCACGCCGTCGGGGCGCGCCTCGTTGGGCGTTTCCCCTTTCATGATGTCGAGAATCACCTCCTCGGAGAGTTTGTTGTATTTGGCACAGTATGCTTCGAGTTCCTTGATTTTTTTCTCGAATTCGGAGGTCTCGGCATCGTCGCCGATGACCTTTATGACGGAGCCTCGAGCCGCCATGCGCAGTTTGGGGAAGAGGTTGCGGATAAGCTGCATGTTGGAGTTGTTCACCCCGTAGAAGCTCACCGGGTCGGCACTGTCGATGATTACGATTCTTTCAATCATTGGTCGCGTGATGATGTGGCAAAGTTACTAAAAAAAATCCACACTCCCCCGTTTTTAATTGTAACGCCCCGGTGTGCCGCTTGGTTGAGCGGGTCGCTACGCAGCTACGAACGGATAGCGTTCGCAAATATACTGATAAAGGGCTGCACCGTGGTGCAGCCCTTTACTGTATGCAAACCCCGCTTTTGCAGCGGATGCACCACGGTGCATCCCTACACTTTGCTGGCAACCAAATAGTTTAGACAGCTGAATAGTTAGGGATTTTTGTGGTTGCGGAAAAATTGTTAAATTTGATGGGGTATAGCGGGAGTGGTTGGGGAATTAATTTGGAATGAATGTGAGATGTTGAAGATACATAAGGCTTCGGCCGGGTCGGGGAAGACATATGCGCTTACAAGGGAGTATCTTAAGTTGCTTCTTGGGGAGAAGCGCGGGGAGCGGTACAGGCTGCGCCCGCTGGGTTCGTACGGGTATATGAAGCCGAAGGCTCACGGGGAGATTCTTGCGGTTACTTTCACCAACAAGGCGACGGAGGAGATGACTTCACGCATCATCAGCGAGCTTGCCTCGCTTGCGGGTGCGGACGGGGGAGGGGAAAGCCCTTACCTGGGGGATTTCATGCGGGAGTTCGATACCGACGAGGGGACGTTGCGCGAACATGCGCGGAGGGCGTTGGCCGATGTGCTCTACAATTTCTCGTGGTTCAACGTCAGCACGATAGACTCGTTTTTCCAGCGGGTTCTCAACACTTTCACGCGGGAGCTTGAGCTGCCTGCGAATCATAATGTGGAGATTGACGACAAGTATCCGCTTGCGGTTGCGGTGGGGAAGATGCTGTCGTCGATAAATTCCGGTGACGGCAACGAGGATGAGCGGCACAGGCGGCTGTATCTGGAACGATGGCTGCACCAGTACATGATGTCGATGGTATCGGAGGGGAGGAGCTTCAACCTGCTTTCGCAAACATCGTCGGTCAACGCCGGTCTGATTTCCGACATGGGGATGTTTTTCAATGAGAAATACAAAATCAATCGTGCGGCCATCGACGATTATCTGTCAGAGCCGTCGAGGATAGAGCGGTTCTCGCAGGCGATATCCCCTTCAGGGCTGTCGGATGAGGTGCGCGGGCATGTTGCGGGATTGTGCCGCCGTGCGGCCGATATGGCCGACGGCACGGTGAAGAAGCTTGTCGCCGATGCGTTGCGCCTATATGGGACGGGCGATTTCTCAAAGGCGCCAAACGACACTTGCCGCCGCGGGGCCGAAGATTCGGATGCGTGCTTCAAAAAGGGGGCGAACCCGCCCGAGGGGATGCGGCGCGCAATCGTTGAGGCGTTATCGGCGGCAATAGAGCTTGCCGACAGGATGGCGTTTTACAAATATATGTACACGTGGGTGTTCCAGCTCGGTCTTTTCGGGATGGTGCACCGGCATTTGGAGGATTACCGCCGCCAGAACGACACGCTGCTTCTGTCGGACACCAACGACCTTCTGCGACGCATCATCAGCGAGGATGAGACCCCGTTCATTTACGAGCGGATGGGCAACGCGATACGCCATTATCTCATCGACGAGTTCCAGGACACTTCGCAGATGCAATGGGAGAATCTCAAGCCCCTGGTGCTGGAGAGCCTTAGCCGTGGCAATGACAATCTGATTATCGGTGACGAGAAACAATGTATCTACCGTTTCCGCAATTCCGACCCGCAGTTGTTAGGGACCCGGGTGGAGGGGCTTGTGAACGGGCGTTTCCCCGGTGCGTTGCAACTGCTCGGAGCCGACATTTCGGACAATTGCAACTGGCGCAGTTCGGCGGAGGTGGTGCGGTTCAACAACACTTTGTTCCATTCGCTCGCCCGGCAGCTCGACGGCAGGGATGATGGGGCGGTGACGCGTACATATGCGGGGCTGATACAACGGATTCCGGCGAAGCACGCCGATTTCCACGGATATGTGAAGGTCTCGTTCCTGCCGACTGCTCTGAGAGCGGGTGCTGACGGGGAGGGGGAGGAGTCAGATCTGGCTTCTGTTCAGCTCGACAGGATGGTGAGGGAGATTGACCGCCAGCTTTCGTCGGGCTACCGCCCCAGGGACATAGCTGTGCTTGTGAGGAAACGAAGCCAAGGTAAAGCTGTGATAACACGGCTGATGGAGGCGATGGAACATGACCCGGAATGGCATCACGGTGTGTTGCCTGTGGTGTCGGCCGATTCGATGGAGATAAGCCTTTCACCGGCGGTGAGGATGATAGTTAATGTGCTGCGGTTGGCCACCCAGCCCATGATGGTGACTAAGCCCGGAGGGGAGCTTGACGGTGACGGGCGGCCTGTGAGGGAGGTCAATCCTGCGTATCGGCGCTACAGGCTGCTGCATCGGTTCGAGATGTGTCGTTTCGACCAGGTGGAGGCCACCGACGAGGCCGGTAACGTTGTGAGGGATGAGGCGGGGAACGCCGTTATGCGCACCCTGACTGACCGTGAGGCACTTGCGCGAGCAGTTGCGGCTACATCGCTGCCTATGAATGAGAGCGGCGATGCGCTCCAGATGGAGATAGATGCCGAAATCCAACGCCTTGCGGAGATGGACAGTCCGACGCTACAGGCCATGACGGAGCGAATAATCGGGAAATTCCTTACGGCAGATGCCCGCAGGCGTGAGAATGTTTTCATAACGGCTTTCCAGGATCTCGTGATGGATTTCTCGGAGCGTGGGGAGAACAACCTGAACGTTTTCCTGCAATGGTGGGACCGTTGTGGGTCGACTACGAATGTGTCGGCCCCGGAGGGGCTGGACGCAATCAATGTTCTGACCATCCACAAGGCCAAGGGGCTTGAGTATGAGTGTGTGCATCTGCCCTATTGCTCCGACCCGCTTGTTAAGTATCATTCGGCGATGGTCAAGAGCATTTCGTGGTACCGGCTCGACAGCAAGTATTTTCCCGGGATTGACCCGGATTGCGTGCCGCCGTTGATGCCTTTGCCCAACAAGGGTTCAAACAAGGAGATGGAGGCGTTGCGCAGTGATGCGCAGGAGTGGGAGACGGAACAGAAAACGGATGCGCTCAATGTGGCGTATGTGGCGTTCACGCGTGCGGTCAGGGAGCTTTGTGTGTATGTGGACAGAATGGCTACTTATCCGCCTAAGTCCACGCGCAAGGATACGGTTATGCTGTTCAGTGACCACCTGTTGCAAGGCTTGCGGGAGATGACGCCAGAACATCTGCGGCATTGCGGATTGCCGGATGAGGCCATGCGGTGGCTTTTGCCGCTCGACGGCGGTCTGCATGAACGTGCGGACGGTGAACTGGAGTTCACCCTGGGGGCTCCGACCAATAAAGTGACAGATGACAGAGGTGCTGATACCGGGGGTGCTATAGTGAAAGGTGAACCGGGGGAGGTGGATTACGGCAGCCTGCTGGATGAATATGTTGTCAACGATCGTTCGGAGATATGTGCCTCCATGGATTTCGAGGATCTGACGGATTTCGATATAAATGACGACCGCCACAGGGGAATATTCCTGCATAAAGTGCTTGGCAGTGTGGTGCACCGGGGGGACCTGCATGTGGCATTGAAAAGACAGGCATACCGTTACGGTCTTGGGACGGAGGAGATTGAGCGGTGCGGGGAATTGCTTGAGCGAGCTTTGTCGGAAGAGAGGGTGAAGCGGTGGTTCGAGGGGTTCGTGCGGGTTGCCAATGAGCGGCCTCTCACGGCACCCGGTAGCTTGCGCCGCCCCGACAGGGTTGTGTGGCTCCCGGACGGGACTGTGGAGGTTGTCGATTATAAGTTCGGCTCCACCAACCATGAAGCTTACCGCGAGCAGGTCCGCGATTATGTGAGTCTGCTTGCAGATGCGGGCTATCCCGGGGCGAAAGGGTTCCTGTGGTTCCCGGTAAAGAATGAAATAATAAGAGTTGTATGATAGGAGGCTGAAGATGGACAGTGCAGATGAAAGGTGGATGAGGATGGCTATTGCGGAGGCAGAAAAGGCCGGTATGGCCGGTGAAATCCCTATCGGGGCGGTTGTGGTGTGCAAGGACAGGATTGTGGGGCGCGGGCATAATATGACTGAGGCGCTCAATGATGTGACGGCTCATGCCGAGATGCAGGCGATAACGGCTGCGGCGGAGACGCTGGGGGGGAAGTATCTGACGGACTGCACGCTCTATGTGACGGTAGAGCCGTGCCTGATGTGCGCCGGGGCGATAGGATGGGCGCAGATTCCCCGGATTGTGATAGGTGCGGGGGATGAGAAACGCGGCTATTCCACGATGGTTGCGCGGAAACCTTTTCATCCGCGTGCAGTGGTGGTTGAGGGGGTGCTTAGTGACAAATGCGCGGCGTTAATTAGGGGTTTTTTCGTTTCCAGAAGAAAATGATTTTTTTCAAGATGACTTCAGTGCCCGGGCCGACGATTATTGCCGGTTCGGCCTGGGTCGCTGGCTATTAATAGTTATAGTGTGCTAATAATTTAATAAATATTTGTGAAATACATGGAAACGCACTAAATTCGTTGTTTGAATAATACCATGAGACTTTTATTGCAAGTTTTTGCGCCGTATTTGTTGAAAAACATTGTTTTTTAGCATACGGGCAGGCACATCATACGAAAAATACTAACCACATATTATCAAAAATCTAAATGAGTTATCTAAAGTTTGATAAGAAGCTGATGATTAACCTGGAGCAGTCGTTACCCAAAGAGATGCTCCGCACGAATCAGGCCGGCGCTTATCACTGCACCTCAATCGTCGGCTGCAACACACGTAAGCAGCACGGGTTGCTTGTGGTGCCAATCGGCGATGAGGAGTACAAGCCACATGTGCTTCTGTCGACGCTTGACGAGACTGTCATACAGCATGGGGCGGCGTTCAACCTTGGGTTGCACCGTTATCAGGGTGGCGTGTACAGTCCCAACGGGCATAAGTACATCCGCGAGTTCGATTGCGAGAGCGTTCCCCGGACCACCTACCGTGTGGGCGGGGTTATCCTTACGAAGGAGAAGATTTTCATTTCCAAGGAGAACCGGTTGCTTATACGTTACACGCTGGTTGAGGCTCACTCGCCGACTACGCTTCAGTTCCGTCCGTTCCTGGCGTTCCGCGAGAGCAATGCCCTTTGTATCGCCAACGACAAGCTCAACAGTGCTTGCGAGCCAGTCCAGAACGGGGTGGCCTGTTGCCTGTATGAAGGTTATCCGACGCTCTACATGCAGCTGACGCGCAAGCCGGAGTGGGTGAACGCCCCCAATTGGTACAGGAACATCGAGTATGTCAAGGATATGGAGCGTGGTGTTCCGTATACGGAGGACCTCTGGGTCCCGGGCTATTTCTCGGTCAACATCAAGAAGGGGGAGTCGATTATCTTTTCGGCCGGACTTTCGGAGGTGAGCACACGCAGCCTTCATAAGTTATATGAGAACGAGATTGCCTCGCGCACGTGCCGCACAAGCTTCTTCAATTGCCTGAAGAATGCAGCCAAGCAACTTTATTATAAGAAAGGTGACCACGAATACATGCTCTCGGGCTATCCGTGGGGAACGATTCTGGCGCGTAACACGTTCATGTCGCTGCCTGGCAACACCATCGCCATTGACCACCGCGGGGACTTCGAGGAGATAATGGAAACGGGAGTGCTGACGTTCAATCGTTTCATGTCCGACGGGCACATTTCACGCACCATCCATGGCATTGACCTTCCTGACATCCCCGGATGGATTGTATGGGCTGTACAGCAGTATGCCAAGGCTTATGGCCGTGCCGCTGCCGCTGAACGTTATCTCCAGACGGTGACCGATATCGTTGATTTCGTTCTGTCGAACCGTCATCCGAGGCTTAAAGTGGAGGATAACGGCATGGTTTGGACCGACGGAACACTCCAGGCTGCCTCGTGGATGAATTCGATGTGGGAGGGACGTCCTGTTGTGCCACGCACCGGGCTGTTGGTTGAAATCAATGCCATGTGGTATAATGCGCTGATGTTTGCCGCCGACCTTGCCGAGGATAACGAGGCATTGGGAGAACGGCGTGCGGCATGGCTTGAGACAGCCGGGAGGATGAAAGAGCCGTTCACGGACACGTTCCTTAACGATTACGGCTACCTTTATGATTATGTTTCGGGTACGTATGCCGACCCGTCGGTGCGTCCGAGCATGGCTATTGCCATCGGTCTTGACCATTCGCCCCTGGACCGCCGCCAACGCAAGGGTGTGCTCGATGTGGTGACTCGTGAGCTGCTGACTCCCAAGGGGCTGCGCACACTCTCTCCCAAGAGCTACGGCTACCGTCCGTTTTATCTCGGCTCACCCTACGACCGCGAGCAGGCCATGCACAACGGCCCGGCCCGGCCATGGCTTATAGGGTTCTACGCGGATGCTTACCTTAAGGTGTTCGGACGCAGCGGAGTGAGCTACATCGACCGTATGCTTATCGGTTTCGAGGAGGAGATGTCGCAGGGTTGCATAGGCTCGTTGTCGCAGCTCTACGACGGTAACCCACCTTTTGCAGGACGCGGAGCCATTTCTCATGGCACCAACATAGCCGAGGTGCTTCGCACCATCCGCACCCTAAAACGATTCGATTCATGAACCACATACCACGATAATGAAAGCACTAATGTTCGGGTGGGAGTTCCCGCCCCATATTCTGGGTGGTCTCGGTACCGCCAGCTACGGCCTCACAAAGGGGATGTGGGAGTGTGGCGATATGGATATAACTTTCGTGATACCGAAGCCCTGGGGGGATGAGGACCGGGAGTTCGCCAATATAATAGGAGCGTCGCAGGTGCCGGTGGCCTGGCGCGATGTCAACCGTGACTATGTGGAGAGCCGCATAGGGAAGGTGATGGATCCCGACCTCTATTTCCGTCTTCGCGACAATATATACGCAGATTTCAACTATATGCGCACCAACGACCTGGGGTGCATAGAGTTCTCCGGGCGCTATCCCGACAATCTCCTTGAGGAAATCAATAACTATTCGATTGTGGCGGGGGTGATTGCCCGCGCTGTCCCCTGTGACATCATCCACTCGCACGACTGGCTGACCTATCCTGCCGGGATCCATGCCAAGCAGGTGACGGGCAAGCCGCTGGTGATCCATGTCCATGCCACGGACTATGACCGCTCGCGCGGCAATGTGAACCCCACGGTGTTCAACATAGAGCGTGACGGGATGCTCAACGCCGACCATATCATCACGGTCAGCAATCTGACGCGCCAGACTGTCATAGAGAAATATGGTATCGACCCGTCGAAGGTGACCACGGTGCATAACGCCGTGGTGCCTCTTAGCCGTGAGCTGCTTGATGTGGAAGTGAAGAAACCCAAGGAGAGGGTTGTGACTTTCCTGGGCCGCATCACCATGCAGAAGGGTCCGGAATATTTTGTGGAGGCTGCTGCAAAGGTTCTGAAGCTTGACCACAATGTGCGTTTTGTGATGGCCGGTTCGGGGGATATGATGGACAAGATGATTACGCTTGCCGCAGACCGTGGCATTGCCGACCGTTTCCATTTCCCGGGTTTCCAAAAAGGGAAGCAGGTGTATGAGATGCTTAAGGCTTCGGATGTGTACATCATGCCTTCGGTGTCGGAGCCTTTCGGTATTTCACCTTTGGAGGCGATGCAGATGGGTGTGCCGTCAATCATCTCCAAGCAGAGCGGTTGCGCCGAAATCCTGACCAATGTAATCAAGACCGACTACTGGGATATAGACGCTATGGCCGATGCCATCTATTCAATAATCACTTATCCGGCGATGTACCGTCAGCTGCGTGAGGACGGATTGGCGGAGGTCAACCAGATTACGTGGGACAAGGCGGGACAGAAGGTGATTGATATATATCACAAGGTTCTCTCGTAGACTTAAGCGGGTTGTGATAAGGGCCTGTCCGGGTCGTCGCCGAGGGGATGCGGAATCGGTCACGTACCGCAGTACGCTCCCTCATCCTTACCCCTCCGGCTCCTACCGGCCGAACCGTTCTGACAACCCACTTGGTGGAATGGAAAGAAAAAGAATGGGAGAGGATAGGAGGGAATAGGAAAGGATGGGAAGGATGGGAAAGGAAGGGGTTGGAATAAATAAATAAAAAGTGCAAAACAGGATATGAAAGCGATTTGCTTCTATTTTCAGATTCACCAGCCGTTCAGGCTGAAACGTTACCGCTTTTTTGATATAGGTAACGACCATTACTATTATGATGATTTCGCCAATGATGACATCATCACGCGCATAGCCCATCGGAGCTATATTCCGGCGGCCGAGAGCCTTCTGCATATGATAAATGACACCAAGGGAGCTTTCCGTTGCGCATTGTCCATCACCGGTGTCGCACTGGAGCAGTGTGAGCAGTATGTGCCGGAGTTCGTTGACCTGCTGAAGAAGCTTGCCGACACGGGTAAGGTGGAGTTCCTTGCGGAGACTTATGACCATTCGCTTGCGTCGCTTGCCGACCCAGAGGAGTTCTCGATTCAGGTTAAGTTGCATTCGGAGAAAATCCAGGAATTGTTCGGTGTCAAGCCGAAGGTGTTCCGCAATTCCGAGCTTATTTACTCGGATGAGCTTGCGCCGCAAATACAGGCCATGGGCTTCAAGGGGTGCATCACCGAGGGTGCGAAGCACATTCTGGGGTGGAAGTCGCCTAACTATGTCTATTCGTCTGCATCGGCACCTAAGCTCAAGCTCCTGCTGAAGAATGACAAGCTTTCGGACGACATCACTTATCGTTTTTCCAACACGGCTTGGAGTGAGTATCCGCTGACGGCCGACAAGTATGTGGGCTGGATTGCTGATACTCCCAAAGAGGAGCAGATTTTCAATCTGTTCATGAATCTGGAGACATTCGGTGAGCTTCAGAACCGCGAGAGCGGTATTTTCCAGTTCCTGGAGGCGTTGCCGCGTTTCGCGGCGGAGCGCGGGGTTGAGTTCGTCACCCCCTCGGAGGCCATCAAGGTGCTGAAGCCCGTTGCGGAGCTTTCGATAGTGCATCCTATCTCGTGGGCCGACGAGGCGCGTGACACGTCGGCATGGCTTGGCAACAAGTTGCAGAACGAGGCTTTCAATAAGCTGTATTCCGTTGCGGAAAGGGTGCGATTGAGTGACAACCGTCAGTTGAAACAGGATTGGGGCAGGCTGCAGGCTTCTGACCATCTGTTCTATATGTCGACGAAGCATATGGCCGACGGGGCGATGCATTCGCTGTTCAGCCCGTATGAGACACCTTACCAGGCGTTCACCAATTATATGAACGTGCTGGCCGATTTCATAGTGAGGGTTGAGGAGCAGTATCCGATGTCGATCGAGAATGAAGAACTCAACTCGCTGCTGACGACAATCCGCAACCAGGCGCGTGAAATAGAAACCTTGCAGAAGGAGGTGGAAACCTACAGGCTCAATGAGGAACACCTCAATGAGGAGCACCGTTTGCGTGAGACAAAGGCGGGAAAGGATGAGGCTCCGGCCAAGCCTACCAAGAGGGGCAGGAAGGGTGCCGAGAAGAGGTGACGGTGACCATCCGGGCAAAAACGAGGGCGGTGTGTCAAAATCCCAGGATTTTGGCACACCGCCCTCGGCTTACGCCTCGGCACAGTGACAGGGCGGTTATGAACGGAAGGGATGAGAGCGTGAGGGACTGGGAGGGGCGTGAGCGGGATTTTTTGGCGGATTTTTGGCGGGATAGTGTTGAAACGGATGGAATTGCTTATATTTGCGGTGGCAACAACGGGGTTTACCTGTTGATTGAAAAAGCATGTTGATGCCGGATATGCGATTGTTCATACGGTGTGTGGCGACACCTTTGTTAAAACTTGCAAGATGAAAAAACTTGTACCTTTTGCTATTGTGGCGGCCGGTTGTGTGCCGTCGGTCTCGGCGGCTGCCGATGTGATTACGGAGCTTCCCGCAGGCCGTGGGGTGGATTATTATGCCGATCTGCGTAATGAGGATAACCTCTACGGTTTTATGGGTGACTACCATTCGGTGCACAAGATAGTGTTTACGGAGGATGGGAAGGTTTATATCCCGAACCTGCTGATGCGTAACACTATGCCTGCATATGTGGAGGGGGTTCTGGATGAGGCTGCCGGAGTTGTGACTGTTGCTGCTGGTCAGGCTGTGTATGTGTCGCCCAACATAAGTGATGTAGCGCGGCTTTATATGCTTGACAAGAGTGGTGTTGCCGGGGATGTGGCTACGAAGCAGTTCCACGCGGAACCATTGAGGTTCAAGATGGGTGATGACGGTGCCCTCACGTTGATTTCGAGCGAGGAATTCCCTATGTTCGGTATTGCCAGTGAGTCGGATCCCGGTGTGGTGTATGGCATCGGGGCTGACTTGAGGTTTGTGACCACTGCTTCTGTTGCCGACAAAATCAAGTATTATGAACTCAAATATGTGAATGACGGGAATGAAACGTCGTATTCCACAACTATCTCGGGGTATACGGAGGGTGATGACGAATGGTTCAAGGGATTCGACCCTCGTTATCCCGATGCGTGGATAAAGGGGACTTATGTGGGGGAGGAGTTGCGTGCGGCATCGTTCCAGGTTGTAAGCTTCAGTATGTCGGATATCCCGACGATCATGGCTGCCTCTACCCGTGAAATCGGAGAGTCGGGCTCATATGAGTATACCCACTATAATTTCATGCCTATAGCAGCCGACAGAGGTGCCGGGACGTTCTCTGCCTGCAAGGATGGTATGTTCATGACCAATGTTTGCACCTGGGGCGGCGATACGCCAGAGGTGTACCAGGTATACAGGGATGTGTCGCTTTCTGAAATCCAACTTGAGGCAAGTGTGCCTTCTGACCCGTTGTTCCTTAACTATGTCGCCAATGCGACGAGTGACGGTGAGACGGAGTTCAAGTTCCGCCCGGGTGCAACGGGTGTGGGGGGAGATGCGTTGCTTAAGGATGCCATGTCGCTGCGTTATTATGTGAACGGTGAGCCTTATGTGTTCCGCAAGTCGTTATATACCCGCCAGCAGTGGGATATGGAGCTTATTCCGTATACCTATCAGGACAACGGGGCGTTTGTCGGGCATTCAGACGGCGAGACCCATTATGTGTATTTCCTTGACTTGCCTGCGGATTTGAAGACTATCGGTGTTGAGGTTGTGTATACAATGGGTGGAGAGACGAATGTTTCGCGCCGACTGGTGTATGATGTGGTTACGGGACGGACGGATTATGCCGGTCTGGCCGATGTGGCTGCAGGTGCCCGTGATGTTGAGAGTGTGGAGATGTTCGACCTGACAGGGCGCAGACTTTCGGAGGTGGATGCCCACAAGGGTGTGGTCATAAAGCGTGTGCGCTACAGTGACGGCACTATGGAGACTGTCAAGGAGATTGTGAGATAAATTGACTGACTTAAATATGGCTGATAATTATCTTGAGAAGAAGATGGATGATTTGAGGGCCGGAAGGATTGGCGCGGGCAACAGACCCGCGCTTTCCGTTTCGGCGCGGTTGAAGGGGGTTGGCTTTGGTTCTCTTGGTGAGGAATATCCGGGTCTACGGGTGTTTGTGGCCGGTGGCGCGACCGGGGTTGGACGTGCGTTAGTGAAGGCATTCCGGGATGCGGGATGTCGCGTGGCGTTTTGTGACGCGGATGCCAAGACGGGCAACGCGACGAGCCAGGAGCTTGGGGCTCGGTTTTATAATGTTGACGGAGAGGATGAAGAGGCGGTGGAATCGGCTCTCGCCGACATGAAGAGGCACTGGGGCGGGGTGGATGTTATTGCGAGGGCCACAGGAGAGGGGTGAGGGAGGGGCCTGGGCACGGTTTTATTGAGGGGAATCTTCGGGTTCGGAGGGTTCTGATGCAGGGGAGGGGGCATCGGGTGACTGGTGGCGGGCGACGTAGTCGCGGGGGGAGAGGCCAAAGTGCTTTTTGAAGAGGCTTGAGAAGTGGCTTTGGGTGCCGAAGCCGGTCATGTCGGAGATTTCCCCGATTGTGTGCTCGCGTGTGAGGAGGAGCTGTGCCGCGCGGTTCAGGCGGCACACCCGGAGAATGTCGTTGGGGGTCACGCCTGTCAGGGCTTTGATTTTGCGATAGAAGTTTGTGCGGGAGAATCCGAGCTCGCGTCCGAGGGAGTTGACGTTGAGATCGGAGTTGCCTATGTTGTCGTTGATGTAGGCATAGAGTTTTGTGAGGAATTTGCGGTCGAGTGGAGCCATCTCGTCGGCGGGTGGGGTGTCGGCTGTTCCGGCGGTTGAGATTACCTGCCGTTTCTGGCGCTCGAGTTTTGCGAGGATTGAGTTTACGGCGGAGTGAAGCACATCGGGATTGAAGGGCTTTTCCATATAGATGTCGGCACCGGTGTCGTAGCCTTTAATCTTGTCTTCGTCGCGTGATTTGGCTGTCAGCAGCACCACGGGGATGTGGCATGTGGCAGGATCGTTCTTGATTCGGGATAGCATTTCGTAGCCGGTCATCAGAGGCATCATTACGTCGGAAATGATTACATCGGGGAGTTCCTCGACGGCTTTCTGCAATCCGGTGTGCCCGTCTTCGGCTATTGTGACATCAGCTTCGGGGGAGAACACGGATGCTACGAATTCGGCCATCTCTTTTTTGTCCTCGACAATGAGGATTCTGTGGCGTTGAGGTTCTTGTGGTTCTTTGGCTGATATATTGTCGTCGAATGGCGCGTCGTCGTCGCTGTCGGCGGTACCGCCGACAGGCTCCCGCCCGGCGGGAGCCTGGTCATTTTTGTTTATAGGATGTGGCACTATAGATGATGTTTCGTGCTGCGCGGGCTGGTCGGGGTTTTCCTGTGTCCATTCGGATTGGGCATAGGCGGAGGTGTCGACCGGGAGGTCGACGATGAATGTGGTTCCTTTGACGGCGTTGGGGCGGTATGTTATTACCCCGTGGTGTTTCTCGACGAGGTGTTTTACGAAGTTCAGGCCAATACCGAATCCTCCGGCCTTGCTGTTGCTGAATCGGTTGAAGAAGCGTTTGAAGCGGGTGAACAGTTTTTTGTTTTCCTCGACGGGGATTCCCACGCCGTCGTCGGTGACCTGTATTTCCATGTATGTGCCGAGGGGGTTCTCGGGTTTCCCTTCGGGGTGGTTTGTCAGCTCGAGGCGCACGATGATGTGTCCTTTCGGCGGGGTATACTTGACTGCGTTGAACAGCAGGTTGTTCATTATTTTTTCGAGTTTGTCGGAGTCGTAGACTGCCTTTATGCTTTCGTGGGAGCATGTGAAGTTGACCGTCAGGTCCTTTTCAGCGGCGTAGATGTTGTAGAGGCGTATGATGTTGTCGATTTGTGATACGGGGTCGTGCCAGTCGACCTGCAGGGGGAGCGATTCGCCCTGGATTGTGCGGAAGCGCAGAATCTGTGTGGTGAGGGTCAGGAGGCGGTCAACGTTCTTGTCGATGTATTCGAGGGAGTCCTCCACGTCCTGCGGGCGCATTGTGCGGAAGTTGCTGTGCAGGAATTTGACCGGTGCGTAAATCAGGGTTATCGGTGTGCGCAGCTCGTGGGATATGTTGTTGAAGAAGTTTACTTTCTGTTGCGAGAGCTGCCGTTCGTCCTCCATTTTCTTCTCGGCCAGTGCGAGGCGTTCTTTCTCGAGGCGCAAGCGGATGTAGAGGTGGGAAAGCATTATAATCAGGAGGATAATCAGAATGGCGTAGCCGATCTTTGCAATGGGATGGAGCCACGGGGCTTCGGCCACGTTTACCTCAAGAAGCTGTGTTGCTTCGCTCCAGGAGTCGTTTTCCTTGACTTTCACCAGGAAGCGGTAGTTGCCGGCAGGGAGGTTGGAGTAGATGGCGTGGTTGTAGCCGCCTGGGTATATCCACATTTTGTCGAAGCCTTCGAGCATGTAGGCGTATTCGAGCGATGAGTCGTAGTTCAGGCCGGTGAAACCGATGCTAAGGGCGTTGTTGTCGTAGTCGAGGTCGAGTTTTTTGAGGAAAGGTAGGTCGGTTACGGATATGCTGTCGTCGGGCGCGGGTTCCCGGTTGAGGGTGCGCAGTTCGGTCAGGTACACAGGTATGTCGTGGACATCGGCGGATGCGTTTGAGGGTATTATGTGCCGTATGCCGTAGTTGCCTCCGAAATAGATGTTTCCATGTTTATCGGAGAAAGAGCATTTCTCGTGGTACTGGTTGCCGGTGATGTCGTCGTGCTTGAGGTAGGTGCTGACGGCCGATGTCAGCGGGTCGATACGGTATATGCCGTAGGATGAGCAGCACCATATGTTTCCTTGGTTGTCTTCCCGGATTGCGAGTATGTCCTGGCTCTTGAAATCGGTGAAGTGGCGCAGGCTGCTGTTTTTGGGGTTATAACAGAGCAGGCCGTTGTCGTAGGTTCCTATCCAGAGCTCGCCGTTGCGTGCGCGATATACGTCGATTGCCATGTCCCATTGGGAGTGGTGTCGGGAATCGAGGGCCTGTGCGGTGAAATTGCGTGTGTCGATGAGGTATATGTTATCGAGATATTCGGCGGCGAGCATGTGCCGGTCGTCATAGGGGAGGAGACGTGTTATGTTGATGGAGGAGAAGATTGATGTGGCGTTGTGGCTTACCTCGTCAAGCGTGTGGTCGAACACATGCAGGCCGCCGTCGGAGGAGCCTACCCAGATGCGTCTGTCGGCATCCTCGGCTATTGTCACGACGTTGCCGGTGCGGTGGAATGTCTTTAGGTGTCGCAGGGTGTTTCCTGATGTGATGTCGCAAACGAACAGTCCGTTGTCCATTCCCACCCACAGGCGGTTGGATGAATCGATGAATATTTCCTGCACGAATTTTGTGGGGAATGCGTTGAGCCACGGGTGGTTCGCCGCGCTGAAGAATGTGACTTCCCCGGTGTGGGGGTCGTAGAGGGCGAGGCCGCGGTAGCGTGTGCCGATCCAGAAGCGGCCTTGCGAGTCGCCTTGTATGCGTGTGACGAAATTGTCGCGGAATGCGTTGGTGAGCGGGGTGTTGTCGTTGAACACATCGTTGCGTCCCGGGAGGCGGAACACACCTTTGTCGAATGTTCCGAACCATAGGTTGCGGTCGCGGTCGAGGAATGCGGTTGTGATGTCGACCGACGGGATGTTGGTGAGGTTGAATTTGCCGGTGACAGGCTGCAGCTGTCCCGAATGCTTGTCGAAAAGGAGGGGGCCGTGTCCGCGTGTTCCCACGAGAATCTTGCTGGTGCGCTCGAGGGGCAGCATTGTGTTTACCGGGGTGTTCTCAAGGTTTCCGGCTCCGGGCATTTTTTCAATCAGTGATGTTTCGGGGTTGAACCGGAGGATTCCCGATTGTGTGCCCAGGAGGATGTAGGGGGCATCTGTGAGCATCGCCGACAGGCTTTCGCCGTCGGGGAGAGCGATTATCTTTTTGACGTTCAGTTTCTCGTCGAGGCATATCAGTTCGTCACCCGGGGTTACCCACATTTTGCCGTCGGGAGCTATTGCCGCGGCTTCTATGTCGCGCCGGTTGAACTGGAGGCGTGGAATCAGGAGGTGGTTTTCGGGGTCGATTTCATATAGGCCGTTGTAGCCGTAGGTGTAGAGTTTTCCGCCGTAGGTTATGAATCCTCGGTAGTAGCCTTCGGAGTGCTGCTTCTCGGATTTTACGGTGTAGCGGGTGAATTCATTGGAATGAGCAGCCTTTGTAGCGATTCCGCGGGCGGTGGCCACCCACAGGGTTCCGTTGCGATAGAGGAGGGCGGTTATGTTGTTGGACGGTATTGTGGCGGGGTTGGCTTTGTCGGAGGAGAATATGTCGTAGCCGTTCCCTTTGTCGCGGCAAAGGCCGTTTGATGTGCCCACCCAGATGTACCCGAGGCTGTCCTGTGTGAGAGCGTTGACGTGCATGTTGGGCAGGATGGCCTTGGAGGAGGGGCGATTGGCCGCGGCTCCGGCAACGGGGAGGCAAATGATTGCGACTGTGATGTTCAGGATGAGGGCTTGAAGTTGGTGCATCATGGCTTGAATGTGAGCCTTTATGGCCTGACTGATTTGTTCATGGATGTACGAAATTACGTAAAATATCCTGAACATGCGCGTGGGCGCGTGGGCGGGTGCCGTGTTTGGAACAAAACCGGCAATCTTTGGAACAAATGCCGCATGGCTCGGGCGGCGTTTTGACGGGAGAAAAATTATTGGAATAATAGAGACAAGGTTTGGGTGTTTTTGTGGCTAAACTTGCACTCGGAAAAGCGGAAGCCTGTGTGCCTGTTTGTGCCGTCATGGATTGGCGTGGCTTCTGATGTGAATTATCAACCTTGTCTCACGACCATGTATATACACGGAATTATTGATTTGCGATGGCTTTTGCCGGTTGTCTTGTCGGTGTTTGCTTTCGTTGCGCGTGGTGAGATCCGCGAAACGCCTGTGGCGCCTGTGCGCATAGTGTGGATGTCGGATACCACCGGCAGTTCGATTCGTAACGCGGATGTGCTTTTGCAGCCGTTTTCGGGTCAGATAAGTGTCAACGACGCGGCCAAATCGGCGGTGCTTGAATCGAAGGGTGGTCGGAAGGCTTCTATCCTTCTTGACTTCGGGAAAGAGCTTTACGGCTCATTGAAGATTTTCAGTGGGATGCCTGAAAGCAAGAAGTCGAAACGGCTTCGTGTCTGCCTGGGAGAGTCGGTTACGGAGGCTATGAGCGATGTTGACATCGACGAGAATCCGCAGAACCCTACCAATGAGCATTCGTTGCGTGATTTCACGGTGAGTGTTCCCTGGCTTGGCAGCGTGGAGTGCGGGAAGAGCGGTTTCCGTTTCGCAAGAATCGATGTGCTCGACACGGACGAGCCGTTTGCGTTGCGTTATGTAGAGGCGCGTTCGTTTCTGCGCGCCAATCCTGAAATCGGTAGTTTCGAATGTTCTGACCAACGGCTCAATGACATATGGTCAACGGGCGCATACACTGTGAAGCTGAACATGCAGGAGTATGTCTGGGACGGCATCAAGCGCGACCGCCTTGTGTGGCTCGGGGACATGCACCCGGAGGTCATGACCATCGCCTCAGTATGGGGTGACGCGCCGGTTGTCAACAAGACGCTTGACTATGCGGTGAATGACACCCCTCTGCCCGGGTGGATGAACGGCATGTGCAGTTATTCGATATGGTGGCTCATCATCCAAAGGGATCTGTACCTGTATCAGGGGAATCTGGATTACCTGCGTTCGCAGCAGCAATATATCCGCGGGCTGGTTGCGCAAATCAGTTCGAATGTCGATAAGAACGGGCGTGAGCGGCTCGACGGGACGCGGTTTCTGGACTGGCCTACCTCGGAAAGCCCCGACATCATTGCTTCCGGGCTGCAGTCGCTGTCGCACATGGCGATGTCTGCCGCAGTCGACATTGCCGGATGGCTTGGAGACGGTGAGATGCTCGCCGCCGCCCAGGAGTGCCTGGGGCGCATGGACAAGGTTAAGGTCAAGAGCCACGGCAACAAGCAGGCCGCTGCGCTGGCCGTCATTTCGGGACGCAGTGACAACGTGGACAAGGATATACGGATTATTGAAAAGGACGGTGCCGAGGGTTTCTCGACTTTCTACGGATATTACATGCTTGAGGCGTTGGCTGCCACGGGTCATAAGGATGAGGCCATGGAAATGATTTCGGATTATTGGGGGGCGATGCTCGACCTGGGTGCCACCACTTTCTGGGAAGACCTGAAGTATTCGGATGTCAAGAATGCCGCCCGCATCGACGAGTTCGTGCCGGCCGGGAAGCATGACATCCATGCCGGCGGTGGGGACTATTGCTACAAGGGTCTGCGTCTTAGCCTTTGCCACGGGTGGGCATCGGGTCCTACATCCTGGCTTTCACGCCATATCCTTGGTGTGCGCCCGCTGGAACCGGGATGTTCCACGATTGAGGTCAATCCTTATCTGGGGAATCTCGAATGGGTGAAGGGTTCTTTCCCGACTCCGAAGGGTGCGGTGTCAATTGAGGTCACACGCAAGGCCGACGGCACGCCGCTGTGCCGGGTGGAGGCTCCGCAGGGAGTGAAGGTTGTCAACCGTGCCGCCGGGGATGTGCTGACGTATGAGAAGTAGTTCTAAACCGATAGATTTCTGTAATTGCGATACAACAAGAGAATTTAAATAAGAATCAGGTGGCGGGCCGGTATCATTTGCCAAATTCACCTTCCTCAAAAAATTCAAGTATATTTATTATTATCATAACCGGCTACCTGAAACCTGACCTACACGACCGATTATCACATGAAGCGTAACGTAACCGCTGTTGCACTTGCCTTATTGACTTTGGCAGCTTCGGCAAAACAGGGTGTAGACCCTGAAATGGACAAGTTTATCAATGACCTGATGGGGCGTATGACCCTTAAGGAGCGTATCGGGCAGCTTAATCTCGGTGGCGTTGGCACACCGAAGGTTGTGGGGAGTGCCAAGGGGCTTGACAAGGCTGTAAAGGAGGGTCTTGTCAGTTCGATAGGCGGTTTCGACCCTGTTGCGGCGGAGGATGTGCAGCGGTTTGCCGAAGACAGTATGCGCGTTTTCATTCCGATGATAACGGGTCTTGATGTGGTGCACGGGTATTACACCACGTTCCCCATTCCGCTGGGTTCTTCGAGCTCGTGGAATCTCGGGTTATTGGAGGAGAGCGCGCGTGTTGCCGCCCGTGAGGCTACTGCCTTCGGTATCAACTGGACGTTCGCCCCGATGGTCGACATCAGCCGTGACCCGCGTTGGGGGCGTGTGGCCGAAGGTGCGGGTGAAGACCCTTATCTGGGTTCGCTCGTTGCGCAGGCGATGGTGCGCGGTTACCAGGGTGATGACCTTTCTGACGGGGAGACCATCATGGCCTGCACCAAGCACCTGGTGCTTTATGGTGCTTCGGAAGCCGGTCGTGACTACAACACCGTCTCGATGGACGATGTGACGGCCTATAATTATTTCCTGCCTACATACAAGGCGGCGTTCGACGCGGGTGCCGGTTCGGGTATGACATCGTTCAATGTTGTGAACGGAGTGCCGACAACGGGTAACCGGAAGGTGATGACGGAGCTGTTGCGCGACCAATGGGGTTTCGACGGTTTCATCGTTTCCGATGCCAATGCTATCGCGGAGATGATAGAGCATGGCGTGGGTGGCCCGCAGGAGGTGGCGGAGATGGCTATTAATGCCGGTACCGACATGGACATGAGCGCGAGCCTCTATGTGGCGTGCCTGGAGAAATCGGTTGCCGAGGGTAGGGTTGGCGAGGAGGTCATCAACACGGCCTGCCGTCGTGTGCTCGAGGCGAAATACAAGCTCGGATTGCTCAAGAATCCGTGGCTTTATTATAAGAATAAGGACAAGCGCAAGGAAATTGTGCTTTCGCCCGGGAATCTCGATGTGGCCCGGCGGCTGGCGCGCGAGTCGGTTGTTCTGCTCAAGAACAGCGACAAAGTGTTGCCGTTGAAGCCTGTGAAGAAGATTGCCGTTGTGGGTCCGATGGGGCAGGAGCGTGCCGAACTTCTCGGTTGCTGGAGCTATGGAATGTCGGCCGACACCATGAGCACTTTTGTGGAGGCACTTGCCCGTGAGGTGGGCCCGGACACGGAGGTCGTTTATTCGCAGGGTTCCAACTGGACTGAGCAACCGGCCATTTACAAGCAGGGAGGAGAGCATCCCTCTGATTCGTTGCTGATGCAGGCAGTGAAAGATGTTGCGGATGCTGACCTCATCATCGCCACGGTTGGAGAACCTGCCGTGTGGAGCGGTGAAGCCCATAATCTCACCAATCCCGATTTGGCGGAGGCGCAGAAAAAGCTGCTTTATGCGATGAAGGAGACCGGCAAGCCGGTTGTGGTGGCGCTGTTCAGCGGCCGTCCGCTTGTGATAGAGGATATAGACAAGGATTTCAGCACTATTCTCCAGGCATGGCACGGGGGAACCATGGCAGCCGAGGCGCTTGCCGACATCCTCACCGGGAAAGAGGCCCCTTCGGGTAAGCTCACCTCGACATGGCCGCGCAATGTGGGTCAGATACCTCTTTACTACAATGCGTTGCGCACGGGGCGCCCGTATTCGGGCTTCTGGGCTACCACAAAATATATCGACAGCACGAACGACCCGCTCTATCCTTTCGGCTACGGCTTGAGCTACAATGAATACAAGTATGACAACCTGCGTGCCGACAAGCTTCAGGCCAAGGGTGAAGGTGACAGAATCCGTGTTACCGTGGATGTCACCAATCTTGGCTCAATGCCTGGCAAGGAGATTGTGCAGCTTTATGTCAATGACCCCGTGGCGAAGATTTCCCGCCCGGTGATGGAGCTTAAGGATTTCGCCAAAATAGAGCTGGCTCCGGGTGAAACCAGGCAGGTGAGCTTCGATGTCACCCCCGACAAGCTTAAATATTATGATTCGGAGCTGAAATATGGCTGGGATGCCGGGGAATTCAATATCTTTGTAGGACCTGATTCGCGCAAGGTGGAAAAACTTGCCGTGAAATGGGATAAGTGAGAAACAAGAAGTGAGAAGTGAGGAGGGAGAGGGGTGAGTATGTTTTGGGGAATGATAGTCAGCATATAGGGGGATAAGCTCTATAATCCCGGGTAAGCATAGACAGACAGAACACCAATCATTATAAAAATATCATGTTTCAGACCAACATAAAACACGTGTTGACTGCCGTGGCGGCGGGGCTTATGGCCTCCGCCGCCTTGGCGGTTACTTCCGGGGAGAAACCATCGAAAACCGAGGTGGAGTTGCACCGGCATATCGCCAACACTATGTCGCAGACGGTGCGCACTTCGGAAAAGGATACCCTGGGGCGGTTTGCATTGCCGAAACCTTTCAGCGTGCCGTGTATCCGCGGCGGGTTCCAGGACATGTTCTATTGGGACACTTATTTCACCAATGCGGGACTGTTGCTTGACGGCGACGTGTGGCAGAGCCGCAACAACATAGAGGACATAGCCGCCATGGTGGAGCGTTTCGGCTACATGCCGAACGCAACGTCGGAGGGGATGCTTACCCGGAGCCAGCCTCCGTTGCTGTCGATGATGGTGAGGGATTATTATGACGCGACGGGCGACAAGGAGTTGCTTGGCCGGATGCTGCCTGTGCTTGAAAAGGAATATGACTTCTGGATGACCAAGCGTGTGGCTCCCAATGGGCTAAACCGTTACGGACATAATGCCACCGACGCGCAGTTGCTGCGCTTTTTCAATGAGGTTGCCGGGCGTGTGCGCCTGGACGGCTCGAAGATGAGCGAGGCGGAACGCCGCCAGGGGGGAGCGCATCTGCTTGCGGAGGCTGAATCTGGTTGGGACTTCAACCCGAGATTTGAGGGACGCTGCATGGATTTCAATCCGGTCGACCTCAATTCGTTCATGTACGGAATGGAGCGTAACCAGGCTTATTTCATGCGTGAACTGGGGGTTGACGGCTCAAAGGCATGGGATGCCCGTGCCGACAAAAGGCGCAAGCTGATGCGCAAACTGATGCTCGACCCACGGAGCAGGCTGTTCTATGATTATGATTTTGTTAATGACAGGCGTTCAAGCCAGTACAGCGCGGCACCTTTAGCCGCGTTATGGCAGAATGTGGCCGAAAAAGGGGATGCGTCGGCTATGGTCAAGAATCTTCCTCTGATAGAGGGGGAATGGGGGGTGTTCACCTGCGCTCCCGGGGAGCGTCCGGTCGCTTACCAGTGGGATGCCCCCAACGGCTGGGCTCCCGTGCAATATTTTGCAATAAAGGGGCTTGACAACTATGGCTATAAGAAAGAGGCGGCGAGAATCGCCAGAAAATATGTGTCCAGCATGACTTCCATCTATGGTGCCACCGGGCAGCTTTGGGAGAAATATAATGCCGCCAAGGGGAACACGGAAGTCAACAACGAATATGCCATGCCCGGCGACTTCATGGGGTGGACTGCAGGTGCCTATCAAACGGCATATGATTATCTTTATGGGAAGGACAAGGCGACTGATGCTCCGAGAGTTGTCAACGTAATCAACTTTATCCGCCTGACGGAGCCGCGCCGCTACGAACATCCGTCGCTCAATTGGATTTCCGACACGGTGCTTTATGAGACCGTTGAGAGCCAGATAGACCTTATGAACAAATACGGCATCAAGGGTTCGTTCCTGTTGCAGTATGACGCGCTTATCCAGCCAAATTATCAGAAACTGCTGAAAGAGAAGGTTGGCGAGGGCACGGAAATCGGAGCATGGTGGGAGATTACAGAGCCTCATGTGAAGGATGCCGGCATCAAGTGGCGCGGGCGTTATCCATGGGACTGGTATGCCAACGTGGGCTTTTCCACCGGCTATACGCCGCAGGAGCGTGAGAAGCTTGTGGATGTCTATATGGCCAAGTTCAAGGAGATATTCGGGGTGTATCCCAAGTCGGTCGGTTCCTGGTTCATAGATGCGCATTCGCTGGCCTATATGCGCGATAAATACGGTATAGAGGCATCGGCGGCCTGCCGTGACCAGATTGGCACAGACGGGTATAACCTGTGGGGAGGCTACTGGCAGGGAGGCTATTATCCTTCGCGCAATAATTTCTACATCCCGGCGCAAACCAAGGGTAACCAGATTGACGTGCCTGTGTTCAGGCTGTTGGGTTCCGACCCTATCGCACAATATGACTGCGGTCTGGGCGGGAAACACCAGGCTGTTGTCACATTGGAGCCTGTCTACGGCAATGCGGGCGGGAACCCTGCGTGGATTGACTGGTTCTTCGAGAAGATGATTTATGATCCGGCGATGAACCTGTCGTATTTCCAGGCGGGACAGGAAAATATGTTCACATGGCCACGTATGCGCAAGGGGCTGGAGTATCAGTTCCCGGCGTTGGCACGGTTGGCAAAGAAGGGTGATATACGCCTGGAAACCCTCGGGGAGACAGGGCGTGCGTTCAGTGCGGCACACGCCATGACCCCTCCTTCGGCCATTTCGGCTATGGACGGTTTCGGTGCCGACAGTCTTGCCCGCACTGTCTGGTTCAATTCCAAGAACTATAGGTTGAACCTTATGTGGGAGGGTGAACGCATGTTTGTGCGCGACATCCATCTGTTTGACGAGAATCAGGAGTCGCTTTATCTGAAGACCCCTTGCACCACTGATTATTGCCATTATTGGACGCTGCCGGTTGTTGACGGCAATGTGTGGAGCAATGATTCAGTGCGTGGAGCCATCCGTTTCTACCGGGTTATGCCCGACGGCAGCAGTGTGGAAATGAAATTCGGTGAGCCTGAAATCACTGCCGACGGGAAAACGCTGACCGTCAGTGTGCCTGTGGTTGGTGCGGATTCCGAGATGATTGTCACGCTCGATGAGGCACGTGCCACCTTCGCGTTGCGGGGACGTTCTGGCGGCAAGGATGAAACGCGGTGGTATGCCGCGCTTGAACATGCCCCGGCTGCGGAGCTTCCGTTCAGCAAGGTGTCGCCCGCCAAGGTGGAGGGAGCATATAACGGGTATGGCTATTCGGTGGGAGTGCAGAACGGAGTTTTCGTTGACACACACACTACCCCTCGAAATGCCGCCGGAGCCTTGAGGAGACTGGCTGTTACGCCGGATAAGGATGCTTTCACCCTGGTGATGGGGAAATGACGTATGTCGTTGCGGAACTATCGAAGATTCAAGAAATGGGATTCAAGAAATATTTTGTGGCGGCTGCATTGATTGCCGCCTCGGCGGGGGTATCTGCCGCTCCGTCGTTGTTGCAGCCGGAACGGTTGCGTGTGGAACATATGGAAAACCCCGGCGTGGTGGATACGCATGTGCCGCGTATGTCGTGGGTGAATGCCCCGTCGTCGGCATCGGTGAGAAATGCAGGGCAGAGAGCCTATCGCCTTGTAGTGGCCTCATCGAATGATAAGCTTGCCAAGGGTGAATATGATGTCTGGGATTCGGGTAAAGTCATGTCGGACAGGAACTATCTTGTTGATTATGACGGAGCCATGCTTGAGGACGGACAGGATTATTACTGGCGCGTGATGGTGTGGGACAATAATGGTGTGCCGTCGAAATGGAGCGAGACGGCCCAGTGGGGAATGGGTCTCACCGACCCGTCGCGGTGGGAGGCACGTTGGATTGGCGCACCCTGGCAGGGTGAGGCATCCAAAAAGGCCATCGACCCTAAGAAAGGGGTGCGCGACTATCCGGCTCCGCTGTTGCGCAGAGATTTTAATGTAGGGGATAAATTGGTAAAGGCCAAGGCGTTTGTCACGGGCCTCGGTTATTTTGAGCTTCGTGTTAACGGCGAAAAGGTTGGCGATGACCTGCTGGTGCCAAATTTCACAAATTACACCAAGCGCCATGACCTTGACAAATACGGGATTGTAATTGATGATGATTTCGCGGGCTACCGTGTTATGTATCTTGCCTATGATGTGACCGATATGCTTAAAAAGGGTGGAAACACCATAGGTGCTATCCTGGGGAACGGGTTCTTCGATTCGACCTGCGGGTGGGTATCCCCTTTCGGTACCCCGCGTTTGCTTTGCCAGCTTGAACTGACTTATGAGGATGGCCGCAAGGAGACTGTAGTGACCGATGACAGCTGGCGTGTGTCGACCTCGGCCATAGTTGCCGACGGAGTGTTTGACGGGGAAGTTTATGACGCGAGAAAGGAACAGGCCGGATGGGATACCCCCGGATTCGACGACTCGGCATGGTCGCAGGCGGTTTACCGCACGGCTCCCGACGGCGAGCTGACCGCCCACACCGCTCCGACCGACAAGGTGACGGGACGTTTCGCGCCCACGAGCCTTAAGCACAATGCCGACGGGAGCTGGGAGGTGGCATTCCCGGCTGAAATCTCGGGCTGGATAAAACTTGATGGGGTCAAGGCGAATGCCGGCGACACAATCGACATAAATTATCATTGCGACCAACCTCTTGGTGTTCACCGCTATATAGCCGGTAAGACGGGCAAGCAGAGCCATACGCCGAGATTCACATGGTATGTATTCTCTAAGGCGACCATCAAGGGTGTCAAGGATTTGAATGAAAATAACCTGATTGCCGAGGCTGTCAACACGCATCTCGACATCACATCGGATTTCTCGGCGTCGAATGCGATGCTCGACACCATCAACACCATCTGGCGGCGCAGCCAGCTTGACAATATGCACGGCGGGGTGGCCAGCGACTGCCCCCACCGTGAACGCGCGCCCTACACCGGCGACGGGCAGGTGGCCATCAATACCGTGATGGCTAATTTCGATGCCGCCGCTTTCTATCGCAAATGGATGCGCGACATGCGTGACGCACAGAACACCAAGACCGGCTATGTGCCCAACGGCGCTCCCTGGCAACCCGGTTGCGGGGGCGGTGTAGCCTGGGGGGCTGCCATGAATGTGATGCCCTGGGAATATTACAAGCATTACGGTGACCTCCTGGTGCTTCAAGAGAATTATCCCGCCATGAAGGCACAGGTGGCATATATGCTTGGGTGGCTCACAGAGCAGGGCACCATGCTCGCGCAGCGCGGCAACGACAATGACCCCAACCGCACCCCCACCTATTGGCTTAATCTGGGCGACTGGTGCGCCCCATATGAACTGCCGTCGCAGGAACTTGTGCATACGTTCTACCTTTGGCGTTGCCTTGACTACACCGCCAAGGCCGCCCGTGCGCTTGGACATGGGGATGACGAAGCTTTCTACGGGCGCAAGGCCGCAGAGGTGGCCGATGCGTTCCACAAGCGGTTCTATAATCCGGAGGCAAAGAGCTACGGCGATTTCGGGTCGAATGTGTTCGCTCTTGAAATCGGTGTGCCGGAAAGCTGCCGCGCCGATGTGGTGAACACCTTTGCCAAGGAAATCGGCGAGACCCACAAGGGCCATCTCAACACAGGGATATTCGCCACTCGCTATCTTTTCGAGCAACTCGGGGCGAACGGCCTCAACGACCTTGCCTACGGGGCGATGACCAAACGCGACTATCCCAGTTTCGGGCATTGGCTCGACCAGGGCGCGACTGTGACATGGGAAAAGTGGAACGGGCAGGACTCGCATAACCACCCGATGTTCGGTGGTGCGCTGATGTGGTTCTACAACACACTTGCGGGTGTGCAGCCCGATGAGGATGCCGCAGGGTTCGAACGGTTCACGGTGAAACCTGTCCTTGCCGAGGGATTGCCATCGGTCAGGTATTCAACGATGACCCCGCGCGGAGAGGTGGCATCGGAGGTGAGCCATCTCCCCGGCGAGGTGAATCTCACTGTTACCGTTCCGGTGGGTTCGGTTGCGAAGGTGATGGTGCCTGTGCCGGAGAGCGGGATGAAGGTGTATGCCGGCGGCTCTTCCACCCCTTTGGAGGGAGCCATAGAGCAGGGTTATCTGACCACCGAAGTGGGGCAGGGCACCTGGATTTTCACAGCCAGATAGCAGCGCAGGATCTGCGTAAATATTATAAAAGGCACTCCAGAGGTACTGTAGTGCCTTTTTAGTTAAAATGGGACAGGTGAAACAAATTTGCAGAATATTGGAACATATGAGGGAATCGCGCGGATTTAAAAGTCCTTAAATTTGCTCAAAATATGCGTAGGCTGTGTCATGTGCCGGGTTTTGTCGTTCCGGGATGCCTGTGCATATGGCATTGGATATGATATTGGCGTATCCGCCGCAAGTATATATGAGTTTTTAACCGAGTAATCTATTACCTCACCTAACAGTGCAATAAACCACTTTATGCGACTACTGACAAACCTTAAAGGATTGTTCCGAAGCGTATGGCTTTTACTGGCGTTCCTGCTGGCTATGCCGGCGGCGATGTCACAGGGCCTTGCCAGCGTTTCGGGAACGGTGACCGACAACACGGGTGAACCTCTCATCGGGGCGACCGTGCGCGAAAAGGGCACCAAGAATGTCACCGCGACTAACATCGACGGTGAGTTCTCACTGAAACTGTCATCGGCCAAGCCGGTGATTGAAGTCTCCTACATAGGCTATGAGCCGAAGAAGGTGACCGTGACAAAATCCCATATGAACATTGAGCTTGCGACTGCCGAATCGGAACTCGACGAGGTGGTCGTGGTGGCTTACGGTGTCCAGAAGAAAGCGACGGTGACAGGAGCCATCTCAACCGTCAGCAGCAAGGATATCACCAAGAGTTCGGCTCCGAACGTTGCCGCAGCCTTGGCGGGCAAGCTTCCCGGTCTGACCACTATCCAGACCAACGGCGCGCCCGGTAAGGATGAGGTGGAGATGTATCTCCGCGGCGCAGCAACAACCAACGAGACCAAGCCGCTGATTCTTGTGGACGGGATTCCCCGCGAGAGCATCCGTGAAATCGATGCCAATGAAATCGAGACCATCAGTGTGCTGAAAGATGCATCGGCAACGGCAGTGTTCGGTGTGCGCGGTGCCAACGGCGTAATCCTCATCACGACCAAGCGCGGCGAGAAGGGTGCGATGAATGTGACTGCCACGGTGCGTTACTCGCTGCAGTCGTTTGCCCGCAAGCCTTATCACCGCGATTCGTGGGATTATGCGCGCTTGCTGAACGAGGCGCGTGCCAACGAGGGGCAGGGTGCGGAGTTCGAGCCATATGAAATCGCGCTTTTCGACATGTGGCGCGACGGGGACGGCCCGCAGGACCCGGCGCTTCGCTACTGGTATCCCAACACCGATTGGTCGGACATCTATTTCAAGGACCATGCCTCGATGGTGCAGGCCAATGTGAACGTTTCGGGCGGTACGGACAAACTGCAGTATTTTGTCAACGCCGGTTACATTTATCAGGGCGGTATGTACAACACCGAGTCATCGAAAACCCTCGGCTATGACCCGCAGGCCAAGATGAACCGCTACAACCTGCGTGCCAATATCGACTACCAGTTCTCATCGATGGTGAAGGCTTCGCTCGACGTTTCGTCGTTCATCGAGAAGGTTAACGGCACCAACGGTGACAACGGCTCTGTGTGGGGCGACGCCATCACGGCGCGTACCACCTCCCCCGGCCCGATGACGACTGCCGGGGGGTATGTGCGCGGCGACGGTACGGATGCGGCGGGCAATGTGCTGGTGCATGAGGTGCGTCCCGGGCAGGTGCTCCACGACCCTGTTCAGACACTTCAGAGCGGCTACGGCAACATGAACCGCAGCGGCTATAACCTTGCAACCCGCTCGGGTGTCAACGCCATCGCCACATTGAACGTTGACCTTGCCAGGCTGACCCCCGGATTGAGCCTTCGCGGAATAGTGTCGTTCGAGTCGCGCGGAACCAACACCAACACGGCTCTCAAGGGATTCGTGACCTATAAGTTCGACCGCAAGCCCACCGGGGTGAAAGTCGACGGCGAGGATTATGTGATACAGCTTCCCGACGGGCTGACTACTTCCAAAGGGAGCACTACCATTGCACATCCCATCTATACATTCGACGGTGACAACGAGGAGGATGACCGCATCTCGCTGCACCGAAGCACCGCAAGCTGGTGGTTCCTGAACATGCAGGCGCAGGTGAACTACAACCGTACGTTCGCCGACAAGCACGCCGTGACCGGTATGGTGATGTTCCAGCGCGACCTGCGTGAGAACCAGGGCGGTGCAATCCCGTTCAATATGATAGGGCTTTCGGCACGTGCCACATACGCATTCGACTCGCGTTATCTGGCCGAGGTGAACATGGGCTACAACGGTACGGAACAGTTCGCTCCGGGACACCGCTTCGGTTTCTTCCCCGCTTTCTCTGCCGGCTGGGTAGTCAGCAACGAGAAATTTATGGAGAGCCTCCGCTACAACAACCTCATCACCAAGATGAAGTTGCGTGCATCGGTGGGTAAAGTGGGTAACGACGGCCTCGGTAGCGACCGTTTCCTTTATCTTGATTTGATTGAACATGCGTATCATGTCCACAATATCCCTTCGCTGGGTGCCGGCGGCAAGATTGACATCAGAATGCTGGGTAACCCTGACATTCATTGGGAGACGGCATGGAAGCAGAACTATGCCATCGACCTGACATTGTTCAACAATCTTGACTTCACTTTCGACTACTATATCGAGGACCGCAGCGACATCCTTATCTCCCGCAATACGGTGCCGATGATTTCGGGTCTGACCAGCTCGCAGGTTCCCCGCCTCAACATGGGTAAGGTCAAGAACCAGGGTTATGAAATCACTGCCAGCTACCGCATTCCCATCAAGAAGGATTTCTGGGTGAGCGTTGGCGGTAACTTCGCCTACAACACCAACGAGGTCATAGAGGCCGACGAGGCATTGCTCGGGGAGGATTATGCCTACCGCACGCGCAAGACCGGCTACATGCTCGGCCAGAACTGGGGTTATCTCATCGATTATTCGGTGAACCCGGAGACAGGGCAGGACGGTTCGGGCTTCTTCAATTCAAAGGAGCAGATTGCCAAGATGAATCTCAAATACGAGACCGGCGGCGGAACGCCCCAGCCCGGTGACTTCATCTACCGTGACCTCAACGGCGACGGTGTGATCAACGACCGCGACATAGCCCCGATAGGCTATTCGTCGATGCTCCCGAAAATCAACTACGGCATCAATCTTGCCGCAGAGTTCAAAGGATTCGACTTCTCGATTCTGTTCCAGGGTACGGGAAAGTATTCCAAGTACTATTCCGGCCGAGGAATCTTCGAGGAAGAAGGTTCGAAATATTTCCCCGACATGGTTGATAACCGCTGGAACGAGGACCGCTATCTTGCAGGGGAGAAAATTACGCATCCGCGTCTGGCCAACTCCGGTTCGGTGAGCCATGTGCAGAACGACTACTACACGATGGATGCCAGCTACACACGTTTGAAAAACATTGAGTTGGGATACACTCTTCCCAAGGGCCTGACCCGCAAGGCCGGCATGAGCAGGGTGCGTGTGTATGCTTCGGGCGACAATGTATACACCTGGCAGCATCTGCACACCAACAGCTTCGACCCGGAGCAGAAGAATCTGCTGGACTATCCGCTTATGCGCACATGGAGTTTCGGGCTTAATGTGGAGTTCTGATAAAGACAAAAGACGGAAAGACGAAAGATAAAAGCGACAATACCGTTTTTTGGAACGAAGATAAAAGCGATAATACTTTTTGCAAGAAAAAAAGATGAATAAATTCATAAAATATATACCGGCAGCGGCTTTGCTGGTGATTTCGGCGGCATCGTGTTCCGATGAACTGGATGTCACCCCCGACGGCCGTCTGACCATGGACGAGGTGTGGGCGAGCGTTGACTACACGGAATCGTTCCTGTCGGCATGTTTCGACGATATTCCCAGTAAGCATGTAAACTATTATTGGTTCGACAACCTTCCTTCGGCACTTAGCGATGACGGCTGGAGCTGCGACGATGTGGAGGGTGTAGGCCCTATCCTGGCGTATAAGGGACAGGGTAACGCCGAGAACAATCTGTTTGAGACCCATTATCTCGACGGATTCGATTGCGAATACTGGAAGAGGTATTGGCGCAGCATCAGGAAAATCAACACATTCCTTGCGAATGTGGACGAGGCGGCAGTGCGCAGCGAGTCACACCGTCAGCGCATGACCGCCGAGGCCAAAATCTTGCGTGCATATTATTATCTGGAGCTGGTGAAGTGGTATGGCGACATTCCTATCATAAAGTATGTGCCGGATGTGGACGATGATTTCGCTGATGTGCGCCGTGAGCCGGCATGGAAGGTGCTGCAATCGTGTGTGGAGGATTGCGAAGAGGCTTTGGATTGCCCGGAGGTTCCCTGGCGCATAGCAAACCTTAGCGAGCGCAACCGCATGACACGCGGTATTGCCTGTGCCATAATATCTCAGGCATCGCTTTTCGCAGCCTCAAAGCTTTATTGCCATGGTGAGAATCTGTGGAAATATGCCTGCGACAAGAACAAGAAGGCATATGAGCTTTTGAAAGCCAATGATTTCCGCCTCTACACCGAACGGATTGACGAGCATTACAACAGCGCGTATGCCGAGCTGTTCGTAGGTTCTCCGGGTTACCCCGCCGAATCGGAGCGTATCATGGGGGCGCGTCCCGAATCGGCCAACCAGCCCAACTACTGGGTGTGGGGTATGCCGATTCAGAACAATTACCGCGCGGGGGTGGTGCCTACACAGGAGCTTGTGGACTGTTTCGATGTGCTTTCCACCGGGCAGCCTGTGCTTGATTATAGGCAGCCTTACAAGGATGAGTATCATCTTGAACCTAATTTCAATCCCAATTCGGGCTATAAACTGACTGATATAAAGGATGAAAACGGTAATGTGAAAGGACATCGGGATTCAGATCCTTATAAAAATCGCGACCTGCGTTTCGAGGCTGTGGTGATTCACAACGGCTCGACGGTGTTCGTTGGTGACCAGGAATCGGTTGTGACCACATTCGAGGACGGTAACTGCGAACTGCGTGACAATGTCCGCACTCACACCCGCACGGGCTATTACAACAATAAGTTCCGCCAGTGGTATAGCTGCGCCAACAAGCGAACCGCCGACGGCGGATGGGTATATTTCCGTTTTGCCGAGGTGATGCTCAATTATGCCGAGGCGGCTATTGAGTGTGGCGACCTGGCCACTGCAATGCCTCTTATCAATGAGATCCGTCATCGTGCCGGTTTCGCGCCGGAGGTTGACCTCAACCCCAAGGGAGACGTTGACCTGGCCCGCATCATGGTGCGCAAGGAGCGTCGCACGGAGTTTGTTTTCGAGGAACACCGATTCTTCGACAACCGCCGCTGGACGGCCAACAACGAGAACATCGAGTGTGAGAAGTATACGACCGGCATGAAGGTTACACGCCAAGGCCGCCGTTACCTCTACGACCGTTTCCTGGTCGGCTCTACCGGGGCTGCCCCGAGCAAGCTTTCCTACGAAGCCAAGTGGCATTTCCTCCCCATCCCGTTGAGCGAGTCAACGACACTTGAGGAGAAAACCGGTGTGAAATGGCAGAACTATGGTTGGTAACTCCAGGCCTTAACATCTAAAAACCAAAGTAATGAATAATATATCCAAATATATCATGCTTCTTGCCGCCGCTGTCCCCGCCGGGGTTGCGGCGCAGGAAACCCCCGCGCCGGCTGCCACTGAAGCTGCCGACAGCGTGGTGCGCTCCGAGATGATTGAGGTTGCGCTGGGCGAGGTGGTGCCGGAGTGGAGCTACACAGGTTCTATCTCCACGGTCACTTCCGATGAACTTTCTTACTGGCAGAGCACAACCCTTGACGAGGCTCTCATCGGCAAACTTGCCGGATATTACAACAACGGTGCCGTGCGCGGCGAGAATTCCCCCAACGGGGACGCTCTGCTTGTGGTGCTCGACGGGGTTCCTGCCCCGACGGTCACGCTCGAGTCGCTTGACCCTCGTTCCATCGAATCGGTTTCGGTGCTGAAGGATGCTGCCGCAAAGGCACTTTACGGGCCTATGGGCGCGCAGGGTGTGTTTCTGGTGACCACCAAGAGAGGCCATGCCGGTAAAACCACTGTCAATGTCAACGCCAACTTCGGGTGGGACCAGCCTACGATGAAGCCGGAGATGGCCGGTTCGTCATTGTATGCGCAGCTGCGCAACCAGTCGCTGCGCAACGACGGGCTTGCCGCGCGTTTCGATTCGCGCCAGCTCAAGGCTTTTGCCGACGGCAGCGGTGTTGACAATGACTGGCGCAAGCTTTACATGCGCGATTTCCGCCCCGTGCAGAATTACAACGTTGAGATTGCCGGAGGCAACGAGCGTACCAAATTTTATGTTAACGCAGGCTACTCCCACACCGGGAGCCTCTATAAGGCCGATTTCAAAGAGAAGTACAACCCCGAGAATTACCAGCAGCAGTTCAATATCGTGTCGAACATCCAGGTGCAGATGTACAGTTTCCTGAAGATGTTCGCCGCCACCAACGTGCGCATCGGTCATGACAATTATTCACGCGGGGGCAACATCATCGACCAGCTCTATACCACACCTCCCACCGTGGAGAACGGCATGATTGACGGGAAGGTGATTGCCGACGAGAATTTCCCCGACCCTATCTACGGGCAAATCAACTACAAGGGTGTGCATAAGGTGACCAACACCGATGTCAACGCCCATTTCGGACTTGACCTCGACCTGGGGTTCCTTACCAAAGGGCTGACCGCTAAAGCCGTTGTGGGTTACAACTCCGATTATTCGGGCGACCGCGAGGGTAGCTACGATTATGCCCGCTGGGTACGCGACGAGAACGGGGAGCTTGTGCGCCTCGGCACTGCCAACGACGACCCGCTGAAATGGTCGAAAGGCTCAAGCATGATTTATTTCATGAATTTCCAGGCGATGGTGCAGTGGCAGCGTCAGTTCGGCGACCACAATGTGGATGCATTCGTCAACTATATGGGTGAAGACCGCCTGGGCAAGGACAGTTCCGCTGCCTGGCTGCTTCCTTACACCCGCATCCAGCTCGGCGGACATGTGAAATATGGCTATGCCAACCGCTATTTCGCGCAGTTCGATTTCACTTATGCCGGCAACGAGCAGATGCGCAAGGGGAACCAGTTTCATTTCTCCCCCACCGGATCGGTGGCGTGGGTGGCTTCCAACGAGAGTTTCCTCCGCGATGTGGAATGGCTCAACCTGCTGAAGTTCCGTGCATCGTTCGGTGCTCTGGAATATGACGTGCTGCAATATATGCCGAGCCGTTATCTCTATGCTTCGGAGTACCGCGAATCCGGTGGCGGCCCTATCGGCAATATCTATACCAAGGCCATGATTGGGGAAGGTGTGCTCGGCAATCCTGATATCAAGTGGGAGAAATCCTACCAGCAGGACTACGGGTTTGACATCACTGTGCTGGACAACTCCCTTTCGCTGAATTTCGATTACTGGCGCACAAACCAGCGTGATGTAATCCGTCAGAACCAGACTATCCCTGAAATCAGCGGTATAACTGCGGAACGTCAGCCTTACAGCAATATCGGCAAGGTGCTGAACGAGGGGGTTGATTTCCAGGTGAGCTACCGCAAGGAACTGCCCTATGGAATCGGGCTGACGGTCACCGGTGATTTCGGGTGGAACCGCAACAAGGTGGAATATGGCGCCGACCTCGATTATTCCGGGCTTAACTATGCCTACGCTTACCGCGAGACGGGTTATCCTGTCGGCCAGGAGTGGGGCTATCTCGTTGACTATTCCAAGGGGAACGGCTATTATAATTCGCAGGCCGAGCTGAATGCGTCCAACCTCGTTTACCAGGGCAGCTCCCCCCGTGTGGGTGACCTGCGCTACCGCGACCTTAACGGTGACGGACGCATCGACGAGGCCGACAAGGCGC
The DNA here is from genome assembly GCA_013316535.1 of Muribaculaceae bacterium. Lineage (GTDB taxonomy): Bacteria > Bacteroidota > Bacteroidia > Bacteroidales > Muribaculaceae > UBA7173. Next base: position 21,580 of record WSMN01000001.1, on the reverse strand, counting down.
CTTTGGATGGTGTCAAGACGATGCCTTCCATCAACTACGGTGCATCGGTGAAGCTCACCTGGAACAATTTCGACCTCTATGTGCTCATGCAGGGTGAGAGCGGACGCAACGGCGTTTACTCCGGCCTGGGTGTATGGGAGAACGTGTCGCAGGGTGTCTATATGGAGCATCACCGCCAGTCATGGAGTGCCGACCGCTATGCTGCCGGTCTGCCGATAACCTATCCGGCCCTCACCTCCACAACCTCGTCGAGCCTTGCATCCAACGATTTCTTCACATCGAAAGCCGATTATTTCCGTCTGAAGAATGTGACGCTCGGTTACTCGCTGCCCAAGAAATGGATGAAGAAAATCCATATGAATCAAATACGCTTCTATTTCACAGGACAGAACCTGCTTACGGCGACCAATTTGAAGTACAAGGGCATGGATCCCGAGACGAGGAGTATAACCGATTATATATTCCGCTCCTATAATTTCGGTCTTAACGTATCATTCTAACGAACACAACAATGAAAGCTATCAAATATATGATGATGCTCGCTGCCGGGGCCATGGCTTCGGCGGGGTGCACCGACATCGAGGATTATCCCGACGGCCGCATGGAGTTTGAGGATATTTTCCAGAATCCCAAGATGGTGGGCGCCTATATGAACGAGTGTTATGCGGATGCCGTCAACAGCTACAGCGATTGCTACGGCGACAAGACCTATCTTGCGTCGGCTTGTGACGAGGCTCACGACACCGATGATGCCACCGGCGGCACTATGTATCAGTGGAACAGTGGTTTCACCACTCCGTTTGTCACTCCTTGGGAACACAAGTACAGCAAGGCATCGGAGATGCGTATGCCCGAATGGGACTTTTATGCGGCCATCCGGCGTTGCAACATAATGATAGACCGCGTGGAGACGGCCACCATTCGTCTGGACAGCGACCGCGAGAGCTATCGCGGCGAGGCGCGCGGCTTGCGTTCCTATTATTACTTAAGCCTTCTTCGCAACTACGGGGCTGTACCTCTTGTGCTCGACAACACGAGCGAGGCTGTTGACGACTGGAGCCATGCCCGCAAGGCCACATATACGCAGATTGTGCGCCAGATTCTCAAGGATAGCCGCGAGGTGCTTGACAACAAAGCCCTGGGATGGACTTCGGGAGCGACCGATGCGGCCATGAACCGATGGAACAAGGCGATGAGCGCCGCCGTGATGTCGGAAGCCGCCCTGTATGCCGCCTCCCCTCTCAACAACGACGGTACGCTCGATTGGGCAGAGGCCGCCGACATCTGCAAGGAAGCCCTTGACATGTGTCTTAGAAACGGCTACCAGCTGGTTGACCGTATGCCTGTCGGTGATTTCGCCAAGACTTCATATAACGCGTATGATTATTTCTTCATTTCGACGATTGACGCCAAGGGTGCCAACGACACCGAATCGATAATCTATTCGCGTAACCGCCATGACCTTTGGCAGTATTGCGGATTGCCTACAACCGACGGACAGAGCCGTGCCGGAGCCTGCCCCACGCAGGAGCTTGTAGACTGCTACGAGACATTGCAGGGCAATATGCCGGTGCTTGGCTACAGCGATGCCGACCATCTCAACCCCATCCTCAATCCGGCTATGGCTCCCGGGGAATATGACCCGCAGAACCCTTATGCCAACCGCGACCCGCGTCTGATGGCGAGCATCTACTATCATGGTGCGCAGCTGATGCCTACTGACGAGAGCAAGGGGACGGTGGATGTGTCGGAGGGTGGCAACTGCATGGTTTCCCCCACATCGGTGCGTTACACCCGCACGGGCTACTATATCCGCAAGCATTCTTCCCCCTCGTCGTCGCGCAACGGTAATGACGACGGCTGGGTGCGCCGCATGCGTCTTGCGGAGCTTTACCTGAATTTTGCCGAGGCTGCCAACGAGGCTCAAGGCCCCGACTATAAATATGGGTACATGTCGGCGCGTGACGCGGTGAATGCCGTCCGTGCCCGTGTGGGTATGCCGAAGTTGCCTGAAGGGATGACTGCCGATGAGTTCCGTATCCGTGTGCGCAACGAGCGCAGGGTTGAACTGGCCTATGAGGGGCACCGCTTCTACGATGTGCGCCGCTGGGGTATTCTTGACAAGACCGACCGCGTTGTGACCGGTATGAAGGTGATAAAGAATGCCGATGACACGGAGAGCTACCAGCGTTTTGTGGTTTCGCACCGCAATGCATGGGACGCAAAGCATCTGCGTCTGCCCATACCCGGCGAGGAGGTGGCACGTCTGCTCAAGCAGACCGGGGTTAACTTCCAGAATCCCGGCTGGCAATAGGATTTTTTGCTCTTTTTGGTCGTTTTGACCTTACTTTCCCGGTCATTTACTAAAGTAAATTCCCTCGGAAGTGCGGCCAAACCGGCTCAAAGATAGCGAAAAAAATCTTTTGGGGGCAATCAGGAAAAATGGTTGAAAAATAGAAGTACTTGTTAAACTGGAATAACTATTTTAACAAGTCAAACTATGAAAACCAGGGAAACAAAACTTTGATTTGAATGAAAAAAATAAATAAGTTAGTTGTTGGATTGTGCATCGGAGCGGCGGGATTGCCCGCTGCCGCCGATGACACGGCAACATGGGACACCTGGCCTGACACCTGGGTGGCTGTCGATGAACTTGGCCGCGAGGTGGCCTCGTCGGACGGTGGTGTTGACCGCACCGAAATCGATGCCGATGCAACGGTGGGGATGTTCTACTATCTTTGGCACGGCCAGCATGCCGACAGCGGCAAGGACATCAGCGAGCTGCTCAAAGCCGACCCTGATAATCCCGCATGGGGTGCTGTGAACTCCATGCACTGGGGAAGCAAGCCCTGGCTGGGGTATTACAAGGGTGGCGACCCCTATATCGTTGCAAAGCACATACAGATGCTTGTGGATGCGGGGGTTGATTTCCTGTTTTTCGATTGCACGAATGCCCAGATGTATGCTTCCAACGCACAGGTTGTGCTTGACGAGATTAAGCGGCGCGACGAACTGGGGTTGAAATACCCTACGCTTGCTTTCATGGTGCACAGCGCTGCTGCGGGCACGATGGTTAAGATTTTCAATCGTTTTTACCGCTATAATCCCGAGAATGACAAATATTGGTTCCACTGGGACGGCAAGCCACTTGCCCTTGCCCCGGAGAGCGAGATGCCGTCGTCGAACGAAGCGTTAATAAACCATTTCACATTCCGCAACTCTTGGGCGTGGATGAAGGGTCAGAAGGCCAAGGAATGGGCATGGCTTGAATATTATCCGCAGAAGCCGGGTTGGGCCAACAGATATGACCCGGTGTCGATGATGACGCGCAAGATGAATGAGCAGATTTCGGTGAGTGTCGCACAGCATGCCACCACTAAGGTGGGGAAAAGCTATCATGGTGGGAAGCAGCCCGGCATTGATAAATACGGCATGTGCAAGGAGACCCCGCAGGGACTTTACTTCGAGGAGCAGTGGAAAGAGGCTCTGCGTGTGCATCCCCCGGTGGTGATGGTGACGCAGTTCAACGAATGGACGGCGCAGCGTTTCGTAATCAATGACAAGTCGCAGTTCGGCGACGTGCGCCCGGGTGCCACGGCTGCAATCGGCGAGACCTATTTCGTGGATGTCTACAGCCCGGAGTTCTCGCGCGACCTTGAACCGAGTGCGCATCCGTCGGTGCGCGACAACTATTATCTGCAACTGGTTTCGAATGTGCGTAAATACCGTGGCGCCACCAATATACCCGTCCCGACACGTTCGTTGAGCATTTCGTTGTGGGATGATTTCTCGCAGTGGGACGAGGAGACGGTTGAATTCCGCGATGACAAGGGTGATACGTTCTACACGTCGGAGGCTGTGCAGTCGCCGGAGACGTTCGACCGCAAGACCAATGACATTGTGCGTGCCAAAGTGACCAAGAATGCCGATACATATTTCTTCTATGTGGAGACGATGGAGGATATCACCCCGTTTGAGACTTCGGAGCGGTGGATGCGCCTTCTGCTCAACATAGATTGCGACTACTCCACCGGGTGGAACGGTTATGACTTCATGATTGGCAAGGATGCCTCCACCGGGCGTTATTCACTTATGCGCAACGCCGCCCAGGGGAAGTACAGTTGGGAGACCGTTGGTGAGGTGGATTTCCGCATGGACGGGAACAGGATGCACGTGGCTGTGTCGCGTGAATTGCTCGGCCACGACGGGGTGGAGAAAGATTTCGACTTCAAATGGGCCGACAATACTTCCGATAACAACCCCGACATACTTAGTTTCATCTCCGACGGGGATGTGGCTCCCAACGGGCGTTTCAACTACCGCTACAAGGGATCGAAGCTTGTCGGGACCGGGGCGCTCACGGGGGTGAAAGCCGACCGTACGACAGATGTGCGGATTTCTGTTGCGGGAGAGGTGGTGACGGCTGCGTTTTCCGGGACTACCGTCCCGGTTGCGGTGACAGCTTTTGATATGCTTGGACGTCCTGTCGGCTCCATGCTGGTTGCTCCTTCGGGTGAATCATCTATGCCGCTGCCCAAGGGGATGTTTGTTGTGCGCTGGCAGTCGGCCGAGGTTGCCGGGGCGCAGCCTGTGGCTGTCAGGTGAGGCTTTTAGCCCATTTGCAACAAGTGTGATTATTTTTGGAACAAGCACGAAAATGCCCCGGGGCGTTTTCGTGCTAATTTTGCATTGAATGGAAAAGGGTATGCCCGGAGCAGGGATGCCTTTCATCACAAAAACAAATAAATTAACTAAATATCAATCCATGAAAAGATTTACTCTTGCAGTCGTGGGATGTGCCGTGGCCTTGGGTGCGATGGCTCACCGCGATGTTTATTTTTCTGTCGACATGTCGGAGAAAACCAGCGGATGGCCAAATGCCAGCTGGACTGTGAACGGAGCTTCTCTCGAATATGACGAGGCTCAACTTCCGTATCTGTTGTATACCGGTGATTACAGCGTGGCCGGTCATCCGGGTTGTGTTGAAATCGTTCATGACCAGCGTGCCCACGGGGAGCGGAACATGAAGAACCTCTCAAAAGTGTTCCTCACCGTCAGTGCCACCGATTATGCCGACGATGCGCATGTCACCCCATCGGTGGAAATCAACGATGAATTTGGAGAGAAGATGACCTTTAAGTTCGATATGCTCCCCAACACCTATGAGACGAAGATGGTTGAATCCACATCGATGACCTGCACGGTGGATCCCTCGGAGTTCGGTAAGGTGAATAATTTCAAAATTTACTTTGATGGCGCCCGCGACGGCGAGGAGATTGATTTGGCTTTGATTGGTCTTGGTACCGATTGGGTTATGCCTAAGGTCAGTTCGACGCGTGTGGTTGACTGCTTTGTTTACAATCGTGGCCCGGAGGATATGACCAAGCCCGGCCAGCATTTTACCGAAACGGGCGTTACTTACATCCAAGGAGAGGATTTCGATGAACCGTGGATCAACAACCGTATCGGCCACCTTGGCACAGGCGTACGAAATGGTAACCGCCTTTACAAGGAAGACCAGGATGTGAGCATCCAGTGGGAAGGACGTAATCAGTTCGGCGACGGTTCTCCCTACGGGCGTTTCTATGAGAATCACGGTCACATCGTCGGCAACCGCTGGGCAGGTAACGACGACCTCCTTGGCGAAGGCGACTTTACCGGTGGCGTTTTGCATGACTGGATTAGGGGCGGTGGCAATGGCGACTACTCATACAACGGGGAATATCTTACCCCCGGTGCAAATGATGCCCCCTACATAACACTCGAAAATGCCATCAAAAATTGGAGCATTTGGGCTGAATATACATTCGAAGCCGAGGAGGATTGCTTGATTGACATTTCTCTTGCCGTTGCTGCAAACCGTGCATGGTATGAAGGTGCTATTGCGAACGATAAGTACTGGTGGCTTGACAAAGCCGACAAGGGATATGTCATCGATGGTTTTGATGGCAATTCCTATCAGGAAATGTTCCACCACAAATATATGCTTGAGCTTGACGGCGAATTGCAGCGCACGGCATATAACGCGGCTCCCGAGTTCAAGGAAGATGGCTATGCTTTCCTTCATGCAGTGCGCGACCCCCGCAAATGGGTGAATAACCAAGATGATGTGAATGGTCAGAAGCTGAACAGCTATTACCTGGGTGTATGGCCTTATCCCTATTGGGGTGAAGTGGAAACCGACGGCTGGGGCTGCGGAGCGTATGCCTACTATAAGAACGATATGCTTGCAAAGGGCGTTAACGAGGGTATTATCCCCGAATCGGTTCTCAATTCGCAGCCTTCATCGGACTATGTTAACATTCCCGTTAAGAAAGGTCGCCACACCATTAAAATCAAGAATATGGGTGGTCTGTCATGGCTCGATGAAATCCGTATCAAGGCTCACAGCGGTGCCGGTGTTGACAATGTGCTTGCCGACGGCCTGGATGGCGCATATGAGGGTACTCCCCTTTACTTCGACCTGCAGGGCCGCCAGATTGCTAACCCGACCAAGGGCATCTACCTGGTGAAACGCGGCAAGACCGTGACCAAGGAGGTTGTGCGATAAATAGATTCGATTTTTATAAGATGAGCGGTGTGCCGGCTTCGGCACACCGCTCATCTTATCTTGTTCTTCTGTAGAGTTGGAGTGTCTTTGTTGTAGAATTGTTGTGTTCTTTTCGTAGGCTGAAAATAACCAAAAGCCCCGGGATTCACACAGGCATCCACCATGAGGATACGCTTGCGGCAGCATTAGGGCTTTGGTGTCAATGCCGCAAAGGCGCCTGTAGGCCGATGGGAACGGGGGAGAGGTGCGTTGTTGCATTTGTTGCAAAATGAGGGCTTGGAACAAATGTGAAAAAGGATGGGACGGATTTAGGAACGCGCGCAGGCGGTTGCTGTGTAATTTTGCATCGTATCATGAAATAATGAGATGGCTGTTCCGATGGGCACAGCGGGGGGATGTGCGGAATACAGGGGGTGGAGAAAATGCCCGTTTCATAGTGGCGGATTGGCAACGAACCAAAATTAAAAAATATTAAACTAAAATAATATTCTTTTAACCAACAAAATCAGTTTTCACACCATGAAAATGAAATTTACTCTTTTAGCTACGGCGGTGGCTATGACGGGTATCGGAGCCGGAGCACAGACGTTCTCCAAGCTTGTGGATTCCTGCGAGCCGTCGTTCTATGAGGATTTGACGTATATCCTCACTCCATCCAATACCACCAAGCCTGCGGATGCGGCATTTACAGAGACTTCGGAAAAGGTGCCTGGAATTCAGCCTACAGGGTGTGCTTCCATCTTGAAGAAATATGTGAATCTTAACGGAGACGCTCCCAGCTTGAGCACAGTGTGGGGCGAACTCGGTCCTGATGAAAAGACTATCGGTGTTTATGCCGACGGCAGCAAAGAATATGTGCGTTTCCGTTACAATACCGGCAATAAGCGCCGTGAAAATAAAGACCAAAGGCAGATTAATGCTGTTAAGAAGGAGACTCCTATTAAATATAACGCTGCATATCTGCAGCTCGTTGTGGGGCCGAAGCCGGCCGATGCCACATCCGATGTGATTACCCCTACGATGGAACTTTGCTCCGGTAAAACTCATGCTGACGGCAAGGAAATGGTGTTCACATTCCCGGAAATCACGCTTACCGATGAAACGCAGGAAATCGCTCTTGACATGACCGGTGTTTCCGGCGATTATTTCAACGAAGATGGTACGCTCGGAACCGAAAAGGTTGCTTATATCGACGTGTATCTTAAAGGTGTTTCCGCCGGTCAGTTTGTTGCTCTGCAGCAATTCGGTTTCGCCGACCTTCTTCCCACTCCCAAGGTTGGATTTAATACACAGACAACCCGTTCGGTTGCATTCTGGGGTGCGAATTCTGCGGAGGTTCTTCCCGGCACTATCTTTATACAGGCCGAGGACTTCGATGGATGCAAGGCTGACGGCGAACCTACTTTCTCGCCCATCTGTACTTCAATAGATTTGCAATGGAAAGACGGTTACGGTTATCCGACGATGCCGAAGGCAGAGAGCCATTGGTCAAAAGGCGACATGGCGAATGTTCGTATAGACCCGCTCGGCGGTAAGAATCCTTATGGATGGGGAACAGGCCAACAGCGTACCGGTGATGACGGCCTTAGCTCCAAGAATGATGGCTTTGCCCTTATCGGTATGTGTAAAATGGACGGCGAATGGGGTACGAACTACGGCGGTGAATACCTCGACGAGACCTCCAACAAGATTTCTCTCGAACAGGCTATGGACGGCTTCGGCTCATGGTTTGAATACACTTTCGAAATGGAGGAAGACGGTTATGTTGATATCTCCATCGGTGCCTGCTCGCATCATAAGACTTGGCTCCCTCAAGTGCTCGCCGGTGGCTGCAAGGCCAGCAACCAGGAAGGGCTTGAGCGTGGCGGCTACATCACCAAATACAAGAAATCGCGCGAAGAGGGCGGTTACGAAGTAGAGGGTCTCGATGATGACTTCCTGAAGCTCTATGGATTCTGCTATGTGATGTCGTTCGACGGCGTTGACCAGCGTACCAACTGGCCGGTACGTCCCATCGGTAATGAACGGACAGGTGCTATCACCGACGAACAATGGGTTAACCCGCTGTCATGGAAAAACAACCAGGAGATTGACGAGAACGGCAACACTGTGAACAGCAAGTTCCTCTTCATCATGCCCAGCCCCCCTGTAGGTGCCGACCATCTGTGGTGGCCTAACTACAAGAGCGATTTCATCAACCACTGGTATACCGATGGCCCCAGTGAAGGTGTCAACACCCCGTTCCACGACCAGTGCGACGAACTCGGTGCAGACTATTTCGAAGAGAACTGGAAGGATTATCCCGACTATAAGGATATCAAATGCTCTGCCGGGAAGCACACTATCCGCGTGAAGAGCATGGGTGGTTCTACAATCTTCGACGAAATCCGCATCCGCGCCAAGAAGGAACCGTCGGAAAGCGGCATCGAAAGCATCGCTGCCAAGCGTGTTGCTGAAGAATTTGCCGGTGAGCCGGAATACTTCGACCTTCAGGGTCGCCGCATTGCAGCTCCCTCCAAGGGTATCTTCATCGTGAAGCGCGGCAATACGGTTACTAAGGAAGTTGTACGCTAAGGCTACAGCACACTCATAGGCCGGGAGGGGAGAGATACCGCTCCCGGTCACCAAGGGGTTTTACAAGGCTCCAATAAAGAATATGCAAGTGAATGATTGAAAGTAGAAATTAAGTGAATGAATTGATTAATATGTGCGCTCACTGCAAATGATTTAGGTCTCTAATTTTAGAATGATGTGTTTTAAATAGGCAATTGGATGATTCGGCGGCGCGTGCCTTTTGGCCGCGCGCCGCAGGAATCAAACCAGATTTCAGGTAGAAATGGTTTAGGAAAGGCTTGACCGTGTGGTCAGGCCTTTATTTTTGCAGGGACTGGTGAAGGTTTCTGCCGATGATTTGAATCATTGATATTAACGCGGTAGAGACGGCATGAATGCCGTCTTGTGGTTTTTGATAAGCCGGAATGATTAATGGCCAGCTATAAATGGTTATAAGACACCATGAATGGTGTCTCTACCGTCTGGTGGGCATATCGGGTGTTGTTCTTTTCGTAGGCCGAAAAGAACCAAAAGGCCCGGGCGCTAAGTGGGAATCCACGGGGCGGAGTTGCTCGCACCGACGCGGGCGCGGCGGAACTCGCTGCGCTCAAACACCGCCGCGCTTGCCCGCCCCGTTGCGGCCTCCGCCCTCGGGATTCCCACAGGCGCCCACCATGCGGATACGTCTGTGCGTCCCATGCGGATGCGCCTGTGTTTCCCATGCGGATGCGCTTGCGGATATGCCTGCGGTTGAATTCGGGCTACGGCTGCATTCGGCCTATGGCGGCTCTACGTGCGGGCATAGCCCGAATGCGGATAAATTTATGGAGGGATGGAGAGAGCGGTGTTAAATTTGATAAGATTTAGATGCGGTTATGGATTTGGATTTGGATTTGTGATTTCTTGCTTATGCCTTACGACTTGCAACTAACACTAACAACTAATGACTAACGTCTAATAACTAATAACTAATAACTAATAACTAATAACTAATAACTAACGACTCCGTTACAGGGTGATGCGGCGGGTGGTGGTGCCGGCACGGAGGATGTAGATGCCACGCGAGGCAAGGTGGATGCGGTGAAGCCCGGGCTTTACGGTTTCCTGGGTTATGAGCTGGCCAAGAATGGAGAATATCTTTACGGTGACGGGATTCTCGCTCCAAAGGTAGATGTAGCCGTCGCGAACGATGACTTCGGTCTCGGCCTCGCGGTCGAGTGTCTGCGCAACTGCTGGCACCGGTGCGGTTACCTCCTCCCACATCGGGACGGTGGCTGCCGTGGCCGGAAGCATCATTGCTGCTGCAATTGCCAATGTCATCAGTGGTTTGCGCATTCGGTTGTGTTTACTACTGCAAAAGTAGTGATTTTTTATGTTTTAGACAAAAGACAAAAGACGAAAGCGATGATACCTGGGTCGGTGGAAGGGATGAGAGGGGAAAGATGGGGATCTCGGCTTACGCCTCGGCACAGTGGCCAGGATAGGAGGGGATGAGAGGGGATGGGAGGTGTTATCGCTTTCGTCTTTCGTCTTTTTGTCTTTTCTCTTGTTTCGCCCTCACGCATACATGGCTTCAATCTGGGAGGCGTAGTGGCGGTTGATGACGGGGCGGCGTATTTTGAGGGTGTTGGTCAGCTCGCCGGCTTCCATTGTGAATTCTTTGGGGAGAAGGGTGAATTTCTTTATCTTCTCGAATGATGCGAGACCTTCCTGGAGGGATTCGATGCGGTTGCTTATAAGCTCTCGTATGCGGCTGTCGGAAAGGAGGTCTTCGAGGTTGCGGTACTGTATCTTCTTTCGGCTGGCGTACTCTTTGACGGCTTCGATTGCAGGTACGATGATTGCGGTGACGAATTTGCGGTTGTCGCCGATTACTGCTACCTGCTCGATGTACTTGTCTTCTCCGAGGCGGCTTTCGATGGCCTGCGGGGCGATGTATTTTCCGTTGGAGGTCTTGAAGAGGTCTTTGATTCGTTCGGTGAGGATGAGGTCGCCGTTCTGGTCGAAATATCCGGCGTCGCCGGTGCGGAAGTAACCGTCGGGGGTGAATACTTCGGCGGTCTCCTGTGGCTTGTTGTAGTAGCCGCGCATCACGGTGGGCGACTTGACGAGGATTTCGTTGTCGGGGCCGATTTTGACGTCAATGCCCGGGAGGACGGTTCCTACAGTGCCTATCTCGTAGCCTTCATAGGGGAAGCAGCTGACTGTCGCTGTGGTTTCAGAGAGCCCGTAGCCTATAACGATGGGCACTTCCATGGCGCGGAAGAATTCGGTTATGGCCGGGCTAAGCGGTGCTCCGGCGGTGGGGAATATGTTGCCGTGCTCTATGCCCATTATCCGCTGCACCTTGGAGAATACGCGGCGGTTATAGAAGCGGTATTGCCATTCGAGGTGGCGCGGGACGGGGATTCCTTGGCGTACGTAGCCGAGGTTGCGCCGACGGCCTATGTTGAGGGCGCGTGCGCACATCCACCGGCTAATGGGTTTCATGTGTGCCATTTTTTCCTGTATGGCAGCATAGGCTTTCTCCCAGAACCTGGGGACGGAACACATGCAGGTGGGGTGCACCTCGCGGATGGTGTTCTGTATGGCCTTGGGGTCGGCGTTGACGTAGACACGGATTCCGCAGTCGAGGGCGAAGTAGGTCCAGGCTTTCTCGAAGATGTGGCTTAGCGGGAGAAAGCATAGCGAGGTGTCGGTGTCGGAGAGCGATGTGAGGCGCTGGTGGTGTATTTCGATCGCCGCATCGAAGCAGGAGTGGGGGAGGATGGCACCCTTGGGGTCTCCTGTGGTGCCGGAAGTGTAGAGGAGGGTTGCGATGTCGTCGGGTGTGGCTGCTGCTGTGCGCCTCCGCACTTCATCGTGGCTTCCTTGTGATGCCGATTTGCCGAGTGAGAGGAACTGGCTGAATGTCATTGTGGAGTTGTCGTCGGCATCGCGCTTGACTTCGGTATAGGTTATGATCTGGCGTAACGCCGGGATGCGTGATGCCACGGCGCGTGCTATGTCGTATTGAGCCTGGTCGCCAACGAAGATGAGTTCGGACTCGGAGTCGCGCACGATGTATTCTACCTGCTGCCGTGATGATGTGGCATAGATGGATACGGGCACTGCGCGATTGGCGAACGCTGCGAAATCGGTTATTAATATGTAGGGGTCGTTGGCGGAGAAAACTGCTATTTTCTGTGTTTCCTTCAGACCGAGGATTTCCATTGCACAGGCTGCCTGTGTGGTCATTCGGGCTATTTCGAGCCAGGTGTAGGGTTGCCAGTTGCCGTTGCCGGCACGGTGGTAGATAGCCGGGCGGTCACCGTATTTATTTGATTGTCGTTCGACAATGGATGTCAGTATATTTGCCATGAATAATGGTTTTGCGGTGCAAAGGTAGCTGTTTCGGCGGGATGAGGGGTGCGCGATTCGTCGCAAAGTGGCGTGGCGTTAACTTTTATTGGCAAAAACAGGGGATATTGGCGGTATTATCGCGGCATACATCTCGGCTTACGCCTCGACACGGTGGGGAGGGGGAAGGGGGAGGTGAGAAATTATAAGTTGGAGGTTAGCGGCGGCCTTGGGTGAGGAGGCGGTTGTAGCGTTCGTCGTCGTTGATGAGGAGGAGCCCTTCGCGGTAGATTGGGTTGAGGACGGGGTTGACTACCTTGAAGTAGGTCGCTGTGTCGAAAAGGTCACGGCCTATGATGGCTTTCACGATGGTGCGCATCATTGGGAGTGAGCGGTCGTACTGCTCCCGGTTGAATTTTATGCTGTCGGATTGGCCGAGCTTCACCATGTCGTCCATCATCTCGTCGGTAACGTTGAATTTGTCGAGGAACTGCTGTTCGGTGGGATAGAGGCGTTTGAGCTGGTTTCGGTTATTGTCGACGTAGGTTATGCTGTAGCGGTTGAGGATGCCTTTTGCCACGAGGTCGCGGTAATAGGTTGAATAGGCTGTTGTGTCGATGGGGACGAACCGGTCGGGCATGATGCCGCCTCCGCCGTAGACGGGACGGCGGTTGCGGAGGGTCTCGAAGCGCAGCGAGTCGGCGAAATGGACTGAATCCTCGGATGAGAACTCACCGGCCTCGTAGCGGCGGAGCATGTCTTTCTGGTAATCTTCGCCGTCGCCTGTCTGGTAGGGCTTCTGGATGCAGCGGCCTGACGGGGTGTAATATTTGGATACGGTGAGGCGTATCATGGAGCCGTCGGGGAAGGGGAATGGCCGCTGCACGAGGCCTTTGCCGAATGTGCGGCGGCCAACGACGAGACCGCGGTCGTTGTCCTGCACTGCGCCGGCGAGGATTTCGCTGGCTGAGGCAGAATATTGGTTGGCGAGGATTACGAGCTTTCCATCCTGGAGGTCTCCGGCTTTTTCCACACGGTAGACGGTGGCCCCGATTTTTGGGGCGTCGGTGTAGACAACGAGGTCGTCATATTTCAGGAAGTGGGATGCGAGCTGGTGGGCGGCGTTGAGATAGCCTCCGCCGTTGTCCTCGAGGTCGATGATGAGGTTTTTCATCCCTTTGGCACGTAGCTCTTTAATGGCTTTGCGGAATTCTTTGTCTGTGTCTTCGGCGAAGCGGGAGATGCGGATGTAGCCGGTGGTTGGGTCGGCCATGTAGGCTGCATCAATGCTGTAGATGGGTATGTCGTCGCGTGTGACGCTGAATTGGATTGGCTCGGGGGTGTCGCGGCGCAGCACCTTGAGGTCGATGCGTGAGCCTTTGGGGCCGCGGAGAATCTTGATTATGCGTGAATTCGGGCTTTTGACACCGGAGATTATGGAGTCGCCCGCGGAGAGGATGCGGTCACCAGGGAGGATTCCTACTTTCTCGGATGGGCCGCCGGAGGTTGTCTGGATAACGAACAGGGTGTCGTTGAGCATATTGAACTGTATGCCTATGCCGCTGAAGTTCCCTTCGAGGGGTGTGGTGAGTTCCTTGGTCTCCTCGGGGTCGGAATAGGATGAGTGGGGGTCGAGGCTCTTGAGCATCGCCACTATGGCATCCTGGACGAGTTTCTGGTTGTCGACATCATCGACGTAGTACCGCTCGATTATTTGCTCGGCTGTGAGGAGCTTACGCTCCGGGGGGAACTGGAACTCCGGGTTGCTCTTGGCGGAGAGCGGGAGGATTGATGAGAGGAGGATGGTGAAGAGGATGAAACGTGTCATGGGGTGGATGGTAGCAAATTGGGTTGGATGGGAGGGTTGGGAACCTCGGCTTACGCCTCGGCACGGTGGTCAGGAGGGGAGGTAGGGGGTGACGTCGGTGCCGTAGGATGCCAGCTCGCGGACAACTGAAGAGCTGACGGACGCGAGAGAGGGCAATGCATAAATAAGAACAGATTCGAGGCCGGAAAGGTTGCGGTTGATGTCGGCGAGCTGGCGCTCGTATTCAAAATCGGCAACGGAGCGCACTCCGCGCAGCAGGAATCGTGCGCCGCATTGGTGTGCGGCATCGACGGTCAGGCCGTTAAATGTCATTACCTTGACGCGCGGTTCATTGGCATATAGGTTGCGGATGGTTTCTTCCCGCTGTTGCGGGGTTAGCCAGGGTTGTTTGGCGGAGTTGACACCGATTCCGATGACGATTTCATCGAAAAGTTCGAGACCTCGGTCCACAATGGATTTGTGGCCTATGGTGAAAGGGTCGAATGACCCGGCGAAAAGTGCTTTGCGGGGCATTGTTCAAGAGATTTGGGAATCGTCCTCAACCACGAGGTTGTCAATGATGAAGTTCTGGCGGTCGGATGTGTTTTTGCCCATGTAGAATTCGAGGAGGGAGGCCACGCCGTCCTCTTTTCGGAGGGTCACGCGGTCGAGACGCATGTCGGCTCCGATGAATCCACGGAATTCATCTGGTGAAATTTCACCGAGCCCTTTGAACCGGGTTATCTCGGCGTTGGATCCGAAGCGCTGGATGGCGGCGATGCGTTCGTCGTCGGAATAGCAGTAGACGGTGGAGGTGTCGTCGGGTTTGCGTGCGTTTGACTTTTTCCCGGTGCGTTTAGTGGCGTTTTTGTCGCGCACACGGAACAGGGGTGTCTGCAGCACGTAGACGTGGCCTTTCTTCACCAGGTCGGGGAAGAACTGGAGGAAGAAGGTGAGCAGCAGCAGACGGATGTGCATACCGTCGACATCGGCGTCGGTGGCGATGATGACGTTGTTGTAGCGCAGGCCGTCGATGCCGTCCTCGATGTTGAGGGCGGCCTGGAGGAGGTTGAATTCCTCGTTCTCGTAGACCACCTTACGGGTGAGGCCGAACGAGTTGAGTGGCTTGCCCCGGAGGGAAAACACGGCCTGGGTCTCGACATCGCGGATTTTTGTGATTGAGCCGGAGGCCGAATCACCCTCGGTGAGGAATATCGACGAGGCGAGCTTGCGGTCCTCGTCCCCCTTCGGGTCGTTGAGGTGGATGCGGCAGTCGCGTAGTTTGCTGTTGTGGAGGTTGACCTTCTTTGCGCGTTCGCGTGCGATTTTCGTCACGCCTGCCATTGCTTTGCGCTCACGCTCGCTTTCCTGGATTTTCTTGAGGATTATGTCGGAGGTCTCGAGGTTTTTGTGGAGGTAGTTGTCGAGTTCTTTCTTGAGGAAGTCGCCGATGAACTTGGCGACGGTGGGGCCTTCGGGGCCCATGTCGCGCGAGCCGAGTTTGGTTTTTGTCTGTGATTCAAACACGGGTTCCTCCACTTTGACCGATACGGCTGCAATCATGCCGTTGCGGATGTCGGAGTATTCGAAGTTGCGTCCGAAGAAATCTTTGATTGTCCGTGACACCGATTCCTTGAATGCGGCCAGGTGGGTTCCCCCTTGGGTGGTGTGCTGGCCGTTGACGAAGGAGTAATATTCCTCCCCATATTGGTTGGCGTGGGTTATGGCAATCTCGATGTCCTCGCCTCGCAGGTGGATTGTGGGGTAGAGAGGGTCTTTGGTCATGTTTGCCCGCAGCAGGTCGAGCAGGCCGTTGCGTGATATGAACCGCTTTCCGTTGAAGATGATTGCCAGGCCGGTGTTGAGATAGGTGTAGTTCTTGAGGAGGGTTATGATGAACTCGTCGTTGTAATGGTAGTCGCGGAAAATGGTGTTGTCGGGGGTGAACTGCACGAAAGTGCCGTTTGGCTCGTCGGTGGGCAGTTCTCCTGTCTGCACAATAAGTTCGCCACGGGTGAACTCGGCGCGGCACATGAGTCCGTCGCGGTTACTTTGGATTATGAACGACGTGGAGAGGGCATTGACGGCCTTGATGCCCACGCCGTTGAGGCCGACTGATTTCTTGAATGCCTTGGAGTCGTATTTCGCACCGGTGTTCATCTTCGAGGCCACGTCGACGAGCTTGCCCAATGGAATTCCACGCCCGTAGTCGCGGACGGTGACTGTTGTGTCGCTGACATCGACTGTGATTTGCCGGCCGAACCCCATCATATATTCGTCGATGGCGTTGTCGAGCACCTCCTTGAGGAGCACGTAGATGCCGTCGTCGTTATAAGAGCCGTCGCCGAGCTTGCCGATGTACATGCCGGGGCGCAGGCGGATGTGCTCGCGCCAGTCGAGGGTCTTGATGTCGTCCTCGATGTATCCGGCGGCACCTTCGGCGGGTGCATCTGTCTCCGGTGCATCGAAGTTCAGCGTTTCTTCGGGTTCGGTGATGGGCATTGTGGGGTCGTTCATGGGGATAGGTTGTGCAATTACATTACAAAGATACGAAAAAACGCCCTAAAAATGAATTTTCGGGCGTAAAATGCTGATGTACACAGTAAAATGCCGGATGGCGGCTGTCAGAACAGGGGGCGGAGGAGGCGGGCTGCACCCCTGCCGCCGGAAGCCACATATGTGCTGGCAAGGCGGTATAGGAGGCGGTAGAAGGGTGAGGATTCTTTTGCGAGGGTCTGCCGTAGTAGACGTCCTGATTCTGCATAGTTACCTTCGCGGGCGTAGTCGCCTGACAGGAGTGCGCGGCGCAGTTGCACGTAGCGTTTTTGCCGCCTGTCGGGGGTGTTGCGCTCAATTTGGTCGAGTGCCTGTTCCCATTTTTCAGGGGTTGAGGAGAAGTCGGTGCCGGTGATGGATTGCATCTGCCGGTGGATGTGGACGGTGTTGCCGCCGTGCAGCTTTATGATGCTGGGGTGGTTGAGCAATATCCGGCTTCCGAGTTCTATGTCGTTCCATCCCGTTATGCGTGGGTTCCAGTTGCCTGCGTCGAGGAAAACGGATCGGCGCGCGGCATAACGTTGTGTCCCCATTGACCCGTGCATGATGCAGTGCCACATGGAATCCCTGTGCCAGAACGGTTTGCTGAATGTTTTCCCTGATATGTCGTGGATTGTGACGTTCCATCCCACTATGTCGGGACGGCGCGGGTAGCGGAACGCCCGCATGGCGCGTTCCACGTGGGACGGCTCCATGGTGTCGTCGCTGTCGAAGAACATCACGAATTCCGAGGAAGCCTCTTTCAGCCCGCAGTTGCGGGCTGAAGTGGCTCCGGGTGTTGTCTCGGACATGACGGTTACGATGAAATCCTCCGTTTGGTTTTTGTCCTTCCATCGTTTGAGCACAGAAAGTGTGGAATCGGTGGAGTTGTTGTCAACCAGCACGATGGCCAGGGGGCGAAATGTCTGGCAACGGATGCTTTCAAGCGTCCTGCCGACGATTCGCTCGCGGTTATGAACCGGGATTATGATTGTTATTTCGGGCTTGACAGCCATCGGTCGGTCATCGTTATTTGAAGAGCTGCGGTGTGAATCGGATGAGGTAGTCGCGCCAGTTAGCCCAGGTGTGTCCGCCGGGTGTCTCGTAGTATGTGTAGGGGAGGCCGAGGGAGTCGAGCTTGGCGCGGTAGTTTTTGTTGGTGTCGTAGAGGAAATCGTCGGTGCCGATTGCTATCCAATAGAGCTTGGGGTTCTTTGCGAACTGGGTCTTGAGCTTTTTGTCGAAATCCAGGAATATCGGGTTGTTGCGTTTGTCGGCGGGGAGGAAGCGTTTTAGCATATCACCTGTGGTTACGGATTCGATGGTTGCCGCCGAGAACAGGCCTACGTAATCGAAGAGGTCGGGGTACTGGCGTGATATGTTTGCAGAGTTGTATCCCCCCATCGACAGTCCGGCCACGGCGCGGTGAGCGCGGTCGGGGATGGTGCGGAAATTGTTGTCGACGAAGCTCACGATTTCCGGAAATGCCATTTCGTACTCGCCGGAAAAGAGGCGCGGGAATTCCGACTGTGGCTGCACCAGGCCTGCGGTGCCTTTGCCAGCGGCAGCGTCAACGTCGATGACCCCGTTGGGGATTACCACAATCATCGGCTCGGCTTTGCCTTTGGCTATGAGGTTATCGAGAATCTGCGGCGCGCGTCCGAGCATCACCCATGCGTCCTCGTCGCCACCCATGCCGTGGAGGAGATATAGCACGGGATATGATTTGGTCTTGTCGGAGAAATATCCTGCGGGGAGATAGACGTTCATGCGGCGGTTGCACTTCTCGGAGGGGGAGTAGTACCACACATCGGTCAGCGAGCCGTGGGGCACGTTGTTGACGCTCATCATGGAGGCCTGGTCGTTGCCGTCGCCCTTGGGGAGGATGAAGTTGTTTTGCCAGGTCACGTCGCGCACCGTGTGTACGTTGTCGGGGTCGGTGAAGCCAACGCCGTCCATGAAGAACTTGTAGGTGTGGAATTCGTTTGTGGCCGGTTCTGGAGTGGTGTATTCGTAAGCCTTTATAGAGTCGTTGTATGTCAGGTCGGCCCATGCTCCGGGTGCGAAGGTGGCAAAAGCCTTCACTTTGTGGCCTTCTGGGGCTTTGAAGCGGAGGGTCACACGGTTGTCGGGATGAATCTGCACGGAGCTGTTGTTGCCAGCTCCGCTGTAGTTTTCCTGTGCTGTTGTTGCGAGGGTTGCCGCTGCGGCAACCAGCCCGGCGAGTATCAGTTTTTTCATGTGATATGTATGGGTTGTTTTGCTAAAATCTTACAGATTGCCGGACTTGTTTTGTCCCCACGGCATATCCGGCTCCATGAAACATGTGCCAGAGCGCTTTAAGGAACGGGGCGCGTCCGCACTTGTGTATGCGCCATGCATTTATGACGATTCTTGGCGGGAATGTCACTATATGCGACAGTGCTATCAACGCTCCTGTCGTGCGGAGGACACCGTTGTCGGTAATCGGTCGTCTCCCGGTTGGAATCCCTTCATGATGGGTTATGGTTATTGGGAAAAAATATCCGTTTAGCCCGAGGCGTTTTGCCGTCATCAGGAAAACCTCGTCTTCGCCTGCGGTCAATACGGGGGCTCCGGGGCCGAAATATCGGTTGAACCGTAAATGCGGGTTCCGTAGGGAGGTTTCGCGTCGGAATGCTATTTCAAATGTGGTGATGTGATGATGCCTTGGCAGCGAGTGGATGGAAGTCTTCTTTTCGGGGTATTTCTTGGCGAACGGGGCGCTGTAGCGGAATAAAGCGAAATCCAGCGACGGGTCGTTCTTGAATGTGTCGATGACCTGCGACAGCTGTTCGGCGGTATAGGTCAGGTCGTCGTCGGCGTTGAGGCATATCCGGCCGTTGGCGTGGTCCAGTGCGTTGTTGCGGTTGTGGCTGATTCCGGTATTGTCACAGCGGACTATCTTTATGTCGTCGCGTTTAAGCAATCCGGCCGGAATGGCAGTGTCGGCGTGCGCTTGCCATGACACCACGTATTCCACTCCGGCGACACGCGGGAGCTGCATGTTTTCCACCCGCTTGATGCCTTGCGGTGTGTGTGTGGCTAATATGACTGATAGAATCGGACTTTGCATGGGCAGTTGTTACGGGATGTTGAAATCCGGCTCGGGCAGCTCTAACTTCTCCGAAAGGATGGCGAACGCGGTTTCAGATATCGGGAAAGGTTTGTAGGCATCAGGTGAGAACGTGAATTCACTGAAATATGTCGCTCCATCGGATTCATACAGGTCGATTCTGACGAATGGGATCCCTTTTGACAGCCTACGGCAGATTTCAATCATTTGGTCTAATGATTGTGGACGCGGTACTGCGGTATCGTCAGTTGTAGCCGGAGTGACCCAATCGTTGTGCCGTTGCCATTCGATATCATAAAAGAATCGTTGCATGTCATGACTTGTGATGCTTGTGCGGTTGGCACACACCATGCACAATATCGGATTACCGTTGCAGCAATAAAATTTGTAGTCCACTATAGAGCGTGAAAACGCCGCGTCGTTATGCAGCAGTTTTTCTGCCAGGATGTAGCGCGGTATGGGCTTGTAGTGAGTCTCTGCATAGTAGCGGCCGTATGGCTTTGCCAATGCTTTGGAGAAATGGCGGCTGATGGTCTTTCTGTCGACCGTGTCTTTGTCGTGAACTATGATTGCGTCGCCTGACCCGTGCGAGGTTTTAAGGACCAGTGAACGCGGCAATTCGTCCCATGGTATGTCGTGGGGACTTTCCCATGTGCCGTAGAGTGGCACCAGTATGTCGGCGAGCCCTTGGGATATAATGTGGTCACGTGCGGCGAGCTTGTCGGCGAGCCTGGTGCGCATGGCGGGGTCGGTGCGGAATTGAATCCACCGCAGCTTTTCGACGAACGCCGTGGGGTGTTCCCAGTTGATGTTTCTCCCGAACGATGCTTTAAACATTTGCTCGGCACGTTTGAGGGGCCTACGGCCGTAGATCGGTTCTAAAACCGCAGTCTTGACATTATGCAGCAAGTGCCTTGTTGAAGCTATGATGTTCGGCATTTTATCTTTTTGTTTGGGCGGCGGAGATGTCTTAACCGGCTGACAGACGTGATTGCCAGAAGTCAAGGTATCTGCGGGCGACTGTTTCGCAGGCATTGTGCTTTAAAACGAACTCGCGGGATCGTTGGCCACGCTCGCGTATTTGCTCGGGATGGAGAATTATTTTCTCGAATATGGCGACCATGTCGTCGACTTCAACCGGAGAGTTTATTATTGGACGGTTGGTGTGCTCGCCGATGAAGTCGTAGAATTCAGGCTCGGCTCCACTGACCACATTCTGGCCGTAAGCCATGGCCAGCAGGGCATTGGTTGCGGGTGTGTAGCTATAGGCCTGGTCGAGGACAACATGGGCACTGCGCAGCAGTTCGATATATTCCTTATACGGACGGTTCTCGACAATGGTGAGCTCAGCCT
Organism: Muribaculaceae bacterium; assembly: GCA_013316535.1. Lineage (GTDB taxonomy): Bacteria > Bacteroidota > Bacteroidia > Bacteroidales > Muribaculaceae > UBA7173. The sequence continues at coordinate 349 of WSMN01000001.1, read as the reverse complement.
TGCCCGGATGCCGCTCCATGGCTCGGCGCAGGGCTGTTTCAAAACGGTCGGTCCCCTTTATATCCATACGGTAGTTGTGCCTGCCGAGGAAGAATTTTATTTTTTCAGGGCGGTCGGGCAGTTCGATGGGTTGGATGGCATCGGTGTCGACGGGTATGCCTCCGTAGGCACATTTGTCGGGGGGGAGTGCGCGGCGGATTGTCAGATAATATTCATATAGCACCGCCGTGGCTCCGTTGATGTTTTCATAGATATGGCGGCAATGCGATTTAAGTGGGTCGGATATCCAGGCTTGTGCTATTTTCGGGTGATTCAGGTCATATGGCGCCGGTTTCCCGTAATGGCGGAA
>WSMN01000050.1 GCA_013316535.1 Muribaculaceae bacterium | reverse complement strand
CGTCAGGCATTGTGACAGTGCTATTGTATTGGTCATCGCCTGATGGCTCGAAACTCATTTCCACTTCGTCGCGGAATGATTTGAAATTTTTAATCCTAAGCTCTTGTAACATACAGTCGTATTTAGTAGCCTCAAAGTTAGCGAATATTTTTGAATCAACAAAATCAAACATAGATAAATAAAGATTTTAATGCCGTAATATGGATGCAATGTGCTAATTTCAATATTAAAATAAGAAAGATTGCCAATTTATAGTTGAGCATAGCCGTCAACCTTACATTGAATTAACGATTGTGGTTAAATTTCTTAAAACGAACCTTTAAGATTGGAATAGTGCCAGATTTTTCGTAATTTTGTAATAGGGTTTGGAAGCGTCCAAATCAGAGCAAGAAGAACAGTGTGCGCAGCAGTGCCAACATTCGTTACTAACTCGTTACTATTAAAATTTTGTCAATTATAACTAATTGATATAGCTATATTTGGAGCATTGGGGACAAGTCCCTCCAGCTCCACCAAAGTCTGATGAAAGACAATGAAAAATCCTGCAACTCGCTGAATTGCAGGATTTTCTTATGTGCAATAGGATGAACTAAAATGAACATATAGGAACGATATAATGGCTTGAATCCAGTTAGTGATGTGCATATTCTGTGACGGGCAGAAGCATTTACTACTAACTGATTAAAAGATTTTCGGTTGTGGTGATGCCCGTGACGATGAAACACTTCGTCATGCTCCAGCGCAATCTAACTTAGACCGGCATAACCCGTGCCAAGAAAATCTGCGTACTCGTCGGCACCACCAAAGCCCTCGCATACGCCATAAAAAAACACCGTCTCCAAACGCAACACCAAGCTTAAGGAGCGTCTAAACAACAAATAGCTTATGAGAAATAAGCCCAATTCAATGGCAACCTGCCGAAAAGCAAATCCCTGCAAGCAAATTGCTTGCAGGGATTTTCCTGCGGAGAGGACGAGATTCGAACTCGTGGTAGGATTGCTCCTACGTCAGTTTAGCAAACTGGTGGTTTCAGCCACTCACCCACCTCTCCGAATAAATGTGCTTAGCTAAACGGGAAATAATTGTAGGCACTCTCCCGAAAGGCTTTGCAAAGGTAGGATTTTGTTATGAAATATGCAAATATTTTGAGAAAAATTTGTGGGCAATATTCACTGCATACTATCAACCCGACTCTCAACTGGCAAGTGCAAATTGGCGATTTGTCAGAAGACATACTCTCAACAAGCAAACCTAATCTTAACGCGCAAATGCCAAAATCAAGAAGGCAGGTTCGGAATGCGCTAAAAATCAGTGGCGACTGGAATACAACGGCTTTATAAGGCAAAGGGGCAACATATATAAAAAGCGGTGAACCGGAATGCCGGAACACCGCCTTTATAAACAAAATTTTCAATGTGTCTTATTTGACAAGCACCTTGAACGGAGTGCCGTCAACGCGCACGATGTAGAAACCTGCGGGCACTTCAAATGACGGGAAAGAGACTCCCTGAAGATTGAATACTTCGGCGGATTCATATTCGCCATCGATGATTATGCGGCCTGCTTCAGTGTAGACAGACACTTCACTGCCGGGAATATCGCTACCGATGTCCTCAATGTCGGATATAGTCTTGGTAGCGAACACCGCAAATGAATTGGACGGCAGACTGACGCTAACGCTTGTACCGGTGCCGGTCAATGTGGGTGTGACTTTATAAGCCGCCGATATGAGCTGGCAGTTGTTGGCGTTGAGCCTGGTGGATGTTGCGGTAACGGTTTTGGTCCCGGTGATTGCAGGGTTGAAGAATGCGATAATTTCCTTATCGCCTTTCGTGAGACGGATGGAACGTGTGGTGGTCAAGTCGTTATTGAACCCGGTATGAGTACATGTGGCCTCGCCGGTGAACATGTCGGGGTTATTCCGACGCATGTTACAAAGCTGACGGTAGTTTTCATAAAGAGCCGCACGTCCGGGCATCGAATATTGCTCCCATTTTGGTTCAATGGGGCGCAGCTTGTCGAGATCGGAGCCTTGGTCATCGTCGGCGGCAATCTCTCCGAACTGCCATATCATCTTGGCACCAGGGCACATGAGCATCTGGGCAGCGAGTGAACCGAGGCGCTGTATCGCCTGCTGACGTGGGTCAGAGCCGGAATACTTGATGCCGGTGGCTCCACCAGTCTTTACTTTATTGGCCACACGGGGTTCATCGTGGCTCTCGGCATAATCAACGGTCTCACCAATGGTATGGTTCCAGTTGGATGTGCAGAATCCCTTGGTGTTGCCCACCTGGGATACGTTCTTGGCATCCCCCATGCAATACTGATAAGCGGGTTCATTCACTTTTTTCCAGTTAAGCTGGCCGTCATCGCCCATTTCGTTTTCCTCGCGGTCATCGCCGAGCAACTCATTGATGTGAATTGCATCGGGGTTAACAGCCTTGATGGCAGCATGCAGTTCCTTCATCTTGGTAACGCGCGATGCGTTGTAACTGTCGGTGTTACCGTAGCTGGAGTTAAGCCCCAGACCTTTTACGAGGTCAAAACGGAACCCGTCAACCTTATATGCTTCCATCCAATATGTCAGCACGTCCTTCCAATGTTGTGTCACCAATGGATAATCCTGTTTCCAGTCATTGAGCACGCTGTAAGCATGGGGGGCGGTTTCATTGAAAAACGGATTCGATTTTATGTCGTACATCTGATACCACGGATGCAGGCCGTCTGACTGATTGAAAACTATGTCGAGGATAACGGCGATGCCATGACGGTGACATTCGGCAACGAAATCGCGCATGTCACGGGGTGAACCATAAGCTTTATCAACAGCCATGTAACCGTTGGTGTTATAGCCCCACGAGTTATTGCCGTTGAACTCCATTACCGGGAGCAGCTCAACCGCGTTCACTCCGAGGTCGGCAAGATACTGGACTTTAGGAAGTGCCGTGCGGAATGTACCGAACTGCTTGCCATCCTGGTCGGAACCGTCACCGGTGAAGTCACGGAGCAGAAGCTCATAGATTGTAAGGGAACGACGGTCGGGGATATTGAAGTTCTTGGTAGCGTCATCCCAGTCATAATTGTCTATGTCGCCGCGATACACCGCAAGCATTGTGTCATCGAACTTATCATATGGATACTTGGGCATATCCTCGAAGCAGCCCGATGGGAGCCATTTGTCGCTATAGCAGTCAAGCATCAGCTTTGCGTAGGGGTCGGCAACCTTTATGGTGCCGTCAACAAGATAATAGTAGGGATAATATTCGTTGTCCTTCAGTTTCTCGGAAGTGGTAATCCAGAAGTAACGGAATCCCTGGTAATCATGGTATTTCATTACATTCTTGTTGAGCGTCTGATAGTCGTCCCACGACGGCACGAGGATTACACTCGATTTTCCGGGAGCGGCGATACAGAATGTCACTGTGCCGTCGGCATTCTTTACAGCACCCTGCTTAGGCTTTCCACCGGGATAAGCAGCCTGTACGGAAGGTTCGGGATAAGCCACTGTAAGCTCTTTCGTAAGCGTGGTAGTCCCGTTTGAGGCAGTAGCCTTTACAGAATAGAACTTACCCTTCTGCGAAAAATCGTGGCTCTTTGTCAACACGGTTGCATTGCTGGCGGAACCGATTTGAGAACCGTCAACGGAAAGTGTTATAGTCGAAGGTTCAGTTGCATTGACCGTAAAACTGATGGTCTTGGCGGCGTTGAGCACCAATGATGCCGCATCATATTCTATAGCCATTTGGAAGCCTTCGTCGAGAACGTCTATAAACGTGTCGCCGGTCTGGGCATCCCCCTTGGCTGTGCGGGCAATCACGGCAATCTTGGCCACCTTCTCATTGGCATTGGTCATGCCGAAATAAGTACGGATATCGCCAATGTTGAGTTCCCATAGACCTTGTGCATTCTTGGTGAATTTCTTATCGGCGGTGTTGGATGACCATGTGCCTTTAACATGTGTCCATGCCGAAGGGTCGCTTGTAAGTGTCACCCCGATGTGGGCGTAGATTTCGGTGGCCTTCTGCAATGCGGCTACCCCGCATTCATTAGTATCGAAGTAGATTTTCACATTCTTGCTGCTTTCCTGCAACAGCTTCGGTGAAGTAGAGAAAACCGCTGCCAGCCCCGTCAGAGACGAGAGGGCACATAGTGCCACGAGAAGTAACAGATGTCTTTTCATGTGGTAAAAGATACGAATTTATTAAGTTAAAGATATAATCTACACAAAGGTAATGAATATTTGGATATTACCCAAATACAAGGAACCACAGAATGGTGTTTTGACGTAATTTGACTTTTTGAGGAAAATTTTTGTGAATCAGTTATAACTGTGCATCCCACCGAGAAGACTGTTCACGCCGAAATAAGTCATCAGCAACGACAGAAACGCCACTACCATGAACACATGGAAAAACAATGGCCGCCTGAACAACGGAATAGATTGCAGGTGGAAAGCAAGTCCGTATATAAGGAAACAAATCAATGCCCACACCTCCTTGGGGTCCCATGCCCAATATCGTCCCCATGACACATTGGCCCACACGGCTCCTATAAATATGCCGGCACCCAAAAGCAGTACAGCCGGATAAAGGAAAATGCGGCTCACAAGCATCAATTTCACCTGCATCTCCCCTCCTCCCTTGTTGAGAGCCCGTAATATAAGTGCTGTAACGCCATTCAACATTATGAACGCACACAACGCATAGGCAACCATAATCACCGATACATGCACGCTAAGCCACGGGGAAAGCAACACCGGCATCAGAGGGGTGATCTGCGGATTCATCTGACCGAGACTCGCAACCAACAGTGTGAAACCCGAAAGCAACAAGCCGAATGGAATGAGCAAGCGGAACTTATGATTGAACAGCGTTGCAATCATGACAATCATCCATGAGACAAACACCATGGTTTCGTAGCCGTTGCTCAAGGGAATTCGTCCGCTCACATAAGTACGTAGCCCCATATAAGCGGTCAGAGCAATCAGCACACACCACAACATAATGCGCGCCACCCGGCGGCTTATAGTCACGAAATTGTTAATCCGACGGTTGCCCGGAATTATGATTACGAGGCCTGACAACAAAAACATCACCAACCCCGACACCAGGTTGATTTTGTATAATATCTCAATGAGAGCGAGATTATTATAGAACTTCTCACATCTGATTTCACACTCGGACAAAGCATGTTCACCGGCTTTCCTATTTTGGTATATACGGAACTTATCCACAGTATAGGCAAAGTTCTCCCAATCGTTCTCAGATACATAGGTTTTCAAAAGTCCGAAGAGGTCACGTATCAGCAGTTTTTCGGTTTCGCCCATCCCTTCCGGCAGGTCGTCGGAAGGGGAATACCATTTCAGCTGCCCGTTTTCTTCATTCGGAAACACCGTAAGGAGACTCCCCTGCTGCAGCATCCGCAAAATCTGTACCTTCTCATCAGTTCCGTATATTGCTTTCAGCAATGCCGATTGCCGGTCTCTGTCATATATCCCGGTGTTCAGCGTGGCCAACAGGTATTCATTCCTGTCGTTGAAAAAAGCAGACAAAGATACATACTCTCCTGTACCGAGAGTTTCACGCAGTAGCTTGTCTTTTATGCGGATAAAAGGCTCTTGCTGCCAATCTTCAGGAAAAAACACACATCCGGCAAGAATCTGCACGGGAGAATACCCTTCATAGCCCTTTCCATCGGTCAGCTTGAGAGTCAGGTCATGAGCCAACGTCTGGAGGGGTGCGATACGGCCATTATACATAACCGAAATGTTTCCCAGTTTCTCGGCTTCGGAGATGCCGACGGTCCTGGCTTGCGCCGACAACTGCCCCGGGACCAAAAGCACCGGCACAATCTTCAGCAGCGGGTGCCGCAGAAGCTTGCGGAAACTGCCCCGGGGTGATAGGAGTAGACAGAGAATGCTGATGCCCAACAATATATATCCGGTGTATGTCACCGGGATGCCCCATGGATCATAGTTCACCGACAGAACCGAACCTTTGCCATCCGGGTCATAAGATGTCTGATAGAACCTGAATCCGTCAACCGATAAGATATTATTCATCGACACCAGCTCCCTACGCACTGTCTCTCCATCCCGCATAACGTCCAGATGGCTGATATAATCGGCGGGAGCGTCCGTCCCCGGATAGAACGCTATTTCAAAACTATCGAGTGCAAGCGAAAAAGGCATGGGGAACAGATAACCTCCATCCCGGGCATTGAACATATTCTCTGCAACACCTTCACGCAGGTGCATATAGCCCCTGACACCAGTCGAATATGTCAGAAACGCCCCTGCAAGAATTACCAAAAGCGACAGATGCAACAGGAATACCGCCGGTTTCCTGTATGTCTTTTGGCGGATAAGCCATAAAAGAGTGGTGACCGCCGTGACCGCCCATAGTCCGATGAACCAGAAAGAACCGTAAACGCATTCGCTGACATATTGCGCACCCAATCTCGCTTCAATGAATGTCGCAACGGCCAAGCATACAACTAAGAGAACCAATGCCCCAAAAGCAATCTTATTCATGGATGCAGATAGTAAATACAATCGGTCAGAAAGAGCGGAACTGTTCGTTCATATCCGCTTTAGTTGCCATACACTCCATCTCAATCAGCCATCCGGGACGACATACCGGGGCATGGACAATGACCGTCGGGACCTCGGGGAATCGCTCATTGAACAGCGTGCGGACAACAAGATAATCGGACGAATCACGCAAATATACGATCATATGACCCACATTGGCAAACGAACAATCCGCCTCGGCAAGCAATACCCCTACATTCTCCCACATTCGGTGCGTCTGACTGCGGATATCCCCTTTGTGCACAATTTCACCATTGTTGTCAATGCTTGCCGTCCCGGAAATTAATACCTCGCGCCGGTCTCCAAACTTTATGCAGGTGCCACGCTCAAAGCGCACCCCATATTCATGCGTGGGATTCATATGAGTAGGAGCATATAGATGCTCCACCTGTTTCGCCGACAAACCTTTCATGGCATAAGCATCCATTTGCACCGCAATGCCGGGAGCCGCCTTGCGTCCGTAAATCCCGGTACTTGATATGAAATGCGTGGACCGGGTGAGGTTCCAAGTGTCAAACACTTCGTTACGTGCATTTACAACGGCAGGATATTTGTTATCGATATCATTGACAAACAACCATGTGCGCATACAATCGTTTGCAAAATCATAACCGGCCGAAGATAGTCCCTCGATATAATCCCCGAATGCACGTTTGGTCTGGCCATAGGCACCGCACTCTTCTGCGGTTACCATGCTACTCCACAAATGGCGGTACCCGTTATGACGTGCCTCCGCGATATTATCAGCCAACACCCGAATCTCGACATCCGTTTGCAGATATGCCCACATCGCGAGTTTAGTGCCGTTGAGCGGCGGCTGCTCTATCACGGAGATTACGCCACCTGACTTGCGCATACAAGCCGACACCGGCTGCTCCTGGTTAGCGGCATCACTGACAAAACATCGGCCGAACACCATTTTAAAATCCGGGTATCGCTCTTTACGAACATTATCAAAAGATTTCACAAGCCCCGACAATTGCTCTGCGAATGTCCGTAGAGGATTCACCTGATGCATCATCAGGTGACACTCCCTCACCCCGGTGCCATTGTCGAACTCTGCAAACTCCAACAGAATGTCGTTTTCACAATCGGTCAGCTTATGATAATTCATTCGTGTTCCAAATTGTCATGTAAAGTAAAAGACACTGCTTTCAAAAATCTGTTACGCACCGCCTTACAACGATAAGATGTATTCCGACAAATCGTCAAGTTCCTGTTGGGTCAACGGTTGCCTTGGCCCGTGTGTCTCAAGCATATCCCTCATCGAGGCTGCACGTCCGTCATAAAGATAGGGACCGGTGCGCCACACCTCTGTCAGTGCGGGCACATCCATTTTCTTCCCCTTTTCCGAGCCGGTTGCCCAATCCACATCATAAAGCTTTCCGTCTGTATAATAACTGCCCGAGTGGCATGAAGCACAATGCTGGTCGAAATGTACTTTCCCTCGCTGCGCGGCATCTGACAGTTCGTTATCAACAAGATAAGGACTTGGTTCAGCTGAAAGCGACATTAGATAGGCATCCATCGCCTTACTTATGTCCTCATTCTCCGCTGCGAACAGAATATACTTTATACCTGACCTCACTGCAGTTTCTGCGTCCTTACGAATGCCTGTGACCATGCATGGTGAGGTCTGGTGAGAATACAAAAGTGATTTAGTGCTCTTGGAATTCCCCATGCCATCATTCATCAGGTCCCAGTTCAAGCCATCCACACGGGCATCGTTCGGGTGACAGCTCGCACAACTTTGCCATCCCTGGAAACACAGCGTGGCATCATGGAAATACATATTTCCACTCCCTTCAAGGGTGGATGATAGTGCAGGGCGCGAGGAAGGATAAACATGCTTTTCGCGCGAAGCTATGTCCATCTCCACAATCTCGCCGGTAAAATAGTTGGCAGCAATTGCCTTGGCTCCGGCTGTGGCCACCGCACGAGGGCCTTTACCGTCAGTAGGGACATATTCGACTATACCATGCAGGAATCCTGCATCGTTCGGAATGTTCTCCCAACTGCCTGTAGACGGGCTTTTGAACCATCCCTGTTTCGCATCGTTGAAACGCTTATGCAGTTCGGTGCGGTCTATCATCGCAAGCTCATCTACACCCGCCGCAGCCACGATTACATAACGGTTGTCTGACGAAAGCGTCACTTCCCAGGGGTTGGCCGTACCCTTTTGCGGGGTATCCAGCAATACGGTGTTCAGCAGTTCCTTGTTCTGCAAATCTATAACCGACAAAGCGTTAGTATACATCCACCCTCTGTCTACCTGATTTGTAGGCAACTGGTAACGTGCCAGCAGATGGGTCACATAAGCATAGGAACCTCCGCGTGACACGGCCACCGACTTGGCATCAGTCGAGCCGTTAGGGAGCATAATCCGCTTCACAACCTCCTTTGTCAGCACATCCACCACCGAAAGCTGTGCAGCCACCGGGAAATCCAATGCCGACATTTCAGGGAGATTGTTGACCACAAGCAGGAGGCTGTCAGAGGCAAACAGCTCCATGTCAACGGGTTCACGGCCTATTTCAACTGAAGATAGAACGTCTTTGCCGTCAGGGCTCACTTCCAGCAGTGAGTTACCGTAACGTTGGGTAACCCAAAGCGATTTGCTGCATGGGCTGTATCGCACAGCCGAAGGGGAATTGCCGATTTTGGTTTCCGATAACGGTTCCATCGCATCAACATCCACCTCATACATCTTACCGGCATGCCCGTCGCACACCACCCACATGCGTCCATCGGGCATAAACGTCAAATCTGTTACGGGTGAATCAAATGAGGCTTTCCGCTCTGCTGTGGTATAATCCCCGTTGAACAACAACAATTCGTTACCGCCACGATTGGCCACATATATCCCTTTCCCATCCTGTGCCAGGTATATGCCGTCAGGCGCAAAACAATCCTGATTGCCCTTACAGCTGGACATAAGGCCTGCCAACATGATACCTAATGCTATATATTTGTTTTTCATCTCGGATGCTTTTTCAAAGTGGTTGCTTCAAAGGGATTGCAGGTAAAGGCGAATATTCTCTTCGTTCTCCTTGCGAGCCTTTTTCGCCTTGGCTTCATAATACTGGTAATATTCTTTCTCATCCTGCGTCCAGTTGTTTGCCTCCTTGTAGTCACCGACAAATGGCACCAAAAGGTCAATCCAAAGGGCTACAGTCTCAATCTCCTCTTTGGAAAGAGATGTGCCTCCATGCCCGTTTTCCAGCCGCTTGATTAGGTTGCTCGTTGCCGAGCCGGCAAAATAGGGATGCAGCAGCGTGGGCTCCGACAAACTGCTGATCCAGTTCACCTCCGGATGATGTGCGTCCCCCTGCCACGATTCGTTGAACAGAGTGGTTCTGCGGGCATGGGTCAGGTTTAAATAAGAGTCGGAATATTTTCGTTTGGTCTGTCCGTCAACTACCTTCAAGTCCCCTTTAAGGCTCATGGGATGTTTCACTCCGTCGTGACATCTCACACACTTTGCATCCCAAATCGGCTGCACTTCCTTAATATAGCTGAAATTACGTTCACCGATACCTTCCGGCACGATTTCCTGTATGCCCTTGTTCATTGCCATAGAGACCGAATGAGAGGCCAACGGCACCGTATTCTTGTGTTCATGACATCCCACACAGCTTTGCACTTCGCCGGGCTGGAGTGTTGACCAGCTACGCATGGTCTGCACCACCCTGTTGTTTTCGTCCAATGCCTGGAAATAGAATGGGCGGCGTGCAGGTACACTGAAAAATGCCGAACCGTCCTCCTCGACATCCACGGTTCCTACAACGCGCTTCACATCCCAGCTGGCGTTACCTACACCCACCGGTGTGGCCGCGTGTCCGCCACCACCTTTATCCTCCCCATAGGCTTCCCCTACACTCGCACAACGGTAGATGATTTCAACGATACGCATCTTCTTGACCGTTCCCCGTTCAATGCCCTTCATCCCGTCGCCCGCATAGATGTCCTGCATATAATAAACCCCGTTGTCCTTGCTGTAATCTACCGAGCTCACCCTTTTGAACGGGAGCTTGCGGGGAGCGAGCAGAACAGGCTGGTTACATGAGATAGATGGGTCGGATACAAGCAATTCCCTCTGTCCGTCGATATTCATCCAATAGATAGCGAAGTCGATGGGACGGCCGGTATGATATCCCAGCGGAGAATACGACACCAGGAAATCAGTCTCGCTCAACGGATACGGGTACTGGAACTGGTCGTCGGACTGCCCGAAAACGTCCTGCGCGAATATGTTGTCGTGCGGTGCCGGCTGCGGCTTGCGCACAGGTGCTACGAACATCACCCCTTCATCCTCATGCCGTCCGGCTTCAGGGTCGATAACCCCGAGCTTCCCGTGCTGGGGGGTGTGGTGTCCGTTAAATGTGCCCATAACCTTGCGCGTACCGGGAATCTGGCGCGCATGAATCACCGTAGTGGGGAAGAAACTGTTAGCACCATAGAATTCCGTCTGTGCCGTCCCGTCGGGGTTCATCTGGAAAAGTGGCTGCGTGAACATCTGCCCCCTGTCGTTATAATCCCAGCGGGTGTAGATCACGCGGCCATCATCCAGCAACGAAGGTTTGATGGTATGAACCTGGTCATAACCGATCTGACGCATATACTTGCCGTCACGGTTGCACAGGAACATATTGCTTACCTCCACTCTCCAGCAATCCACCGCGTTGCCACTGCGGGTTGAATTGAAAAGAATGTTGTCATCGGGCAGATATATCGGTTCTATGTCAGCATATCCCAGCCCATCGGTCAGTTGTTTCAATTTTCGGTCGGGCATTTCCAGTTCATACAGATGGAAGTCATCGCCTTTCGGTGATTTTTTCCATGAGAACAGCAAATGATTACCATCAAAATGCACATCGGGATCACGGAACACTCCCAAGCTATCGGCCAAGAGCGTCTCCTCCATCGCCCATATTCCGTCCATTTTAATCATGGACAACTCTCCTCCCGGAATGTAATTGCATTCGTTGCGGGCATCAGACGCACCTTCGGTATAGGCGAAAAACGATGGCTGCAGCACATGGAATTTTGTAAACACAACCTGCGGCGATGTCTCCACAAATGATGCCAACCTCTGTTTGCGTCGCTCTGTACAAAACTCTATGTAGGACTTGAAGCCTTCTTGGAGCATATCTACCGAATCACGTTGCGGCATCTTGATGCCCAGCTTGTTCAACCGGGCCATCAGATTTGTCAACAGGTCGCCTTGGAACCAATGGATGTCGTCACCGTCCTGAATCCACCAGTCGTAATAAACCGGGTAGTCACGGAACAGCTCCCTGTGAGCCTGGTTGCGCACATCCCAGCGTTTATCCGTGTCTTGGGATTTGACCACCATGTCCAGCGAATGCTGCATAGCGGATATGAATGCGGCAACGTCTGTCGGCTCATGTGATTTTTGGACAGCAGATTGGCCACCTTCTCGGCATGATGCCAAACAAAGCAAAAACGCACTAAGAATCAGTACGGCATATCTATTGGTCATCGGTAGACTTCAATTATGTTTTTAATGGTATATCAGATTATCCGGGATTTCATTCAAGCTTCAGTTTTGCCAAAGTGCTGGGGAGGTCGTGTCCCGTGTTCACTTTATCTGGCCCCGTGACCATATCGAAGCAAGATACTATGAGCATCCCGTTCCATACGATTGGTTCACCAGGCTGGTCAAGACCTCCGTCACTGCCGTCGCAATCGGGACTTTGAGCTATGCGCCTGATGTTTCCGTCCTTATCCACTTTAGCAATAGCATTGTCGGAGAAATCCGCTACCCACAGGTTGCCGGCATCGTCAATGCAGATACCATCGGTGGTGCGCAACTGTGTTGTGTCCTGCGCCCATACATCGTTGCCAATGACTTCCCTGTCCTTGCCGAAAATAATTTTATGAATGGCTCCGTCACCGAAATTGCCCACATACAGATTTCCTTCAGAATCGAAAACAATGCCGTCAAGCCCATATTGAACTTCCGGGTTCTTTGTCGTGACGGTAGTTATGAGGTTCTTATCGGCCAACGTGTTAGTCACGCGCACATCGCGGTCATTTTCATCGAAACGATACACCCCGCTAACCAACAGTCCGCTCGGATCCTTTATCGCAGACAGCGAACTCTGTATCACATAGATTTTCCCGTCCCTGAATCGGATTCCGTTGGGGTGTTCCATCCCAGTGGCCACCTCTATGGTTTCCTTCAAATTTCCGTCTCCATCGAAACGCAGCCGCAGGATGCGACCTCTGTTTTTTGCCTTTTCATCTCCGCTCCAACCCTGGTTGTCGCAGACAAAGAGGTCGCCGTCACTGCCAAACGCTATGCCCATGGGCGAAGCCCAGCCAGTGGCCTGAAGCACGGGAACATCAATCCATTTGCTGATTTTTCCGTCAGCTGTTATGCGCATCAGGCACGCAGGCTTGGAAATGTCAGCAAAGTTCGGGCAGGCCAATACAAGGTCGCCGTTGGGAGCTATAGCCATGCCGTCGGGAGTGGGACATCCGTCGGGCAACAACATAAACAATTCGCTATTCTGGAGTTCGGACTGTGAATCGGCCGTAGCGGTCTCACCGCCCGAAACATTTTCCTTTTTGGACCCGCATCCGCTACCCACAACAGCAAGCAGACCCAACAAGCAAATATACTTTTTCATTGTCAATGTATCGCTATGAAATGATTGGAGCCACGATGACTTCAATTGAATATCCATAATTTGGAATGATTCGGTGCCGCTCTAACACTAATTGAAGATGTTAAATAATGTTAATCAAACATGTTAAATAATCTCAATCGAGCGAAATGCGATAGAACGCCCACCTAAGAGGGTGTCACTGGGTAAGGCGCGAGCGGCGCGATGCATCGATACGAAGTAAGATGAACAACAGGAATGTGAAGCCCCATAACGAAGAGCCTCCGTAGCTGAAGAAAGGTAGTGGTATGCCGATGACTGGACACAGGCCTATCACCATGCCGATGTTTATGCAGAAATGGAAAATCAGATAGGATGCCACGCAGTAGGCGTAGACGCGCCCGAACACCGTAGGTTGCCGTTCAGCCAATGAAATTATACGTAATATGAGGGCAAGAAACAGCACAATCACCAGCGTAGTGCCGAGGAATCCCTCCTCTTCCCCGATGGTGCAGAAAATAAAATCGGTGTGCTGTTCCGGCACATATTTGAGCTTGGTCTGCGTGCCTTTAAGGAACCCCTTGCCGGACACACC
>WSMN01000049.1 GCA_013316535.1 Muribaculaceae bacterium | reverse complement strand
AAGGATCTCTTCACGGTCGTAAATGACACGGCGCACGGCAAGGTTGAAATCGACCGCACGGCGGTTGGAACGTGTTATTATGATGGTGTCCCCCTCACCGAATGCGGCAAAAGATTTCTGCAACGCATCCTCCAGGTCCTCGGGGGTGACAACCGCCATATCCGAAAATCCCGTGACCCTCATTTCAGGCTCAGGCAACGGGTCTTTCTGTAACGCCCGGCGCAGCATGGTTGCATTGAAGAGTATGCCTGAACGCCGTTTCTGTCGCACGGTGCGGGTCATCACGGCACGGGTGACACGCAATCCCAGCTCTTTCAGCACCTTCGGTTCCATGGCAGGCGATTCGGTAAGCCCCACCGGCGGAAGCTGCGCCGTATCGCCAAGCAAGATGAGCTTGCAGTTCACCCCTGTGTAGACATACATCACCAAATCCTCCAGCAAGCTCATCCCACCTTCCGCTCCGTCACCAATCATGGAGGCTTCGTCCACAATGAAAATGGTGTTCACATGCGGGTTTTGGTTTACCCGCGCCACAAGTTTCCCATCGGGGCCGATTGCGGGGGCACGATAAATCTTACGGTGGATGGTGTGAGCCGGAAGCCCGGTGAAATTGGAAAACACCTTGGCCGCACGACCTGTTGAGGCAAGCAGCACCGTGGGTATGCCCACGGCGTTGAGTGTGCGCACCAATGCCCCCATGACCGATGTCTTTCCCGTGCCGGCATATCCGTTAAGCAAGAACACGGAATCCTGCGGGATGTGCGACGAACAGAAACGCGACAGAGCCGCCACCAGCTGAATCTGCTGGTCGGTCGGCTCAAACGGCAAAGCATCGAGCACCATGGTCGCGAATCCGTGAATATCCAAGTGGAGGAAGAAACTAAGACGTGGGAATTATGGGGCTGTGGGACAAAGCCCATTATTTATGTGTGTAGAGGGTGTTGCAGAACCCCGATTGCCAAATATTAAGTTCTGCAACACCCTCTACAATCGCTATGGAAGTCATTCCTAATTTTGATGCACCTTTGTCTTATGTCATTTCAAGCTCCATTCCACCCCATCCTTGGTGTCCTTAACGGCGAAGCCAAGTGTGGCCAGCTGGTCGCGGATGAGGTCGGATGTAGCCCAGTCCTTTTTCGACTTAGCCTCGGAACGCACTGTCAGAAGAAGGTCTACCGCGCCACGGTAAGGCTCCAACGCCTTGGCATCGGAGACATCAGCATCGGCACACACACCAAGGACACCAAAAAGGAACGTGTCGAACAGCTCACGGAGCTTATCCACGTCACCGGCAGTTGCCGTGGCATGGCCGTCACGCACTTTATTGATAAGCCCGACAGCCTCGAACAGATGGGCAATCACAATGGGGGTGTTGAGGTCATCGTCGAGAGCTTCGTAACATTTGTCGGTCAATGCATCCACCTCGGCGGCGATTGTGGATTCAGGCGAAGGTTTCACATCGGCCAGCCGCCGCCACCCGTCAAGCATCCTGTCGAGGGCTTTCTCCGATGCCTGCAATGCTTCGTTGGAGAAATCCACAGTTGAACGGTAATGAGCCTGGAGGATGAAGAAGCGTATGGTCATGGGTGAATACGCCTGCGTGAGCATCGGGTGGGAGCCGGTGAAAAATTCATCGAGCGTGATGAAATTCCCAAGCGACTTGCCCATTTTCTGCCCGTTGATGGTAATCATGTTGTTGTGCATCCAGTAGCGCACACTGTCATGCCCGTGATGCGCCACGCTCTGCGCTATTTCGCATTCATGGTGGGGGAATTTCAGATCCATCCCACCGCCATGGATGTCGAATGTCTCGCCGAGATATTTCTCACCCATTGTGGAGCATTCGAGATGCCACCCGGGGAAACCGTCGCTCCAGGGGGAAGGCCAGCGCATTATATGCTCCGGCTGCGCTTTCTTCCAAAGGGCGAAATCGGCAGGATTGCGTTTCTCCTGCTGGCCGTCAAGAGTCCTTGTTTCAGAAAGCAGCTCATCGATATTACGGCCTGAAAGTTTGCCGTAATGATGGTCGGCATTGTATTTGGGGACATCGAAATAGACCGAGCCGTTGCTTTCATAGGCATATCCCGCCTCAAGAATCTTCTTGATGTACTCGATCTGCTCGATTATATGCCCGGAGGCATGAGGCTCGATCGACGGCGGCAACACATTCAGCCGCGCCATGGCATCATGGTAGCGGTTGAGGTAGTGCTGCACCACTTCCATAGGCTCAAGCTGCTCCAGGCGCGCTTTCTTCGCAATCTTGTCCTCACCCTCGTCGGCATCGTGTTCCAGATGACCCACATCGGTGATGTTGCGCACATAGCGAACGGCATAGCCCAAATGACGCAGATAGCGGAAAAGCACATCGAACGTTATGGCCGGACGTGCATGGCCGAGGTGGCCGTCACCGTAGACGGTAGGGCCGCAGACATACATGCCCACACGCCCCTCATGCAACGGCCGGAACAGCTCTTTCTGCCTTGAAAGCGAATTGTAGATGCACAGATTGTTCTGTTTCATCGGAAAACGGTATTATGCCTGGAACGGGTTGGGAAGACCGCCGTTGTTGCCGGGGTTATTCTTGGGGGTCTTACGCTCGATTTCGCCATAGGTTCCCTCATATTTCTGAATGTTGTCGCGAAGCGCGAAAAGCAGGTTCTTGGCGTTCTCGGGGTTCATGATGATGCGGCTCTGCACACGTGCCTGCGGCATATTGGGAGCCACGTTGATGAAATCAATGAAAAACTCGCCGGGAGTGTGGGAGATTACAGCGAGATTCGAATAATGCCCTGCAGCGATTTCGGGAGTGAGCTCTATCTTGATTTCTTGTTTGTTTTCTGCCATGATTGTATGTATTAAATAGTTCTGATTATTTTAATCGCCACGTCAGGTGGCGTTTTACAAAATTAGCGAATATTTTTCATTCGCGCAAACCAACCGTCAATCGACACGGCCTACAAAATTGGGCCACCACCTCAATGCACGCAAAACATCCGCGTCATCTGCAGAAAGCTCCTCTCTAAACAATTCTCTCGCAGAGAACGCAGATTCCGCAAATTTGCCATAAATACGTATTACATCTCTAATAGTCACATACTCTCGCCGCACGCAAAAATCTGCGCCATCTGCGTTATCTGCGAGAGCTATTCTACACGACTCCTCCAGAAGAATCACTCCGCGCGGGCATCTTGCAACTGTGCCCGAGGCATCGAACCCTGGCCTGGAATTCGATTGTCAGCCGCCCCGTGGGCGGCTCTACCGCGAGGTCTCACGTGTTGTGGGGGAAACAATCAGTCCTTAGAGGGTTCGGCGGCCACAGGCCGGGGATTCTCAATGACAAACGTATCAAGCGACGGGATATTGGAGTTGGCCACCCTTACACGGAGGCCTTTGCATCCCGGTGTAGCCCACAACGCACTCACATCGAAAGCCGCGTAATACTGGCGGCTGAAGTTAGGCACATTGTCGGGACGGCGGTGGTAGAGATATGCCGTCGGGTATTTATCACCTGCGGTAGACTCATCCACCACAAGGGCAAATAGGCGCGGGGTTGTGTCGTAGGTCATGCGCAAGCGCATGCACACCTTACCCCCGGCTCTCCACAGGCTTATAAGATAGACCGGCTCCGCATCCCAACCCTCCGGTACCCCGGAATCCGATTTCTGCAAAACACCGTTGTTCACAAAACCGTAATTGCTGACGCTGACTGCTCCCGAGGTATATGCTATCCCATCCAATGGCGTATAAGCCAGAAACACCGATTCGCCAGGCTCAACCGCCGAGGCATCTATAACCGGCGAATCCGTTGTCAACGAAACCGGCTCGTCGGCACCAGGCCTCCACAGCGTGAAAACGGTTCCCGTCCGGGATTGCGAGGTGAATTCCACCACATCGTATAACACCGGGAGACGGACACCATCGGTCTCATCCTCATCGGAACAGCTTTGCAAACCGGCACAGATTACAGCCAGGACTGCCACACGCGCGATACATCTTTTATAATGGGAAATCATGAAACACCTTATTAAATTATAAGCGGGTGTCGGTTATGGAAGTGACAAGTCCGTCGGCCATATGAACGACCCTGTCGCTGTCGGCGGCAAGCCCCTCGTCATGGGTTACGATAACGAAAGCCTGCCCCATGTCGCGGCGCAAATCGAAGAACAGGCGGTGCAGCTCACGGCGGTTATGGCTGTCGAGACTGCCCGAAGGCTCATCGGCAAGAACCACCGAGGGGTGGTTGACCAGCGCGCGCGCCACGGCGGCACGCTGCCTCTCCCCGCCCGAAAGCTCAGAAGGGCGGTGCTGCGCCCTGTCTGACAGTCCGAGATAAGCAATCAGCTCGGCAGCACGCGCGAATGCCTCGTTACGCCCCGCACCTCCAATCATCGCGGGCATAGCCACATTCTCGAGCATAGAAAATTCCGGCAGAAGCTGATGAAACTGGAACACAAAGCCGATTGACGAATTGCGGAACCGCGCAATGCGGGTGTCGGAAAATCCCGACACATCCCGACCGTCATAGCTCACCACACCGCTGTCCGGGCGGTCAAGCGTGCCCATAATCTGGAGCAAGGTGGTTTTTCCCGCGCCACTCGGTCCGACAATCGACATGATTTCACCGGGCATCACATCAAGGCTAACCCCCTTGATGACCTCAAGGCGGTCGTAACTCTTATGTATGTCCCGGAGCATAATCATCGTGTCTCGACTTCCAACTAACAACTTATAACTTACAACTCAAGCTTCCCCTCAATCCAGATAATCGGCCAGGCGCGCAATCGCAACATCGGCGCGGGTGCGGCGGTACAATATATCATATACCGTGTCGGCTATGGGCATCGCCACCTCATACCGCTGATTGATTTCATGGATGCACTTGGCTCCGTAGTAGCCTTCGGCAGTCTGCTCCATCTCCATCATTGCGGCCTTGACCGAATAGCCCTTGCCTATCATAGACCCGAAATTGTGGTTGCGACTAAAACGGCTGTAGGCCGTTACCAGAAGGTCGCCGAGATAAACGCTGTCGCATATGTGGCGCGGGCGGGGATTCACTGCATCAAGGAAATTCTCCATTTCCCGGATTGCATTTGAAACGAGCATGGCCAGGAAGTTGTCACCCTTTTTCATGCCGTGCACTATACCGGCGGCTATAGCATAGACATTCTTGAGGACGCCGGCATACTCAACCCCGTCGACATCCGTCGTGGGAATCGCATGGCAGTTCTTCGAGCCACACAGGCAACGCCCGAAACGCTTTGCAGCCTCGCTGTCCTTGCATCCGATTGTCAGGTAGGTGGGGCGGTCGAGCGCCACCTCCTCGGCATGGCAGGGGCCGGAAACCGCCAGCAGCCGGTCTTCGGCCACATGGAAGAAATCGCGCATATAGTCGGTCACCAGCACATTCTCGCCCGGCACGATACCTTTCACCGCCGACACCACGAACTTACCGCTGATATCCACGCTAAGCTTCTCAAGATGGCTTTTGAAATAGGGCGAAGGCATCACAAGCATGAGCGTGTCTGCTTGTGACGCTACATAATTTATATCCGATGAAAATTCAATGCGCCTAACGTCGAACTGCACATCGGTGAGGTAGGCGGGGTTATGCCCCAGCCTCACGAACTCCTCGATGCGGTCGTCGCGCCGCATGTACCACAGGATGGTCTCGCAATTGCGCAACAGCAGCTTAGCCAAAGCAGTTGCCCAGCTGCCACCACCCATCACAGCAATCCGTCCCGGGAAATCTTTTGATAACATAGTAGGTTTCTATTCGTTTTCGGCGCCCTGAGCGCCAATCCAGGATGTCACCTCGTCGATGGAGGGGGTCTTCAAGCCGAGCTTGAATTTCTTGTTGATGCCGCAAAGTTCCTGATGGAGCTTGCCGGGAACAGCCGACGCGAGCGCATCGACAGTCAGGATCCCGGCTTTCTGCAACGGTGCCACCCATTCGGCGGGCACACCCTTGGCGGTGTAAGCCTCCTCCTTGTCGCGGCGGGCAACTTTTTCAGGCCTCATCTGTGGGAACAACAGAACCTCCTGAATGGTTGTCTGCCCCGTCATGAGCATGACAAGACGGTCCATACCGATACCCATTCCCGAGGTGGGGGGCATCCCGTATTCCAATGCGCGGATGAAGTCGTGGTCGATAATCATGGCCTCGTCGTCACCCTTCTCCGAAAGGCGCATCTGCTCCACAAAACGCTCATACTGGTCGATGGGATCGTTCAGCTCCGAATAGGCATTGGCAAGTTCCTTGCCGTTGACCATCAATTCGAAACGCTCTGTGAGTTCAGGATTATTGCGGTGACGCTTGGTCAGAGGCGACATCTCTATGGGGTAGTCGATAATGAACGTGGGCTGGATGTAGGATCCCTCGCACTTCTCGCCGAAAATTTCATCGATGAGCTTACCCTTGCCCATGGTGTCGTCAACCTCGATTCCCATCCCTTTGGCTGCCGCGCGGAGTTCATCCTCGCTCTTGCCGTCGATGTCGAAGCCGGTGTGCTCTAAAATAGCATCACGCATGGTCACACGGCGGAACGGAGCCTTGAACGAAATCACGTTGTCGCCAACCTTCACCTCCGTCGTGCCGTTCACCTCCAGACAGATGCGCTCGAGCATCTTCTCGGTGAAATCCATCATCCAGTTATAGTCCTTGTAGGAAACATAAATTTCCATGCAGGTGAACTCGGGGTTGTGAGTGCGGTCCATCCCCTCGTTGCGGAAATTCTTCGAGAACTCGTAGACCCCTTCGAATCCGCCCACAATGAGACGCTTGAGATAAAGTTCGTCGGCGATGCGCAGGTAGAGGGGGATATCGAGGGCATTGTGGTGCGTTATGAACGGACGCGCCGAAGCACCGCCGGGAATCGACTGGAGGATGGGGGTCTCCACCTCCATGTAGCCATGCTCGTTGAAATAATTGCGCATCGACGAGAACACCTTGGTGCGCTTGATGAAAATGTCCTTGACGCCGTCGTTGACCACGAGGTCAACGTAGCGGCGGCGGTAACGCAGTTCCGGATCCTCGAAACCATCGTAAGTCACCCCGTCCTTCACCTTTACAATTGGCAACGGGCGCAGCGACTTGCCCAGCACTGTAAGGCGGCGGGCATGGATGGAAATCTCGCCCGTCTGCGTACGGAACACATAGCCCTCAATGCCAACGAAATCGCCGATGTCGAGCAGCTTCTTGAACACCACGTTATACAAATCCTTATCCTCGCCGGGGCAAAGCTCGTCGCGGTTAATGTAAACCTGGATGCGCCCGCAGGAATCCTGAAGCTCCATGAACGAAGCTTTACCCATTATGCGCCGCCCCATCACACGCCCGGCCACGCTCACCTCGCGCGGAGCAGGAGCCTCGGGCAACGGATTCCCATCCCCGTCAACGGGAACGTCAACAAAATTAGCCTTTATCTCATCAGTGTAGCCCGTAACGGGATACTCCGCTGCGGGATAAGGGTCTATACCCATTTCGCGCATCTTTGCCAGCGACTCGCGGCGCACAATCTCCTGCTCACTAAGTTCCAGAATGTTCATGATTCTATATCTGCGTATGTGTCCTTTTGATTTTCCAATTAATTACGCACAGAATTGCGCATAACGGCGCACTCCATGCCAAATTTAACGCAAAGTTACTAAATATCTGACAATAAACCCCGACTTCCATCCACCAATTTATCTCAACTCCCCACCTAAGCCCAATCCAAAACCTCATTCTCGAAAAAATCCCGTCAAAAATTTGCACACAATCAAAAAATCCCCTACCTTTGCGCTGCAAAACCACAATGGGGTACTAGCTCATCTGGCTAGAGCGCGACACTGGCAGTGTCGAGGTGAGCGGTTCGAGTCCGCTGTACTCCACCACCGTCCAAGCGGCATCCGGGAAAATCCCGAATGCCGCTTTGTCATACCCTCCCCATGCAAAACAGGATGCCAGACGCACCCCCGGTTGAATTGTTAAAACGAACGCGGTAAAACAACGTGGACAAAAGCCGCCACACCCATACTAACACACTGACATATCGCCGGTTATAAATACCGATTCGCTTCCAACCATCCACGGAACTCCTCCCGGCATGTGATTTCAAGAACGTTTTTCAGCTCCACAGCACGCGCTAAGCACGATTGCTCCCGCCGTCACGGTAAGCCCGTCGATAGTCAAGATAAAATTTGAAACACATGCCGTAGAGCAATACAGCCGACAGCAGTTCCCACCACCGGCCATCACCCGAGGCAAGATCAATTGCGCGCGCCACAATCACGCCCACCCCTATCACGCTAAGTGCCAGAAATATATTCTTCTTAATGCGGTTATTCATCTTTTCTTTGCAATCTCTTCTTAAAAACCAAAGATGGATTCTCCCACAAAATTAACCCGGAAGCAGCAAACCAACAATAAAATTGAGTAATTTTGCAGAAGATATGGAATCCAAAGATACAATGAAGTACAACGGTCGCCCGACCGCCAACAACGAATCATGCACCGAAACCGAATTGTGTGTGTATGATTTTCTCGACAAACTGGAAATTGACTACACTACCTATTGTCACCGGCCCGCTTTCACAATGGAGGAGTGCGCCGAAGTGCGCAAGGAATCAGGTGCACCCGTGTTCAAAAACCTGTTCCTCACCAACAAGCAGCAGACACAGTTTTACCTGCTTATGCTCCCGGCCGACAAACCGTTCAAAACAAAACACCTATCCCCGCAGCTCGGATGCGCCCGCTTGTCGTTCGCATCGGCAGAGATGATGGAACGGCACCTTCACGTCCACCCCGGCGCAGTCTCCCCTCTGGGACTGATTTTCGACACGGGAAAACATGTGAAGCTTATAATCGACCGCGACCTTGACGGCAACTCCGACCGATATGCCTGCCATCCATGCGTAAACACGGCCAGTGTCGTTATCAACCTCCGCGACCTGCTCGACACAATAATACCGGCCACCGGCCACGATTTCACATGGGTCGACCTTAAGCCCGAATAACCCCCAATAGGAATCCCGGAACCATAAGGCATTGCAATTTGTTCCTTGGTAAGGGATATCATCGATTTTCAAAACATCACACAACAGCTTGATTTCATGAGCGAACTCACAAAATACACCGGACTGACCGACGAACAAGTCATCACAAGCCGCGAACGCAACGGGGCAAACCTCCTCACGCCACCACAAAAAGAACCTTGGTGGAGACAGTTCCTCGACAAATTCCGCGACCCGTTGATTATCATCCTTATCATAGCGGGCATCGCCTCAATCGGCATATCCCTCTACGAATATTACGGCCTGGGTAAAGACGCTACGGTTTTCTTTGAGCCGACAGGCATATTCATAGCCATTTTACTTGCCACAGGGCTTGGATTCTATTTCGAATACCGCGCCAACAAGGAGTTCGCCATCCTCAATCAGGTAAACGACGAAGAACCGGTGCAGGTGATTCGCAACGGCTCCGCCACCTCCGTCCCCAAAAAGGATGTAGTGGTTGGCGATATCCTTGTCCTCAACACCGGACAGGAGATTCCTGCCGATGCCGAGCTGCTGGAGGCGGTGTCGCTCAACATTGATGAATCGACACTCACAGGAGAGCCAATGGCACACAAAACCACCGACGAATCGCAATTCGACCCCGAAGCCACATTCCCGTCGAACCATGTGATGCGCGGAACCAAAGTGATGGAAGGACACGGCGTTGCACGGGTGTTCGCCGTTGGAGACGCCACCGAAAACGGTAAAGTTTTCGAGGCATCACGCATCGACGACAGCGTAAAGACACCGCTCACCGAGCAGCTCGACCGACTCGGCACACTGATATCACGCATAAGCTATGGCGTGGCAACGGTCATCGTGGCCGGACGACTACTTATGTATTTCCTGGCTGCGGGCGATGCCTTCAATTGGATGGACTTCCTTGCCTATCTTCTCCAGTCAATCATGATTGCCGTGACGCTCGTGGTGGTGTCGGTGCCGGAGGGACTGCCGATGGCCGTAACGCTAAGTCTCGCATACAGTATGCGCCGAATGTTGAAGACCAACAACCTTGTCCGCAAACTCCATGCCTGCGAAACAATGGGGGCGACGACCGTCATCTGCACCGACAAGACAGGCACACTGACACAGAATCAGATGCAGGTCTACAAAACCAACTTCTACGGACTACCCGGCGGCACACTCGGCGACAATTCCGAAAGCCGCCTCATCGCCGACGGAATCGCCGTCAACTCAACCGCGCAGCTCGACACCTCCAAAGGGGGCAAACCCGAAGTGCTCGGCAATCCCACAGAGGGCGCCTTGCTGCTATGGCTGGACGCAAACGGCATTGACTACCGCCAACTGAAAAGCAGATTCAAAATTGTCGACGAGCTGCCGTTCTCAACCGAACGAAAATACATGGCCACCGTAGTCGAAAGCAACGACGGCCGACGCCTCCTTTTCGTGAAAGGTGCGCCGGAAATTGTGTTCGGCATGTGCAGCCGCTTCAGCGGCGAAATCACCAAGGAGCAGGTGGATACACAATTAAAAGATTACCAGGCACAGGCAATGCGAACCCTCGGCTTCGCCTACCGTAGTCTCGCCCCCGACGAGGACGCAATCATCGACAGCAAGGTCATCCCCGGCGACCTTATGTTCCTCGGCATCGTGGCCATCGCCGACCCAGTGCGTGCCGATGTCCCGGTGGCAATCAACGAGGTTCTGGATGCCGGCATCAGTGTGAAGATAGTCACAGGCGACACCCCTGGCACAGCCAAGGAAATAGGCCGCCAGATTGGCCTGTGGAAACCCACCGACACCGACCGCAACATAATCACCGGCCCGGAATTCGGCGAACTGACCGAAAAGCAGCTCGACGAACGCGTGATGGATTTGAAAATCATTGCACGCGCACGCCCGATGGACAAAAAACGCCTTGTCGAGGCCCTGCAACGCCAGGGACAGGTGGTGGCCGTCACCGGCGACGGCACCAACGATGCCCCCGCGCTTAAAGCCGCCCATGTGGGGCTGTCAATGGGCGACGGCACATCAGTGGCAAAGGAAGCAAGCGACATCACAATTGTCGATAACTCCTTCGCATCCATAGGCCGTGCCGTGATGTGGGGGCGCTCGCTCTACCTCAACATCCGGCGTTTCGTTCTGTTCCAGATGACGGTTAACGTGGCAGCCTGCCTCATTGTGCTGGCCGGGGCATTCATGGGCACGGAATCACCCCTCACGGTGACACAGATGCTTTGGGTAAACCTGATTATGGACACATTCGCGGCCATGGCACTGGCATCGCTGCCACCGTCAAGCTCCGTTATGCGCGACAAACCCCGCGACCGACGCAAATTCATCATAAACCCCGCCATGTGGCGGTTCATCTTAGGCTCCGGACTTATTTTCTTCGGCATCCTGTTCGCCATGGTCTATGTCTTTGAACATGCCGACATCACCTCATTGCCCCAGCTGCTTACCGTGAGCCTTGGAGCACCGAGCAGCCTCACCCCCTATGAACTTAGCCTCATATTCACTACATTCGTGATGCTCCAGTTCTGGAACATGTTCAACGCGCGCGCATTCGCCACCGGGCGCAGTGCGCTCCATCTCGAGCACTGCGGGGAATTCCTGTTCATTGCAGCCATGATTCTCGTCGGGCAGGTGCTGATTGTGGAATTCGGCGGCGAGTTCTTCACAGTCACCCCCCTGCGTCTGTCCGACTGGCTAATAATTATCGGCGGCACCTCCCTTGTGCTTTGGGTTGGCGAATTCATGCGCCTTTTCCGCAAACGACGCTAAACCTAATTTGAAACCTTATGATAGAGAAAGTTCTAATCGGAGCCGCAGGGCTTGGGATAGCATCCCTGGCAGGGTCGTTCATCGGCTTGCTCATAAAAAAGATTCCGCACCGATGGAACGACATATTCATGGGCTTCTGCGCCGGAACGATGCTGGCGGCAGCCATAGTGGGGCTTATCGCTCCGGCAGTGGCAATGACCGAACCCGCCGGGTGGTGGCAGATTGTAATCGGAGTGGCGGCCGGGGTGGCGCTGATAAGCCTCCTTGACTACGCCACGCCACACCTCCACCACCTGACCGGGCTGGACTCCGAAAAACACCACGGCGACATGGCCGTTAACCGCATCCTGCTGTTCGTTATTGCCATAGCACTCCACAAACTGCCTGAAGGGATGGCCACCGGGATTGTTTACGATGAAAACAACCTTTCCAACGCCTATGCCGTGACAATAAGCATAGCCCTGCAAAACATCCCCGAAGGAATGGTGGTAGTCACCCCGCTGCTGATGATTGGAGTGGGCTACGGACGCGCCCTCGCCATATCCATAGCCGTAGCATTGCTCGAAATGCTCGGAGTCGGCCTTGGATTCATCCTCGGAGGAATCTCGGGTGTATTCCTCCCCGCATTGCTCGGAATGGCCGGAGGCGCGATGCTATATGTCATAAGCGACGAAATGATTCCCGAGACACACGCACACGGGTTCGAGAAACCGGCAACCTATGCCCTGGTGGCCGGAGTGCTCACAATGCTTTTCATCGAATCCTGCACATCCTGACCATCCAAGGTAACAAAGGCGTCACAATGCCCCACACAGAACACGCCGTCTGAACATACACGCATCCGCATTCCGACAAAACATTGGCAACCAACATCTTGCCGGAACACGGAAGCGCACTCTAATAACGGCGATTGAGGAAACAGCTTCCTCAATCGTCCATCTTTACACCCTTGAACGTGCCGATATGGTCGAACTTCAGCTCCACATCATCGGACAGCTCTATCTCATATCCCCATGACTTCTTTTCGATTTTCACGATTTTCACATCCGGGAAATTTTTCTTCACGTAGTTGCGGATTGGTTTTTTAATCAGCCCTTCAGGCACAGCGCGTGTCTTGCAGTCGACCGAAGTCCATTTCCCGGCATTGTTGAATTCGATTTTTGTGCCGTTCACAAACTTCACATCATAGTCGGTCTTCTTAAGCAAATGCCTGTCGACTTTAATCATCCCGATTTTCGCTTTCGGAAAATACTCCGACAGCATCTGTTGAGCCGCCTCGGGCAGCTTGTCACGGTTCAGGACATAGGAATCGACAAACGCCCACGCAGCACCGCCGCAACATACCATGAGCATCAGCGCAATCAATAATTTCTTCATATCCAATTATTTTTATAAATACAGACACCATAACGGCATCTCATCCGATATAACAACCGTACACACAAAAAGTGCAAAGAGCGACTAAAATCCAACACATATTCAAGCTTTTATTGTAATTTTGGGAATCAAAAGCCATTTTGTCATCAAGTTCAGATGCCGAAACCGCACCGGCATCTATTGCACAAACACAACCTTTCAATATGGAAACAAGGGTAGAACAGGCCGTTGACAAAAAACGGTCGGGTAAATTCAATTGCGCACAAGCGGTAGCCTGCACTTATTGCGACATCGCCGGAGTTGAAGAAACCACAATGCAGCATATGACCAACGCATTCGGCACCGGCATGGGGTCGATGGACGGAACCTGCGGTGCCATAGTCGGCGCCGGCGTTGTGCTCGGGATGATACACAAAGACCGCATGGCGGCCATGCGCGACATGAAAACACTGGTCACCCGCTTCAAAAGCCGCAACGGTGCTGTGGAATGCCACGCACTCAAAGGCGTGGGAATCGGATGTCCCCTTCGCGCCTGCAACGATTGCGTGGCCGATGCAGCCGGATTCCTTGAGGAATTATTGCCATAAGCCGACATCTATCACCCGGCAACCGTCTGCACAACGGCTAAGAGATTGTCTAAAAAAAAAATCAAAGGGATTATCGGCTGATTTTCAGGTTGTTTTCGGGGAATTTTTAGCTTGTCATCGGTCACGATGCCCGCATCGCTCCATCTTCAAACCTAAAAATCCCCTCAAA
>WSMN01000048.1:12546-14074 GCA_013316535.1 Muribaculaceae bacterium | reverse complement strand
ACCTGAAGCCACCGCGGCTTCCCTCTCCAAACTAATTTCCATGACAACGAAAGAACAACTGACACACGCCCTCAAACTCCATTTCGGGTTTGACAAATTCAAAGGCAAACAGGAAGATATAATGCTATCGCTCCTCGACGGTCACGACGTGTTCGTGTTAATGCCTACGGGCGGAGGCAAATCCCTCTGCTATCAGTTGCCTTCGTTGTTGATGCCGGGCACCGCCATCGTCATATCCCCGCTGATAGCCCTGATGAAAAACCAGGTTGACGCCATGCGCAATTTCAGCACCGACGACGGCATAGCCCATTTCCTCAACTCGTCGCTCAACCGCAGCGCGATTGACCAGGTGAAATCCGACGTCATTGCAGGCAAGACGAAACTGCTCTATGTCGCCCCGGAATCACTCACCAAAGAAGAGAACATTGAATTTCTAAAGACAGTTCCCATCTCGTTCTATGCCGTTGACGAGGCCCACTGCATCTCGGAATGGGGGCACGACTTCCGGCCTGAATACCGCCGGATACGCCCCATAATAAATGAGATTTCACAGAAACCCGTCATAGCCCTCACAGCCACGGCAACTCCAAAGGTGCAGCACGACATTCAAAAAAACCTCGGCATGACCGATGCCGTGGTCTACAAATCGTCGTTCAACCGCGAAAACCTATTCTACGAAATCCGTCCCAAGACTGCCAATACCGACCGCGACATAATCAAATTCATTAAAAGTCGCGACGGAAAATCCGGCATAATCTACTGCCTCAGCCGCAAAAAGGTAGAGGAACTGGCCGAGTTGTTGAAAATCAACAACATCAAGGCATTACCCTATCATGCCGGCATGGATGCGGCCACCCGCTCCGAAAATCAGGACGCTTTCCTGTTGGAAAAAATAGATGTCATAGTGGCGACCATAGCATTCGGAATGGGCATCGACAAGCCCGATGTGCGCTATGTGATACATTACGACATGCCGAAATCGCTGGAAGGTTACTACCAGGAAACCGGACGCGCCGGACGCGACGGTGGCGAAGGCTGGTGCCTTACATTCTATTCCGCCAAGGACCTCAAGAAAATGGAAAAGTTCGTGCAAGGCAAGCCACTCACCGAGCAGGAAATCGGCAAGCAACTGCTGACCGAAACAGCCTGCTATGCCGAGTCGTCAGTTTGCCGGCGCAAATCGCTGCTCCATTACTTCGGCGAAGAATACGAGCCCGACAATTGTGGGAACTGCGATAACTGTTTAAATCCTAAAAAACAAGTGGACGCTAAAGATGATTTGTCGGCGGTGTTGGAAACCATCACTGCCCTTAAAGAAAAATTCAAGGCAGAACATATTATAGACGTGCTGACCGGACGCGAAACAAACGATGTCCGCAGTTACCACCACGACGAGCTCGAAGTGTTCGGTTGCCTGCCAAAGTCCGACCGGCGCTACCTCAACGCATTGTTACGCCAGGCTACGATAGCAGGCTACATCGAACGCGAAATCGAAAACTTCGGCCTCGTGCACATAACCACCAAGGGG
>WSMN01000048.1:0-12536 GCA_013316535.1 Muribaculaceae bacterium | reverse complement strand
GGGGAAGAACTACCTCAAACACCCCGTGGCATTCAAAATTGTAGAAGATAACGACTTCAGCGAGGAAGAAGAGGAAACAATTGTTAAAAGCGGGGCATCATGCGCTGTTGACCCGGAGCTTTATTCCATTCTTAAAGACCTGCGCAAGAAGATAGCCAAGCACCATAACCTGCCACCCTATGTCATCTTCCAGGATCCGTCGCTCGAAGCCATGGCCACAACCTACCCGGTGACAATGGAGGAACTCCAGAACATCACGGGGGTGGGAGCAGGAAAAGCCAAACGCTACGGCGAGGAATTCCTGAAAGTCATAAAGACACATGTGGAGGACAACGAGATAGAACGCCCAGAGGATCTCAGGGTGCGCTCCGTGGCCAATAAGAGCCGCATCAAAATCTCCATCATCCAAGCCATCGACAGAAAAATAGACCTTGACGAGCTGGCCAACTCCAAGTGCATGGAGTTCAGCGAACTGCTCGATGAAATCGAAGCCATAGTCTATTCAGGCACAAAAATCAATATCAGCTATTTCATAAACGAAGTTATCGACGACGACCACCAGGAAGACATCTTCGAATATTTCAAAGAATCGGATTCCGATTCACTTGAAGACGCAATCCAGGAACTCGGGTCGGAATACAGCGAGGACGAAATCCGCCTAATGCGCATAAAGTTCCTTTCCGAACTCGGCAACTGATACCGACTGAAGCCGCCGTTTCCGAAAAAAATTTCGTACCTTTGCGGCAGATTTTCGGAACCGCACCCTATTTTGGTGCCCGATGAAATGATTTCCAATCTACAATGATAGCTGTAAACAACTTAGGCATACAATTCGGTAAAAGGGTTCTTTTCCAGGATGTAAACTTGAAATTCACGCCGGGCAACTGCTACGGCATAATCGGCGCCAACGGAGCCGGGAAGTCAACGCTTATGCGCATACTTTCCGACCAACTTAGCCCTACACAGGGCACAGTGACGATGGCTCCGGGCGAGCGAATGAGCGTACTTGAACAGGACCACTTCAAATTCGACGACAGCACAGTGCTAAACACAGTGCTCCAGGGGCACACCGTCCTGTGGGACATAATAACGGAGAAAGACGCGCTTTACGCAAAGCCCGACTTCAACGATGCCGACGGCATCCGTGCATCGGAACTGGAAGAAAAATTCGCCGAACTCGAAGGGTGGAACGCCGAATCGGAAGCCGCAGCTCTCCTTAGCGGCCTCGGAATACGCGAAGACCGCCACCACATGCTCATGCGCGACCTCTCGGGTAACGAAAAAGTGCGTGTGCTGCTTGCCAAGGCATTGTTCGGCAACCCCGACAACCTCCTTCTCGACGAGCCTACCAACGACCTCGACCTCGAGACCGTGGCCTGGCTTGAGGATTATCTTTCCAAATTCGAGAACACTGTGCTCGTGGTGTCACACGACCGCCACTTCCTCGATTCGGTGTGCACCCACACACTCGATATCGACTACAACAAGGTGTCGCTGTTCGCCGGCAACTACAGTTTCTGGTACGAATCATCACAGCTCGCATTGCGCCAGCAACAGCAACAGAACAAAAAAGCCGAGGAAAAACGCAAGGAACTCCTCGAATTCATACAACGTTTCAGCGCCAACGTGGCCAAGTCGAAACAGACCACTTCGCGCAAGAAAATGCTTGAGAAACTCAACATCGAGGAAATCCAGCCCTCCTCCCGCCGATACCCGGGCATAATATTCACCCCAGAACGCGAACCGGGCAACAAAATTCTTGAAGTGCACGGCCTTGCGGCATCGGTCGACGGCGAAGTGCTGTTCAAAGATGTCAATTTCCAGATTGAGAAAGGCGACAAGGTGGCGTTCCTTAGCCATGACCCGCGTGCCATGACAGCCCTCTTCGAAATCATCAACGGAAACCGCAAAGCCGATGAGGGAACTTTCGACTGGGGACAGACAATCACCACGGCATACCTCCCGCTCGACAACTCGGCATTCTTCAACACCGACATGAACCTTGTCGACTGGCTGTGCCAGTATTCAAGCGACTCCAGCGAGATATACCTCAAAGGATTCCTCGGCAAAATGCTGTTCTCCGGCGAGGAAGTACTGAAGAAAGCATCAGTGCTCTCCGGCGGTGAGAAAATGCGCTGTATGATAGCACGCATGATGCTGCGCAACGCCAACACCATGGTGCTTGACTCCCCGACCAACCACCTCGACCTCGAGTCAATACAGGCGTTCAACAACACCTTGCAGAACTTCAAGGGCAATATACTACTGTCATCGCACGACCATGAGTTCATCCAGACGGTGTGCAACCGTATCATCGAGCTGACGCCAAACGGCATCATAGACAAAATGATGGACTACGATGACTACATAACCGACGAAAAGGTCGCGGCCACGCGCCAGCGCCTCTACGCCAAAGCATAATCCACACAGCGGCACCATGCCCCATGGTGCCGCTGTGACTTTTATAAACACTCATCAATCACATCATATCACCATGATAAAGCATATAGTCACATTCAAACTTTCAGGCACACCTGACCAACGACACGATGTAGCCAACCGGTTCAAGGAAGCGCTCATGGCACTCCCCGAAAAAATAGACGTGCTCGTTTCCATGGAAGTAGGCATCAATGAAAACCCGGCGGAAGAGTGGGATGTGGTGCTCACCGCAGTCGTCCCCACCATGGCCGATGTAGATACATATGCCAAGCATCCAGCCCATGTTGCCGCAGCTTCCCTGCTGGCCGGACACAAAGCAGCACGTGCCTGTGTAGACTACGAATTCTGATAAATTACTCAATCCCATACATATCATCCCCCTCCCATGGTTCAATTCTTCAAAAAAGGAAGCTCCACGGTATTCGCCGTTGAAACCGACCATCGCCTCGACCAAAGCGAGAAAGAAAAACTGATGTGGGCGTTCTCCGACGCCAAACCCCTTAGCGCCACTTCCGTCAAAGGCAAGTTCATCGGGCCGCGACGCGAAATGATTACACCATGGAGCACAAATGCCGTGGAAATTGCCCAGAACATGGGGTTGAAAGGGATAAACCGCATCGAGCAATTCGACCGCGTGCCGGAAGGCTCCGAACCGGCCTACGACAAAATGCTGTCGCGCCTATATGACGGATTGAACAGCCGTGTGTTCCATGTCGACCGCAAACCCGACCCGATTGTCAGGATTGCCGACATCCATGAATACAACCGCACCGAGGGGCTTGCCCTAAGCCCCGATGAGGAAGCCTATCTCGACGGCCTCGCCAAGAAACTCGGCCGTCCGCTCACCGACTCCGAAGTGTTCGGCTTCTCGCAGGTAAACTCCGAGCATTGCCGCCACAAGATTTTCAACGGTACATTCGTAATCGACGGCGAGGAAAAGCCTCTCTCACTCTTCAAACTCATAAAACGCACTTCGCAGGAGAACCCCAACGGCCTCGTTTCGGCCTATAAGGATAACGTGGCTTTCGTCGAAGGCCCGGTTGTCGACCAATTCTATCCTGTCAATCCTGACCGAGCCGACTATTTTAAGGTAAAAGATGTGGAGACCGTAATCTCGCTAAAGGCCGAGACCCACAACTTCCCCACCACCGTAGAGCCTTTCAACGGTGCGGCAACCGGCACCGGCGGCGAAATCCGCGACCGCCTCGGCGGTGGCCGGGCATCACTCCCTATTGCCGGCACAGCAGTCTACATGACCTCTTACCCGCGCCTTAGCGAGGCTCACCGATGGGAACTGATGATGAACCCGCGCGTGTGGCTCTACCAGACACCAGCCGAAATCCTTATCAAGGCATCCAACGGCGCATCCGACTTCGGCAATAAGTTCGGGCAGCCGCTCATCTGCGGCTCGCTCCTCACCTTCGAGCACGACGAGAACGGTCGCATGTATGCCTACGACAAAGTCATCATGCTTGCAGGAGGCGTAGGCTTCGCTGCAAAGAAAGACGCTCTCAAAGGCACACCAGTGCCGGGCGAGAAAGTAGTGGTGATGGGTGGCGACAACTACCGCATCGGCATGGGAGGCGGTGCGGTGTCATCGGTTGAGACCGGGCAATATGCAAATGCCATCGAGCTGAACGCCGTGCAACGCGCCAACCCTGAAATGCAGAAGCGTGTGGCCAACGTTATCCGTGCGCTCGCCGAAAGCGACGACAACCCCGTGGTCTCCATCCACGACCATGGAGCCGGAGGCCACCTCAACGCCCTTTCCGAACTTGTGGAGGAAACCGGCGGACACATCGACCTCGATGCGCTACCGGTGGGCGACCCCACACTCTCGGCCAAGGAAATCGTGGGCAACGAAAGCCAGGAACGCATGGGATTCGTTGTCGATGCCGAGCATATCCCCTATGTTGAGCGCGTGGCGCAACGCGAGCGCGCCCCGATGTATGTTGTCGGCGAGACCACCGGCGACCACCGATTCGTATTTTCAGACAAGAAAGGGCGCAAACCCATCGACCTGGAGATGGCCGACATGTTCGGCAACTCCCCCAAGACCATCATGCGCGATGAAACTGTGGAACTCACCTACAGGGAACCGGAATACAGCGTCGACCGACTGG
Source organism: Muribaculaceae bacterium (assembly GCA_013316535.1). Taxonomy (GTDB): domain Bacteria; phylum Bacteroidota; class Bacteroidia; order Bacteroidales; family Muribaculaceae; genus UBA7173. Next base: position 7,974 of record WSMN01000048.1, on the reverse strand, counting down.
CGGAATATGTCAGAGGCGTGCTTTCACTCGAGGCCGTAGCCTGCAAGGACTGGCTCACCAACAAGGTAGACCGATCCGTCACAGGCCGCGTAGCCCGCCAGCAATGCCAAGGAGAAATCCAGCTCCCGTTGAGCGACTGCGGCGTGGTCGCACTCGACTACACAGGCCGCGCAGGTATAGCCACCTCCATCGGCCATGCCCCGCAGGTGGCACTCGCCGATTCCGCAAAAGGCTCCGTGATAGCCGTGGCCGAAGCCCTCACCAACATTGTGGGAGCACCGCTGAAGAAAGGACTGGAAAGCGTGTCGCTAAGCGCCAACTGGATGTGGCCTTGCAAAAACGCCGGAGAGGATGCAGCCCTCTACAAGGCCGTAGAAGCTTGCAGCGACTTCGCCTGCGCACTCGGCATCAACATACCCACAGGCAAGGACTCGCTGTCAATGACCCAGAAATATGGCGATGACAAGGTGTTTGCCCCCGGCACCGTGATAATCTCTGCTGCAGGCGAGACAACGGACGTGCGCCGCACAGTCACCCCCGTTATCCAGCAGCGCAAGAAATCGGAACTGTACTATGTCGATTTCTCTGACGACAGCCTGCGGCTCGGAGGCTCGGCATTTGCCCAAAGTCTCAACGCCATAGGTTCCGACGCACCTACGGTAAAGGATGCGGATTATTTCAAGCGGGCTTTCGCCGCAGTGCAGAACCTCGTGAAGAACAACCGCGTGCTTGCAATGCACGATGTCTCTGCCGGAGGTCTCGTAACAACTCTGCTTGAAATGACATTCGCCAACGTCAATGGTGGCCTTAGCGTATCCACCGAAGGGTTCGTGGCCGACGGGGAAACCGACCTCATCAAAATCCTTTTTGCGGAGAACCCCGCAATCGTAATCCAGGTTGACGACGCAAAGCGGCCCGTAGTTGAAAAGGCACTTGCAGAAGCAGGTGTGAAATTCTACCCCATCGGCCGCCCGGCCGACGAACGTGTGTTCCTGCTCGAGCATGAGGGTACTGAACGCCTTATGGGAATCGACCATCTGCGCGACGCATGGTTCGAACCCTCCTACCTGCTCGACTGCATACAGAGCGGTGCCGACTGCGCCGCCCAGCGTTTTGAGAACTACAAGAAACAGCCACTGCGCTACGCCATCCCCGCCGCATTCAATGGCACACTGGAATCACGCGGCATAGCCTACCGCCATGCCGAAGGCACCTCCGCAGCCCGTGCGGCCATCATCCGCGAGAAAGGTGTCAACGGCGACCGCGAAATGGCCTACTCGCTCTATCTCGCCGGTTTCGACGTGAAAGACGTTCATATGACCGACCTAATGAGCGGGAGAGAGAAACTGGAGGATGTCAACATGATAGTGTTCTGCGGCGGATTCTCCAACAGCGATGTACTCGGGTCCGCAAAAGGATGGGCAAGCGGTTTCCGCTGGAACGACACCGCCAAGGAAACCCTGCGCCGCTTCTACCGCCGGAACGACACCTTAAGCCTCGGAATCTGCAACGGATGTCAGCTCATGGTGGAACTCGGATTGCTCAACGAAGGCGGCATAGACTCCGACATCCCGGCCAACAAGCGAGTGAGAATGGAACACAACATTTCCCACAAGTTTGAATCGCAGTTCGTGGGGCTGACCATCCCGGCCAACAACTCCGTTATGCTCGGCTCACTCGCCGGAATGAAACTCGGCATATGGGTGGCCCACGGTGAGGGTCGCTTCATGCTCCCCGGCAGCCTCAAGGATTACAACATAGCAGCCCGCTACAACTACACTTCCTACCCCGCCAACCCCAACGGCTCGCGCGGAGCGGTTGCCGCCCTCACATCGGCCGACGGCCGCCACCTGGCGATGATGCCCCACCTCGAACGTGCCATCTTCCCCTGGCAGTGCGGCTTCTATCCCGCCAGCCGCCGCAAGGATGAAGTCACCCCTTGGATTGACGCTTTCATCAACGCACGCCGATGGGTTGAGCAGCACTCCTCCAAGTAACATATCTCTTTCACACAATCAGGCGATATGTACGGGGGATACCCCATGGTCATATCGCCTGATTCATCTCTCATCTCCCGCCACAAGACCGGGAGCGTCCATTTCACAATGACCGACATTAAATTAACTTTACCATGAATTAACCTTACCATGAACCTGAAAACATTTGCCTTCATGCTGCCGCTGATTTCAATCCTGCCGCTGCGGGCACAGTCCGCTGTCTCGATATCAGGCAAGATTGAAAACATCGACAACGGAAGTGTAATAAGCCTGTACGAGTCCCAAGGACAATTCCTAAGCAAAATCGCCGACTAATGACTATTGGATGAAAGAAATGTCATCGCTGGCATACATAGACTCCTATAACGAAGGCCACCCGTTGCATGAATCCCTCATGGAACTGTATAAGCGTATCCCACAGCTATGGCTGGATTCGGAGACAGGCGAACAGATTACAGCCTACCTTTTCCCGCCTGCCACAGTAAACATCGGGGAACCGATGGCCGACGGCACCTTCATGGGAATCGACGGCTCGGCGCACAGCCTTGCCGAATGTAAAGGGAAATATATCTTGGTGGACATCTGGAGCGCGGGATGCTACCCATGCGTAATGTCCATTCCCGAACTGAAAGAAGTTTCCGAAACCTACAGCGACAAGCTCAAGGTGGTGAGCATCAGCATCGACGAAGAAAAGGCATGGAAAAAAGCCTTGGCAACGCATGGCCTGACCGATACGACGAACAACTGGCGAGACCCCGAGGGCATGCATGGCCTGAAACTGAAATATGGGGGCAACGGCATACCATTGTACATTCTGATTTCACCAGACGGCACAGTTCTGGACAAAAAGACAGGATACGGCAACGGCTCATTGAAAACAATGCTCAACGAATACCTCAACATGCAAGAATCCGGCAATTGAAACCATGTGGCCTTGACACATCATCTTGCCGCCGGGATTGAAACAACTCCATTCTGTAACCCCAATCCCCACCATTTTCAATCAAAACTGAAAATCAAAACCACCAATAAAAGCCCAATTCTTCCAAAAAAGATTTGGCTTAGTTGGTGGTTTTGAGTAACTTTGCAGTTGCGTATAACATATGCACGGATTGTCGTTTACAATCATTCGCCAATCCATGCGGTTTTCCATGAAAATATAAACTAAAACTTAATAGCAACATTATGAGTTTAAACATCGTAGTTCTTGCCAAGCAGGTGCCCGACACCCGCAACGTAGGAAAAGATGCTATGAAGGAAGACGGCACCATCAACCGCGCCGCGTTGCCCGCCATCTTCAATCCCGAAGACCTTAACGCCCTTGAACAGGCACTTCGCTTGAAGGACGCCCATCCCGGCTCCAAGGTAACGATTCTCACAATGGGTCTTCCACGCGCAGCCGAGGTTATCCGTGAGGCAATGTACCGCGGAGCCGACACAGGCATTGTGCTTACCGACCGCGCTCTCGGCGGAGCCGACACGCTTGCCACCTCCTATTCGCTCGCACAGGCCATCAAGAAGATGGGCAAAATAGACATGATGCTATGCGGCCGCCAGGCCATCGACGGCGACACCGCGCAGGTAGGGCCGCAGGTGGCCGAGAAACTCGGTCTGCCGCAGGTAACCTATGCAGAGGAAATAATGAACATTGCCGACGGCAAGGCCACAGTGCGCCGTCGCATCGAATCAGGCGTGGAAGTGGTCGAAGCTCCCCTGCCACTGGTGGTTACAGTCAATGGCTCTGCCCCCGACTGCCGCCCTCGCAACGCCAAGAGGGTGATGCAGTTCAAATACGCAGTATCCCCGTCGGAAAAAGAAAAACTCTCCGACGAACTCAAGGCGTTGGTCGACAAGCGTCCCGGCCTGAACCTGCAGGAATGGAGCGCGGCATTCGTTGAAGCCGACCCCGAGCAAATCGGTATGCCCGGTTCCCCCACAAAGGTAAAAGCCATCGAGAACGTAGTGTTCACAGCCAAGGAAAGCCTCTGCCTCGACAACGACGACGAGCAGATCGAGAACCTCGTCAAGACACTCCTGGCCAACCACACCATCGGCTAATCCCCCATCCCACACCTAATAATAGAATAGAACTTGTTATGGACAATCAATATAAAATAGAAAACCAAAACAACGTCATCGTTTATTGCGAGTATGAGGACGGGAAAGTGGCCGACGTGAGCCTTGAGCTGCTCACCAAAGGCCGCAAGCTCGCCGACAAACTCGGCGTGAAACTCGAAGCCATCGTGATAGGTGACAAACTCGAAGGAATCGAGAACCAGCTTTACCCCTATGGCACGGATGTGGTGTACAAGGTTGAGGACAACCGCCTCTACCCCTACACCTCCAACCCTCATGCGGCAGTGCTCATCAAGCTTTTCAAGATGATTCAGCCGCAGATTTGCCTCATGGGTGCAACCTGCATCGGCCGAGACCTCGGTCCCCGTGTTTCATCGGCACTCCATTCCGGCCTCACCGCCGACTGCACCGCCCTTGAAATCGGCGACCACAAAGACCCCAAGACAGGGAAGGAATACACCAACCTCCTCTACCAGATACGCCCCGCATTCGGCGGCAACATCGTTGCCACCATCGTCAACCCCGACTGCCGTCCGCAGATGGCAACCGTGCGCGAAGGCGTGATGAAGAAGGAAATCCTCGACCCCGCATACAAGGGTGAGGTGATGCCTCTTGATGCCGACTTCATGATTGATCCGTCGGAATACGTAGTAAAAATCATCGACCGCCACATAGCCAAGTCGAAAATAAACATCAAAGGCGCACCCATCATAGTGGCCGGCGGCTACGGCGTGGGAAGCAAAGAGGGTTTCGACATGCTGTTTGAACTCGCTAACGTGCTTGGCGCGGAAGTGGGCGCAACCCGTGCCGCTGTGGATGCCGGATTCGCCGAACATGCCCGCCAAATCGGACAGACAGGCGTGACAGTGCGTCCCAAGCTCTACATCGCATGTGGAATCTCCGGCCAGATTCAGCACATCGCCGGAATGAAGGAGAGCGCAATCATCATATCAATCAACAGCGACCCCGAAGCTCCCATCAACTCCATCGCCGATTATGTGATTACAGGCAACTACGAGGAAATCGTGCCTAAACTCATCAAATATTACAAGAAAAACTCTAAGTAAGCAAGCCATGGCTAATTTCTATAATGACAATCCCGACCTCAAACTTCACCTCCAGCACCCGCTGATGCGCAAAATTGTGGCTCTCAAGGAGCGCGATTTCGCCGATGCGGAGAAGTTTGACTATGCGCCGCTCAACTTCGACGACGCCATGGACAACTACAACCGTGTGCTCGAAATTGTGGGCGAACTTTGCGGAACAACCATCGCCGACAACGCCGAAGGTGTTGACCACGACGGCCCCACAGTGGCCAACGGTCGTGTGACCTACGCACCCGGCACACAGGAAAACCTGGAAGGCTGCCGCAAGGCCGGCCTGATGGGAATGTCGATGCCCCGCCGTTTCGGTGGCCTCAACTTCCCCATCACCCCTTACATCATGGCCGCTGACATCGTGAGCCGTGCCGACACCGGCTTCGAGAACCTCTGGGGCTTGCAGGACTGCGCCGAAACCCTCTACGAGTTCGGTTCAGAGGACCAGCGCGAACGCTTCATCCCCCGCGTGTGTGCAGGTGAGACCATGTCGATGGACCTCACCGAGCCCGACGCCGGTTCCGACCTCCAGTCGGTTATGCTCAAAGCAACCGAACAGCCCGACGGCACATGGTTGCTCAACGGTGTAAAACGCTTCATCACCAACGGTGATGCCGACATCCATCTGGTGCTCGCCCGTTCCGAGGATGGGACAAAAGACGGACGCGGACTCTCGATGTTCATCTACGACAAGCGTCAAGGCGGTGTCAACGTGCGCCGCATCGAGAACAAACTCGGCATCAAGGGTTCCCCCACATGCGAACTTGTCTACAAGAATGCCAAGGCCGAACTCTGCGGCTCACGCCGCCTCGGCCTCATCAAATATGTGATGGCACTGATGAACGGCGCGCGCCTCGGAATCGCCGCACAAAGCGTGGGTGTAAGCGAAATCGCCTACCGTGAGGCCTATGCCTATGCCCGCGACCGCAAGCAGTTCGGCAAAGCAATCATCGAGTTCCCGGCCGTGCGCGAAATCCTCGCCAACATGAAAGCCAAACTCGATGCCTCGCGCTGCCTCCTCTACGAGACCTCTCGTTACGTAGACCTCTACAAGGCATACGAGGACATCGCCCGCGAACGCACCCTCACTCCCGAGGAACGTGCCGAGATGAAGCTCTACAACAAACTCGCCGATGCCTGCACTCCGCTCGCCAAGGGTCTCACCAGCGAATACTGCAACCAAAACGCCTACGACTGCATCCAGATTCACGGCGGTTCCGGCTTCATGAAGGATTATGCCTGCGAACGCGTATACCGCGACGCACGTATCACCTCCATCTACGAAGGCACCACCCAACTCCAGGTCGTTGCAGCCATCCGCCACGTATTCACCGGCACATACGCCCAGCTTATGGCCAACTATGCGCAGATGGAAATCTCCGACGAACTGAAAGAACAGAAAACAATCGTTGAAGGCCTTGTTGCCAAATACGAAGAAGCCGTTAAGAAAGTTCACGAAAGCGGCGATTCATGCTACACCGACTTCATGGCGCGCCACCTCGTGGAGATAGCTGGCGACATCGTAATGAGCTACCTGCTTATGACCGATGCCACACGCTATTCAAGCGAATCGCTCACACGCAGCGCAAAGGTTTACGTAAACCTCGCGGCAGCCGACGTGGCCAAGCACATGGCATTCCTTGCCACTGTCGCTCCCGCCGACATGTCACAGTACAACGCCTGATATAAGCCAAATAAACATTCAGGGGGGACAGCCGAATCGGCTGTCCCCCCTGAATGTTTAAGACATCATTTCATAAAGCCGAATATAGAGGAGAGAAAGTGTCGCCTTGCGACGGGTCGCCGGTGGCGAGACCCTTGCGAAGCCAGCGCGAACGCTGCGCCGAAGTGCCGTGGTTAAATGAATCGGGCACGGCATACCCACGGGCTTTCTTTTGCAGGTAGTCATCACCGATTTTAGAGGCGGCATCCAAAGCCTCCTCAATATCGCCGGGTTCAAGAGAATTGAACCGCTTGTTGTCATTGTGCGCCCATACACCCGCATAGTAATCGGCCTGCAACTCAAGGCGCACACTGATTTTATTGGCCTCCGCCTCGCTCAACCTCCCCATCCGCTCGTGAGCCTGGTCGAGAGTGCCGAGCAGGTTCTGCACATGGTGACCCACCTCATGGGCAATCACATAGGCATAAGCGAAATCGCCATCAGCACCGAGGTTGCGCCGCATATCGCGAAAAAACGACAAATCAATATAAACCGACTTGTCGGCCGAGCAATAGAACGGTCCCGTCTGCGAGGTGGCACCCCCGCAACCGCTCTGCACCGCCCCAGTAAACAACACCAACCTCGGAGGTTCGTATTCAAGTCCGTTCCGGCGGAAAATCTCGCCCCACACATCTTCCGTGCCCGCAAGAATCTGTTTAGAGAACACGGCCAACTCCTCCTCTTCCTGTGTCGGGACATATGCTGTCGCCTCATTGCCGCCCGACAGCATCGCGCCCCCCTGCGAGGTTATCACATCGAGCGGATTGCCACCCGACATCCATGCAATGACGGCTGCGATAATAACCCCCGCAATGCTCCCGCCTGCAATCTTTCCTCCAATCCCGGCTCTGCGTCCGCGCCGGTCGTCAACATTGCTGCTCTGCCTTCGTCCGTCAAGTCTCATAATTCACAAAATCTAACCTACTTAATTCAATCCTTCCAGTTATCCCCCCATTTTATAAATCATAAAATTAGCAAAAAGTTTAAATCACGCCAACCCCACCGAAACAAATCATATGGTTTTTCGTAACTTTCCTCTAAAACGTATTCTGTGATTTCTCCAACAAGCTGACCGAAAATA
>WSMN01000047.1 GCA_013316535.1 Muribaculaceae bacterium | reverse complement strand
CGCTCGATGTCCCCGGACTGAAATTCATTGACCGCATGGTGGCCGAGAGCCGTCTCATCGCGCTTAACCACACTGCAGGGCTGTCGACACCGCAGCAGATTCAGATGTCGTTCTTCGGCCTGGGGTCGCTTATGGATGCGGATGATGCCTATCATACCCGCATGATTAAGCTCATCCACGACCGCTACGACGCTCTGTGGAAGAACTTCGGTTTCGAGATGCCGGCCGACCCGTTACGTGCCGACTACTATTCCGAGATTGACATGATGGTGTGGGCAAAGAAGCTTTACGGACAGGAGTTTGCCGACTATATCGACAAGACCTATAGCCCGTTGGCTGTGGTGTTCCGCCTTGCATCGGAAACCGGCTGTGTGGTTCTGAACGGTGACGGCTTCGCCGGACCCCGTTGGAGCATCCGCGTTTCGCTGGCCAACCTCAATGAGGCCGATTATGTGCGCCTCGGTGCCAACATCCGCATGATTCTCAATCAGTTCGCCGATGAGTGGAAATCGGCCAAACAAGCGAAATAATCCCTGAATATCCTGCATTCTAACACATTATGGCGGTGTGTCAAAAATCTTGATTTTGGCACACCGCCATTGCTTTTGCAGGTCAGCGGCAAGTTTTATGAACTGTTGTGGCACCAAACCCGGCGGCACGGAGTGTTGTTATATATTGTGTGCGCAATGACGCGTCGCATCAAACGATTTGTTTATGAGAAAGTCAATCTATAAATTCGTGGTTGCCGCCTTGGCGGTTTCCGCAGGGTCTCCCGGTGAGGCGGAGGCTTGCTCCCGTGTGTTGTACAAAGGTTTGGATTCAATCAATGTGGTGGGGCGGTCGCTCGACTGGAAAACTCCTATCCCCACGAATCTGTATGTTTATCCGCGCGGTATGCACAAGGTGGGTTCCGACCGTCCCGGTGCCGTGGAATGGACATCGAAATACGGCGCTGTATATGCTGTGGGCTATGACGGCGGTATCACCGAAGGGATGAATGAGATGGGTTTGGTAATCAACGGGCTGTTCTGTAAGGGAACTGTCTACAATAATGCCGAGACCGAGAATCGTGCTCCGATGTCGATGGCAATGTTCGTTGGGTGGTTGCTCGACATGAACGCCACCACCGATGAGGTGGTGGAGGTGCTTACCCGCCATGAATTCACCATAGGTGGCGCCACTTTCGATGGCGGCACTGTGTCGGCACTTCACTGGGGCGTTACCGATGCATCGGGCAAATCGGTGATTTTCGAGTTCGACCACGGCGACATCCACATTTACGACATGGGCGATTACCGCGCAATGACCAACGACCCCAACTGGCCCGCCATGACAGCGATAATTGATTATTGGAACGGGATAGGGGGGAAGAACATGCTCCCCGGCACGGTGACAAGTCCCAGTCGTTGTGTCCGCGCCAACTATTTCGCGCACCATGTCGAGCAGACCGCCGATGCCTCGCTGGCAGTCAGCATAACCCGCAGCATTGTGGCCGATGCGAGTGTCCCATATACTTATGTGATTGAAGATGAGCCGAATCTCTCATCGACGCAGTGGCGGTCATATGCCGACCTCAAGAACCGCCGGTATTATTTCGAGATTGTCACCAATCCCGGTTATTATTATGTTGACCTCACCAAGCTTGACCTTTACGATGGTGCGCCGGTGCTGAAACTCGATACATCCAAGACTTCCGACCTTGTAGGCTGTGCCAATTCCCGCCTCCATCGTTCGGCTCCATTCACCCCGATGTATTGATTGTGCCGGTGGATGAATAGTAAACTGCCTTAGATTGCCGTTGCGGCCTGGATGTCGGCTGCGATTTGGGTGCGGAGGGCATCGAGGGTGGGGAAGCGACGTTCGTCGCGCAGGCGGCGGCGGAATTGCAGTGTGACGGTATGGCCGTAGAGGTTGCCGGTGAAACCGAGGATATGGGCTTCGATGGATATGGTAGAACCGGGGTTATCGACGGTGGGGCGGTGCCCTATGTTGACAACCGCAGGATGCTGTTCTCCGTTGGGGATTGTTGCAGTGGCGGCGTATACCCCTGTTTTCGGAATCAGTTTTCGGGAATCGGAGGGGAGGAGGTTGGCGGTCGGGAACCCAATGGTTCTTCCGAGTTGCTTGCCGGAGATCACAGTCCCGGAAAGTTCATAGGGGTGGCCGAGCAGCTCGGCAGCTGCGGTCATGTCGCCCTTGTCACCTACCAGGCCGCGTATTACCGATGAGCTGACATGGGTGCCGTCGCCACGGTTGAGTTCGGTGGCTTGTGTCACGGTTATCCCGCATTTGGATGCGAGGCGGCGGTAGTCGTCGAAGTCGTGAGGCGCGTCGTGTCCGAAGCGGTTGTTGAATCCCAGCAGCATTTCCCTTACGCCGTACCGTTGGGAAAGCATATGCAGGAAATCGGTTGCCGATGTCATGCGCAGTGTGTAGTCGAACGGAATTATGTGGGCTTCCATGCCGGCGGCGTGGAACAATGCAGCTTTTTCCTCCGGGGTCGATAGCAGGCGTGGGGCTTTCTCCGGGGATATTATCTCTAAGGGATGGTTTGAAAATGTGATTACTACAGGGTGCAGTCCATGTTCCTCCCCTTTGGCTTTAAGGCTGTTGAGAAGATGGATGTGGCCTGTGTGCAGACCATCGAACATCCCCACTGCCGCTATGCTTCCGCAGCAGGGTGTGGCCGCGTTATGTCGTGTTTGGCAGGTCATTTCAGAACTCTTATCAGCGTGAGGCCGTCGCGCAGCGGGAGTATTGCTTTTTCAAGGGTCGGGTCGGCTGCGATGGCATCGTTGAACTCGCAGATGCCGCGTGTCTGCGAGTCGTGGTTCGTTGTGGGGTCGGTCACCTTTCCTGCCCACAGTGTGTTGTCGGCGATGATGAAGCCGCCGGGACGCACAAGTTTGCGCACGAGGTTGAATGTGGAGAGATAGGTGCGCTTGTTGGCATCCATGTAGGCCATGTCATAGCCCGGGGATAGTGTGGGGGCGATTGCCTCGAAATCGCCGATGTGGAGGGTTATCCTGTCGTCAGCACCGGCATCGGCGAAGCGTGTGCGGATGAAGTCCTCCATTTCGTCGTCGATTTCCACTGTGTCGAGGTGGCCTCCCGTGGGGAGTGCCTCGGCGATGCACAGTGCGGAGTAACCGGCATAGGTGCCTATCTCCAGTGCCCGCACGGGGGCGATCATGGCGGTGAGCATTTTGAGCACCCTCCCTTGCAAGTGTCCTGAACACATGCGCGGATAGAGCAGCTGCAGGTGCACATCGCGTCCCAGCCGGCGCAGATGCTCCGGCTCCGGGTCTATGTGACTGCATATGTATTCCTCCAGATTTTCGTCCATCACAGAAGGGCTTCGATTCCGAGGCGGTATGAGTCCATGCCGAATCCGGCTATCGAGCCACGGCATACCGGGGCTATGAGTGATTGCTGCCTTATGCTTTCGCGGGATGCGGTGTTGGAGATGTGCACTTCCACCACGGGGCGTTCGATGGCGCGGATGGCATCGGCCAGGGCGAGCGATGTGTGTGTGTAGGCTCCGGCGTTGAGGATTATCCCGGCTAATTCGCTGTCGAATCCGGCCTCATGGAGGCGGTCGATGAGGTCTCCCTCATGGTTGCTTTGGAAATAATCGATTTCCACTCCGGGGTAATCGACCGACAGGGCCTTGAGGTAGTCGTCCATCGACACGCGCCCGTAGATCTCAGGCTCGCGTGTGCCGAGCAGGTTGAGGTTGGGCCCGTTTATTATAAGAATCTTTGCCATTGCGTTACATCTTACTTCTCGCTCCTTGCTTCCAACTTGTCACTTCTTTTTCACCTCCACCTTGTTGGTGGGCGGGAGTGTGTTGTTGCGCTCCTCCACGGCGTCGACCACTTCATGGGCGAGGTGCAGGAACTCATGTCCCATCACAGAGTCCTTCAGGGCTATGGGTGTGCCGGCATCGCCGTCGTCGCACACGTCGGTGACCAGCGGGATCTGCGCGAGCAGTTTCACTCCGAGTTCTTGGGCGAGTTTCACGCCACCTTCACGCCCGAAAATATAGTAGCGTTCGTCGGGATGCTGCGCGGGGGTGAACCATGCCATGTTTTCCACCATGCCGAGGATAGGCACATTCACCTTGTCGCCGGTGAACATGGCGATACCCTTGCGGGCATCGGCCAAAGCCACCTGCTGCGGGGTGGAGACGATTACCACGCCGGTTATGCCGAGTGTCTGAACCAGGGTTAGGTGGATGTCGCTTGTGCCGGGGGGCATGTCGATTACGAAATAGTCGAGTTCTCCCCAATCGGCATCGGTTATGAGCTGCTTAAGGGCGTTGGAGGCCATGCTCCCGCGCCACAGCACAGGGGCGTTCTTGTCGACGAGGAACCCGATTGACAGCAGTTTCACACCATATTTCTCGAGGGGTATTATCAGTTCGCGCCCGTCGACATGGTGCATATATAGCTCGGCATCCTCCACGCCGAACATCTTAGGCATAGAGGGACCGAATATGTCGGCATCGAGCAGCCCCACGCGGTAGCCCTCGCGCGCAAGTGCCACTGCGAGATTGCTGGCGACTGTTGATTTTCCCACTCCACCCTTGCCGGAGCTTACACCTATTATATTTTTTACGCGGGCAAGCGGTTTCACCGCAGGCTGCGGAGCTTCCACGCGGGTCTTCACGCCTATGTTGCCCTTCACCTCCACTTCGGGGGATATGTAGGTCTCAATGGCGGTCTCGCAGGCTCGTACGAGCGATTTTATGAATGGGTCGGTGGGACGGTCGAAAATCAGCGAGAAGTTCACTTTGTTGCCGTCGATTCGTATGTCGTCCTCGACCATTCCGGCCGAAACTATGTCCTTGCCCGAGGCCGGGTAGCGCACATTCTTCAGTGCATCGAGAATCAGTTGGGGGTATAATCGTTCCATGATGGGGTGTTTTTTAGCGGGATGGGAGAGAATGGGAGGGGTGGGTTATGGTTGCTGTGATTCGCCGGGGCATTGCAGTTCGCCGCGCGAGAAACTGCGGTAGGTGTCGTGGGGAATCTCGTCCTGCGGTTCCTCAAGGGTCTTGCCATGCTCCAGGGGGAATGCGATGTATTTGATGGTCAAACCCCTGTCGAGCCACTGTTGTTCATAGAAGGTGCGGATTTGCAGAATCTCGTCGGCCAGCCCGCTGTGGTATAGGTCAGCGGTGTTCACCTCCGGCGTGATGCCGTTTAGTTCGGTGAGCAGCCGTGTGTAGGTGTAGAGGAATGGGCTGTCGGTTTTAAGGCGCACCATGCCGCCGTCTTTCAGCACACGTCGGTAGAGGTCGAGGAATGTTGTTGAGGTGAGTCGTTTGCGCACCTTCTTCATCTGCGGGTCGGGGAAAGTAATCCATATTTCGCTCACCTCGCCGGGGGCGAAGAAATGGGTGAGAAGTTCTATGTTGGTGCGCAGAAACGCCACGTTGGCGAGTCCTTCGTCGCGTGCCTGGCAAGCGCCGGTCCACATGCGCGCTCCTTTTATGTCGATGCCGATGAAGTTCTTCCCAGGATATTTGCGGGCGAGCCCTACGGTGTATTCACCCTTGCCGCACCCCAGTTCCAGCACGATGGGGCCATCATTGTGGAAATAATCCTTGTGCCACCGCCCGCGCAACGGGAAGCCCTGCTCACGCAGAACCCCGAAAGGATATTGGAACACACATTCCAGTGTCTCCATCTCCCTGAACTTTTTCAGCTTGTTCTTTCCCATAAATCTAATTAATACAGATTCTATGGGCAAAGTTACTAAAAATCCTCTTTAACTGAAAAAACGGTTGACCGCCAATTGCCGGAGACTGGCTGGTTACGCCGATAGGGTAGCTATTCAGCCAAATGCCACACAACAATTTATTGATTGCCAGGCGTAGGGCTGCACCGTGGTGCAGCCGGTTGCTATATGCAAACCCCGCTTTGCAGCGGCTGCACCATGGTGCAGCCCTACACTTTGCTGGTACCCAAGTAGTTTTGGTAGGTGAATAGTTGCGCGATAGGAGTTATATGTTTAAAAACATAAAAAAAACTGGCAAAAAAGATTTAATGATATACAGGTGGTTATTCGTACTTACTTTACAATACAAATATATTCTTGCAAAGACAGGCAGCTGCCTGTCATGCCATGGCGGTATCGCCATGGCATGACTAAGGATGTTAATATAGTAGTTAGAAGTAATTTAAGCTTTGTGTAATTGGCTTTAACAATTAAATCTTTATACATGAGAACAAATCGAATGTTGCTCGGTCTGGTTGTCGGTGCTGTGTCGCTGACAACAGTGTCGTGTGTCGACAGTTCATTTCTGGACGAGACCGTGACTACAGACCTCACCAAAGAAAAAGTTTTTGGTGACAGTGCTTTGACGGCCGGTTTCTTGAACAGCGTCTATTCCGCAATAGGATTCGACGTTCTTGGCAACCGCTTCGGTCCCGGCGGATTGCAGACCGCCTGCGACGAAGCCGAGTTCAAGTTCCAGAACAGCGTGAAGGCCGACCAGATGTTCGTCCTCGGGACGCTCAACCCCATTTCGTTGGATGTGAACCATGGTGCATGGAAAGAATGCTACAAGCATATCCGCGCGGTCAACGTGTTCCTGCAGAACATCGACGGTGTGCCCATGGCCGAGTCGGCAAAGACGCTCTACAAGGCCGAGGCGCGCTTCCTGCGTGCATGGTACTATTTTATCCTCGTTCGCCACTACGGCGGTGTGCCCCTTTTGGGCGATGTCACCTACGACAACGAGAACTACGAGGATATGAACATGAAGCGCAACACCTTCGCCGAATGTATCGACTACATTGTCGACCAGTGTAACCTGGCCGCAAAAGATCTCCCCAACCGCCGCAACGGCGTGACCTTCGGGCGTGTTTCGGCTGGTGCGTGCATGGGTCTGGTTTCGCGTGCGCTGACATATGCCGCCTCCAAACTTTATAACGGCACCACTTTCACCGACGACCCGCGCCTCCAGCCCCTCATGGGTTATCCCGAATACAACAAGGAGCGTTGGAGACTTGCCGCCGAAGCCTCGGCCAAACTTATCGCCACCGGTGACTGGCAGGTTTACGACCGTCACATGGACCAGGACGGCAATGAGATTCCCGGCTGGGGACGCAGGGCTATTTTCGACCCCTCCGACTGCAACACCTATAATACATATAAGGACAAGAAGTACACTGCCGGGGCATACTGCTGCCATATTTTCACTCTCCACAGAAATGCAGGCCTGGAGCGGGAAGGATGGTTCATGCCACCTTCGTGCCACGGAAGCGGCGATGGCGGCTATCCCAACCTCGACCTGGCCGAGGCATTCCCCATGGCTGACGGAACACCGGTTGGCAAGCCCGGCAAATACACTTACGACCGCGAGAACATGCACGAAAACCGCGACCCGCGTTTCAAATTCTGGTTTGTGAGCAACGGGACAAAGTGCTATGCCGCCGGTTTCTCCGAAAAAGACGTTTACACCTATCAGGGCGTAGGCTCGAGCACTGACGCTATCTATCAGGCCACACGTACCGGCCTATATTTCAGCAAGGGTACATATTTCGCCAAGTTCCTTATGGGTGTGCCGCAGACCCACTGTCTCATCCGCTACGAGGAAATCCTGCTGAACTGGGCTGAAGCCGTGACCGAATACTACGGAGCCAACCACGAAGAACAGCTCGGCGCATTGCGGCTCTCCCCTCTGAAGGTGCTCCAGATGATTCGTGAAGGTGCCGGTATCGAACCGGGCGACGATGGCATGTATGGTTTGAATAAAGGCATGTCCGACAGCGAGATGATGGATGCCATCCGTCTGGAACGCCGCCTTGAGCTTATGCTCGAAGGGCACCGCTTCTTCGATGTGCGCCGCTGGCAGATTGCCGAGACCACCGAGAACTGCATGATTCGCGGCTACGAGATTACCCGCAAACTCGACGGTACCCAGACAGGCCGCGTAATCAATGTGCGTCAGCACACCTTCCGCAAGGCTCTCTATTTTTGGCCTCTTCCCTATGATGAGGTTAACCGCTCGGAGGATCTTCTCCAGAATCCCTATTACGATTAATCCCAACAGCCTTAAATATTACCATTTATGAACAGGTTTTTAAAATCATGTGCGGCTATGGCCTCGTTGGGGCTGCTGGTCGTGTCATGCGATTCATATAAAGACAAAGAAGCCAATCCCGACGACCTCGTTGAGGGGGATAAGAATTTCGCAGGGGAATGGAGGATTGCATCGGTAAAGCGCAACACCATTGACATCACAGAGTCGCTCAAGGATGACCTTCCCGATTTCAGGCTCCACATGAATGCCGACGGCTCCTACAGGCTGGCGAACGGTATGCCCTTCCCCGTGGAAGAAGACGGCTTGTGGTCGGTCGATGACCCCAAGCACCCGTTTGTGCTTTCATTCACCGAGAACAATGCCGTGGGCGCTGTCGACGTGGAAATCACCTACCCGATAGTGAAAGGTGAACGCCAGATGTCGATTACGCATTTCCCCGGATGCGATGCAAACAAGTATGAATATCTCTTAGTGAGAGTTAAGTGATAAGGCGATATGAAAATTAACAAGAAAGCAAAACATTTCGCCGCCATAGTGGTAGCTTTTGCCGCAGTGGCTGTGGCATGTATGGAGATTAAGTCCATTAACATCGACCAACCGCAACCCGACGGCACGATGGCTCCGACCATCCAGGCCGGTGAAACCGCGACATTTGTTCTCGGATGCGAGCTTAACGCCAACACCGATGTACCTGAAGGGCGCAAGCTGATTGTCGGCATGCTGGCTCCGCGCGACTGGAACATTGCCAAGAACTGCACAATGTCAGCACAGGCCTCGGCCGGGCTCGACCCCGAAGTGATACATGAGATGAAGGTCATCCCCAATTCCACCCAACCCCGCAACATGCCGGGTCGCACATGGCCTGAAGCTCTGATGGAGCGTTTCGGCCTCGGCCCCAACCGCTATAACGACATGGAATGGGTGGCATGGGAAGCTGTTGAGGCAGTGCCCATCACCAATGGCGACAAGTTCGTCTACGATGTCACAATCAAGTGCAAGACGGGGGCTTCTAACCTCAAGACCTGCCTCGGATTCGTCATCAACCACAACGATGATGGGCTGTCGCAAGACGACAAGCACTTCAAATATGCGTTCTCCGATCTTTTCACCGTCCATGGCGGCGAGGGTGAGGAAATCGACTATACCAAAGTACGTTTCAATTCCGTGATACCCTCACGTGCATTGCAGAACGACCTCGTTACCTTCACTTTCAATGGCGATGCCTTCGATAACGGCCTCATCGAAAGCAATCAGGATATTTATTTCCGGGGCACAGCGGTGACACAGGAAGGGAACCGCTATAACGGTGAACCCAAGCTGATGCCGAGAGAGAACACTTTCACCCATATTTACAATTGCACACTCTGGCCTATGAAATATTTCAGAGACGTGCTGCCGGAGGGGGAAACTCTCATTGCAATCGAGTATGAGTATACCAACGCTGATGGGTCCATTAAACTCAACAAGCTGGAGGAGGAGATTATCAGTGGAGGAACACCATCCGATGAACTTCAGGAGAATCCCCGCTACCGATTTAATTTCCGCTGTGACTAACAAATCCTTAAATCACACAGACAATATCTGAAATATGAACATCATAAGCAACATAATGAACCATCGGCAGCGTGCCGGCGTGATACTTGCCCTGGCAGGGTCGTGCGCGTTGCAAGCCGGTGCGGTGAAAGGTGTGGTGGTCGATGAGTACGGCCGTCCCGTCGCGCAGGCGCAGGTCTCTATAAAGGGAACCGACACTTCCGTGGTCACCGGCGAAGACGGCGTTTTCGACCTTGGCCTCGCCGACAACATAGACCTTAGCGTGGTTGCTCCCGGCTACCTGGCCATCGATTTCAATGCCGGTGCCCTCAAACGCCAGAAAGACAAGGATAATGTGAAAATCATCCTTTCCGAGCTTAACGTGCCGCTCCAGAACACCGTCCCCGGTGTCTACGGCGAGGTCCCTGCCGACAGTTATCTCGGCTCCGCCTCCACCGTCTATACCGACCAGATTAACCGTGCCATGGGCTCCACCATCATCCCCGGGCTGGTTGACAAGATGGCCGGGCTGAACATCTCGCAGACACGAGGGTTCCGCGCTTTCACCATGGAGAGAAACAACACATCATCGTTGGCAGGGTGGATTCCTGTGTTCGGCGGCGGCACCCATTCCGATAACACTGAGTATGGGATAACCTCGCGCGGCATGGCGCCTATAGTCTATGTCGACGGCATAGAACGCGACCTCTATTCCATTGACCCCGATGCAGTTGAATCGGTCTCGATTCAGAAGGACGCACTCTCAACCATGTTCAACGGTATGCGTTCGTCGCGCCCGGTGCTCCTCATCACCACCAAGAACCCCAAGAGCCGCGGTTTCCGGGTGTCGTTCACAGGCCGCTTCGGCATTTCATCACCGATAAAGAAGCCGAACCCGCTCGACCCCGCCGACTACGTTTACCTCCTAAACGAGGCGTTGCAGAACGACGGACGCAGCCCGCTGTATAGCCACCAGGATTACCTTAACACTCTCAACGGTGCAGACCCGATGCTCTATCCCAATGTCAATTGGTATGACCAGGTGCTCCGCGACCATTCCACCTCGCAGCATTACAACGTTAATGTTTCGGGCGGCAACAACTTCGCGCAGTTCTTCGTCAATGCCGGTTACTACTATGAGAACGGTCTGTTCCGTGACCTCAACGAGGATTACGACACGCAGCTCAAATACAAGCGCTACATGGTCGACTCCAAGGTCAACCTGAACATCACCAAGGATTTCACCGCATCGATTTCGCTGCTTGCCCGCATAGAGGACAGCAACCAGCCAGGTGCCTCCGGCGGTGGCTACGCAGGACTCCTCAACGACATCTACTCAACCCCCAACAACGCCTACCCGGTTTATAACCCTGACGGCTCGTGGGGCGGCAATGTGTCGTTTTCCAACAACCTCTATGCAAAGGCCTCCAATTCAGGCTACATCACCACTCATAACCGCGACCTCCTCGGCTTCATGAAGCTGAACTACGACTTCGACCGCTATGTCAAGGGGCTTTCGGTATATGCAATGGGAAGTGTCACCGTGCAGGAACGTTCAACAACATTCCGCACATCGCAATCGCCTGTCTACAGCTACGGCCTGACAGAGAACGGCGACCCCGTCTACAACCGATTCGGAACGATGAGCCCGATGAACTCCGACTACAAGGCCGTCGGCAACTACCAGCAGCTTTGGGGCAAGTTGGGTGTGGACTATGAACGCCAGTGGGGATTGCACCACTTCAAGGCCGGTCTTAGCGGCGACACCCGCCAGAACATCCACAACTACGACCTCCCCTCTCTGCCGTCGAACATAATGCAGACCCTTGCCTACGATTACGATAAGAAGTATTTCGCCCAGGTGTCGGTGACGGAAAGCTATTACAACCGCTATGCTCCCGGACGCCGCTGGGGTGCATTCTACGCAGCAGGTCTCGGATGGGACATGGCCCGCGAGAATTTCATGGAGCAGACACGCGGATGGCTTGACCAGTTCAAGTTTCGCCTCGTCTACGGACGCACAGGTAACGGTGTGGAAAATTCCGGCTACTACAATTATTACCAGACCTACACATCAGGCAACGTGGGCGGTTACAACTGGGGTACGATGGATGGTGCCGGCACAGGTACCGTCGGTGCTGTGACCCCGCTTGCAAACCCCTATATCACCTGGGAGAAAGCCCATAAGTGGGATGTAGGTATTGATGCTGCGTTTTTCAATAACCGCCTCCTTCTCCAGGCCGATTACTACAACGACAAGTACTACGACCTTCTCCAGTCCCGTGGAAAGAGCATCGAGGTTCTCGGAACCACGTATCCGACGGAGAACATTGGCAAACAACGCCGCTACGGAGGTGAAATCTCTGTTACCTGGCAGGACAACATCGGTGACTTCAACTATTATGTGGCCGGTAACTGGAACATTGAGCAGACCACCAACCTGTTCTTCGACGAGCAGTATCGTCCCCACGATTGGCTCTACCGCACAGGCCGCCCGTTGGGTGCCCGCTACGGATACATCTGCGACGGTTACTTCACCTCCATGGAGGAAATCAAAACCAGCCCGGTGCTTGAAGGGTTCGACAACATCCAGCCCGGCGACCTGAAATACCGCGACCTTAACGGCGACAATAAAATAGATGAGTTCGACCAGACTGTAATCGGAGGTGAGAAGCCCTTCCAGTATTTCGGCCTTGATCTGGGCTTCAACTGGAAAGGATTCGAGTTCTCGATGAACTGGCAGGGTACCTATAACCGCGAGATCTACATCAACGACGGTAACCTCATCAACGGCTTCGGGCGCATAGGGCAGTCCTACGGCCAGGCTTACCAGCTTCTTATGGGACGCTGGACCCCGGAGACCGCCGACACTGCAGTCCTCCCCCGCCTCTCGGCCAGCGACAACAGCTACAACAACCAGGCATCCACATTCTGGCTCAAAAACGGCAACTTCCTGCGCATGAAGAACCTTTATGTGGGTTATACGCTGCCGCAGACTTTCTGCCGCAACTTCCTTGGCGGAGTGCGTCCCAAGTTCTTCGTCAATGTGCAGAACCTCTGCACCATCTCGACCTGCAACTGGGTAGACCCCGAAGTGAACTTCACCTCCTATCCGATTCAGCGCATGTGGAGCATGGGCGTAAACCTTAAATTCTAACCACTCACACGACTATCACAATGAAAAGCAATATAAAAGTAATTCTGATGGGCTGTGCGCTCGGCCTCACGTGTCTGGCATCGTGTACAGACGGCTACGAGGCGGAACCGGTCGAGAAATACACCCTCGACTATGTGTTCTCCACCACCGATTCCATCGGCGAGCAGGCCCGGAAATATCTCAACGGAATGTACCGTATCCTCAAGTCGGGACATAACCGTGTGGGACTCGACTATCTCGACGCGGCTTCCGACGATGCCATATCAATCCAGTATGAGGAATCGGATGTCTACAAAATCGCCATGGGGCAGTTCAATGCCAACAACAGGGTTAGTGCCGACATGGGGTGGGGCGATTATTATGCCACCATACGCGAGGCGAATATCCTTATCCCTAACATTGACCGCGTGCCGTTCAACAGCGACTTCACCTACGTCAGGGCAGGGGAGACCGAGACCGATGCCAACGGGAATCTCAAGAGAACCCCGTTCAACGTCACGATGAAGGCCGAGGCGCGTTTCCTGCGTGCATGGGCCTACTGGAACCTGGTTATACGCTACGGCGGTGTGCCGATGGTAGGTGACCGCATCTTCGATATCGAAGACGACCTGCAGATTCCGCGCAGCAGCTTCGCCGAGTGCATAAACTATATCGTCAGCGAGCTTGATGCCATAAAGGACGACCTTCGCGGACTGCCTATGGGCGCGGATGCCGCCGCCTACGGTGCTGTACCCACCCGCGAGGCATGTATGGCCATGAAATCGCGCGTGCTGCTCTATGCCGCGTCAAAGCTCTTCAACGAGGAGACTCTCGAACCCGGCAACGAGTATGTGGGCTATCCCTCCTACGACCGCAACCGCTGGAAGCTTGCAGCCGATGCGGCAAAGGAATTCATGACCAGGTTCAGCTCCACATTCGAATTGAACAGCAACTTCCGCAACGCTTTCCTGAGCTTCTATTCCACCAACAACCGTGAGATAATCTGGTTTATCAACGGTGAGATAAGCGGTAACTCATTGGAGAAAAACAACGGCCCCCTCGGGTTCACCGGCAACGCGCTCGGACAGGGTCGCACACTTCCCTCACAGAACCTTGTCGACGCATTCCCGATGCGCGACGGAAAGATGCCTAATGAGTCATCCAAGTATACCTACGATGCACAGAACCCCTATGCCAACCGCGACCCGCGCCTGAACCTGACGGTTCTGCACCAAGGCTCGCACTGGCTGGGCGTTGACCTGGCCATGTACCAAGGCGGGGGCAACAACCCCACATCGTCGGCTCTCTACAGCCGCACCGGCTATTACATGTGCAAATTCATGGGCGACCACACCGGCGACCAGACCGAATACCAGAACTCTCCCCATCCCTGGGTGGTGTTCCGCTGGGCTGAAATCCTGCTTAACTTCGCCGAGGCGCAGAACGAAGTGCTCAACGCCCCCGACGACGAGGTTTATGACTGCCTGATTCAGTTGCGTAAGCGCGCGGGCATCGAGGCTGGTGACGACGGTCTCTACGGTCTGAAGAAGCCGATGACGCAGGATGAGATGCGCGAGGTCATACGCAACGAACGCCGCATCGAGATGGCGTTCGAGGAACAGCGCTACTTCGATATCCGCCGCTGGAAAATAGCAGATAAATGCTTCTCGGAGCCTATCCATGGTGTGTCGATCATCAACCGTGACGGAAATATGCGCTATGAGCAGAACGATGTGCTCAATGTGAAGTGGGACAACCGCCGCTATCTCTATCCCATCCCCTACAACGAGGTGGTGAAGAATTCTAACATGGTTCAAAACCCTAATTGGTAATATCGTGAT
>WSMN01000046.1 GCA_013316535.1 Muribaculaceae bacterium | reverse complement strand
GATTTTTTATTCTGCCGGTGTAAAAATCTCAGGATTTTTATCTAAATTTGTAAGTTAACTTACAAGTCACGAACATGACGCGAACACTCTCACACCTCCTCCACATAACTTCCATCACAAGCCTGATTGCGCTTTCAGCACCCACAACCACAGGAGCCGGGCTGACATTCAACGACCCTACCCTGCCAGGGACACATGCCATCGCCATAACGCCACCGGCCTCAACCGGGCTTGAGACGGTCTACGTTCTCGAAGAATACACCAACCGCATGACAGCCTCTTTCGAGGCCACAGGCAGTGCACCCGCGTCATCGGTGCGCTGGTCGCGTTTCAGCAATCTCGGGGGAGGCTTCGCCGAGGATGTACCGTCGAGCGTTGAAGGTAACCGGTCGGTAATCAGCCTCCGTTTTCAAACTGACATGCACCAGTCGAAAGGCACCGGCTACATTGTGGAATACGAAGGACGGCAACACTGCTTCTGGGTGGTGAACTATTTCCAGAACGAATGTCGGCTTAAAGGCCTGTCGATAGACCCGCAGCAGGAATGCGACCGAACAGCCCTGACCCTCGACGGCTATGCCCCGCGCATAGTCTATTACTCCGTCAACGGTGTGGCGCAGACGTTGTCCCGCGAGATGAAGCTGACCTACAACTCTTTGGCATATAACGAAGAGCGGTTGCAATACGAACCGGTAACCCTCACCGAGACAATTGACTACGTGGATGCCACAACCATACGCACCACCGCGCCGCTGTGCGACACCGAGTTCAACCTTTCCGCCGACCGCTTCCAGCTCGAATGGATGACACACCCCGGCTACAGCGGATGGACGGAATCGGTCACCTCTCCAATTTTCCACACCAATGCCATCGCCGCAGCCACGCGTGCGGAACAGACCTCGCGAGACAACGACAACGAACAGCGCGAGGAAAAAACTCCTCTCGGAGGCTCCGGCCCGGCAGAGATAACCTTCACCGCCGAAGTTACTGACGCAGTGGTGTTCAAGGAATGGCAATTTTCGCGTGACAGCCAGTTCGACGTAATCGACCTGCGAATCCAGGAACTTGAGGTGGCACACACGTTCCGCGACTACGGCACCACCTATGTGCGTTTCATCGCAGGGAATGATACCGGTTCATGCGATTTCATCGGCGAGACCTACGAAATCTACATCGGAGAATCGAAACTCGACTGCCCCAATGCATTCTCCCCCTATGGCACCGAGGGAATCAACGACGAATGGAAAGTTTCATATAAGTCAATCATAGAATTCGACTGCCACATTTTTAACCGATGGGGACAGCAGATGGCGCATCTGACCGACCCTTCGCAAGGATGGGACGGACGTTATAAAGGAAAACTCGTGCCTTCGGGTGTTTATTACTATGTCATCAAGGCCAAAGGAACCGATGGCAAGGATTACAAGCTTTCGGGCGACATAAACATCCTCAAATACAGCAACGATTCAGAACGCACACAATGAAACATAAAAAAGAAATAACAACGGATACGTTAGCAACAACTAAAAAATCATTTGGGCTTAAACGGCTACTGCCAATCTCAATAGCCCTACTTTCATCTGCGGCCATAACCTACGCACAGCCCTCTGCAAAAGCCACCACTGCAGAGGGACAGGCCTACAGTGTGATACAGGCCACGGCTTTCCAGCCGGTGGTATCACCGCCAGTCCCGCGAAAAATCAATTTCGCGGGAAAGGAGTACGACTTTGACCGCTCCGACCTTTATGAGCGGCTCGACCGCGAGCTTTCGCAGATGTGCTATTCCCATTCGGTCACGCTGCTCATGCTCAAACGGGCCAACAGATATTTGCCGGTAATAGCACCCATACTGAAGAAGAACGGCGTACCTGAAGACCTCGTTTACCTCGCCTGTATCGAATCAACGCTCAATCCGCGCGCTTATTCTCCGGCAAAAGCCGCAGGAATATGGCAATTCCTCGCGTCAACGGCAAAACAATACGGCCTGGAGGTAAACGATTATGTCGACGAACGCTACAACATAGAGAAAGCCACAGCAGCCGCAGCCCGTTACCTAAAGAACTCCTATGCGAAATATGGCAACTGGGAATCGGCCATGGCCTCATACAACGGAGGCCAGGCACGAATAACCAAGGAACTTGATTCGCAATTGGCCGATTCGTCGTTCGACCTATGGCTGGCAGAAGAGACCACCCGCTATCCGTTCCGCGTACTTGCAGCCAAGACCATCATGGAAAACCCGTCGAAATACGGGTTCAACATCCTTGCCGACCAGTTCTATGCCCCGATGCAGTATACCGTGGAGACCGTCACCGAAACCATCGACAACCTCCCGCAATGGGCGCGCGACCACGGCACCACATATGCCATGCTCCGCGAATACAATCCATGGCTCCGCGCAAAGTCCCTCCCTGTGACAGCAGGAAAGACCTACAAGATAAAAATCCCAAAGAAAAGTTCACTCTCCAAATCGGCCAACCCTCTCACCAAGGCCAGCCTCCATAACCCCAATTGGGTGAAATAATTGCGTGAAGTCATCCTGGCCTCAATGTAAAAAATCACATAATGTCCAACACGACACCGTCATATCTTGAAGTAGTAGGAGCACGTGTACACAATCTGAAGAACATTGATGTCTCCATCCCCCACGGAACGCTTTCCGTCATAACAGGGCTAAGCGGCAGCGGAAAATCATCGCTCGCCTTCGACACCATCTATGCCGAAGGACAACGCCGTTACATCGAGACATTCTCATCCTATGCCCGCAACATGCTCGGCTCACTTGAGCGTCCTGACGTAGACAAGATATCCGGTCTGTCGCCCGTGATTGCCATTGAGCAGAAAACCATCAACCGCAATCCACGAAGCACCATAGGCACCACAACCGAAGTCTACGATTTCCTGCGCCTCCTGTTCGCCCGTATAGGACAGGCACGCAGCTACCTCTCCGGCGAGCCGATGGTGAGATACACCGAAGAGAAAATCGTCGGCATGATTCTCGACCGCTACGACGGACGCAAAATTTATCTCCTCGCCCCATTGGTGCAGAACCGCAAGGGACACTACAAGGACCTGTTCGAGCAGTTACAGAAAAAGGGCTATCTGCATGTGAGGGTTGACGGCGAACTGCGCGAGATTGCTTTCGGCATGAAGCTCGACCGATACAAAAACCACTCCATCGAGCTTGTCGTCGACAAACTGAAAGTGTCGCGCAAGGACGATTCCCGCCTCCGCGATTCCGTGGCAAACACCATGCGGCAAGGGGGGAAACAGATGATGGTCTACGACCTCGAGTCAAACGAAACCGCCCATTTCAGCCAGTCGCTTATGGATCCGGCCACAGGGCTTTCCTACCGCGAACCTGCGCCCCACAATTTCTCGTTCAACTCCCCTCTCGGAGCCTGCCCCTGTTGCAAGGGACTCGGAACCGTCAATATAGTCGACCGCGCCAAAATAATACCAGACGACCGTCTGTCGATTTTCAACGGGGCAATCGTTCCGCTCGGGAAATACAAGAACTCCATGATTTTCTGGCAGATTGCCGCAATCTGCGAAAAATATGGCTGCGACCTGAAGACACCGGTAAAGGATTTGCCGGAGGAAGCCCTGAACGACATTCTCAACGGCACTACCGAAAGGCTTCAAATCAAATCCGAGACCCATTCAATCTCAAACTATTTCCTCTCTTACGAAGGGCTGGTGAAATACATCGAGATGCAGCAACGCGACGAGGCATCATCCGAAGCCCAGAAATGGAGCGGCAAATTCTATTCACGCCTCCTGTGCCCCGAATGCCACGGCGACCGTCTGAACCGCGAGGCTCTGCATTTTTTCATCGACGGGAAAAACATCGCCGACCTTTCACGCCTTGATATAACCGACCTCTGGGAATGGTCGAAAAACGTGGAATCACGTCTTGACGAACGGCAACGCATCATCGGGCATGAAATCCTGAAAGAGATACGCTCGCGCCTTGCATTCCTCGTCGATGTCGGGTTGGGTTACCTTGCACTCAACCGCAACTCCGCCACACTATCCGGTGGAGAAAGCCAGCGCATACGCCTGGCAACACAACTTGGCTCCGAGCTTGTGAACGTGCTGTATATTCTCGACGAGCCGAGCATAGGGCTGCACCAGAGCGACAACCGCCGCCTGATAACCTCGCTGCAGAAGCTCCGCGATGCGCAGAACTCCATCATCGTTGTGGAGCATGACAAGGACATGATGCTTGATGCCGACTATATCGTTGACATAGGGCCGAAAGCTGGTCGCAAAGGCGGGGAGGTAGTGTTCCAGGGCACACCCTCCGACATGCTTAAAACCGACACCCTCACAGCCCGCTACCTCAACGGTGCAACCGCCATCGAAATCCCGGCGGTTCGCCGTCCCGGCAACGGCAAGTTTCTCGAGCTGCTCGGATGCACGGGCAACAATCTGCGCGATGTCAACCTGCGTCTGCCCCTCGGCACATTCACCTGTGTGTGCGGAGTGTCGGGTAGCGGCAAGTCATCGCTAGTCAACGGCACCCTTCAGCCGATTCTCTCACAAAAATTCTACCGCTCCGCCGAGGAGCCGCTACCCTATCGCGAACTCCTTGGGGCAGAACACATCGACAAAATCGTGACAGTTGACCAATCCCCCTTAGGAAAATCCCCGCGCTCCAATCCCGCCACCTACACAGGCGTGTTCTCCGACATACGCTCCCTTTTCGTCGGTCTACCGGAGGCAAAAATCCGTGGCTACAAACCCGGGCGGTTCTCATTCAACGTGGCCGGAGGCCGATGCGAGGAGTGCAAAGGCAACGGCTACAAGACAATCGAGATGAATTTCCTCCCCGATGTGCTTGTCCCTTGCGAGGTGTGCGGAGGCAAACGCTACAACCGCGAGACCCTTGAAGTGCGCTTCAAAGGGAAATCAATAGCCGATGTTCTCGATATGACCATCAACCAGGCAGTCGGATTTTTCGAACACCAGCCCAAGATTCTGAAAAAGCTGAAAATCATGCAGGAGATCGGCCTCGGCTATATCAAACTGGGGCAACCCTCATCCACCCTCTCCGGCGGGACCCATGTCGATTACATGGTCGGCACATTTGACCACATCGAGGTTGTGTTCAATGACAAGGACGGTGTTCCCCTTGTCAACCAAGCGGTTGAGGACGGAGAGAAGAACCTTGATGTCCTCGAAATGCAACCCGGTGGTGGGTTCGTCGAGCAGGAAAAGGGTCTTGCCGGTGTCGCGCTTGGCCAGTTCCGTTGCGAGTTTCACACGCTGGTTCTCACCGCCCCCTTCCTCCGCACCGAACTCGGAATATCAAACAATTAATCACACTTCCATAACATTGCATCTTTATTCCCGGTAGAGACACCCCGTGCGGGTGTCTTGCAAAATGTTACCCCTCTAAAATATCCATTGTCAATGACCTTCAACGCTACAGCGAGTGTTGCAAAACTTCTGAAACAAGGGAAACAATGTAAAAAAAAGCGGTTGTTAAACACCCAAGAGACAGTCATATTAGCGAATGCCCGGAGGGCATGGGGCTGGGTAGCCGGGGACATTTCGTCTTTCAGACGCAATGTCCCCGGATGTGATGTGCATGGACAAAAGTGTCTGGCAAGACACCTTGTTCCATGTACACAACTATAAAACAAGGTGTCTTGTCAGACACTCCCCTGCAGGTAACCGGGCACACGTCGCCTCAACGGCTCCGTGTACCCGGCTACCCAGCCCCATGCCCTCCGGGCATCCGCCGATGCACATTCTTCTATGCCACTGCGAAGTATTTTGAATATCTGTGTCAGAAAGATATTTGCAGGCTGTTGACATGAATTGCAAAAAGTTGTAACTTTGCGATTAAATGGGAGACATCCCATTATGACATTTTGATAAATAAGAGGCGTTATGTCTTTTTCTTGTGTGTGAAAAGCGTCGGAAACTATTCACTAAATAGACAAGAATTGGCTTAACGGTCTCCACGCATATGCGTGGAACTGTTAATTTCCACATCTGTCTATAAAGGTATTCCGACCACCTTCACACTAAGACGTGGCATTGCAGTTCCACGCTTCTGCGTATAATCAACAGCCTTTGCAGGAACGAGAAGGTATAGAAGAATATGAAAAAAATATTATCACTTCTTGTTATGGCAATTTTAATGTCCTCATGCCTAACCAACAAGAAATCCATTAGAGATTACGATGAAAGTATGCGATTAGTACGATTGCACTTTCCCGAAATATACCAAATGTATTGTAATGGAGCTGTTGTCATTACAGATGTTTATACTTTCGAAAGGGATGGGAAGGAGCGAGTTGGAATAAGCTATCGTTACAGATAGGCATCTGTTTCCCAATGATGCTATTTGCGCCAGAAGCCGGGGGCGAGGAGCACCAGGACGGTGAAGATTTCAAGACGGCCTGTGAGCATAAGCAGGGAAAGAACCCATTTGCCGATAGCCGGGATGAGGTCGTAGGAACCGCCGTAGCCGGTGACACCTGCCCCGAGACCGGTGTTGCTCACACATGAGAATGCCGAAAAGAAACTGTCGATGAGCGGCACACCTGCAAGTGTGAGCAATGTGCCGCCGGCAACAATAACCATCACGTAGAGGCACAGGAAGGCCAGCACCTTGTTAATGATTTCGGGGGTCATGGTCATTCCGTTTATGTTAACCGACAGGATGTGGTTGGGATACACGCAGCGGTAAAGCTCATTACGTGAGTTTTTCCAAAGAAACAGGGCGCGGTCGATTTTCGCGCCACCCGATGTGGAACCGGCACACGCGCCGAAAAACATCATTATGAACTCCAGCGCAAGGATGAACACCCCCCAGCTCTCGAAATTGCTTACCGTATATCCCGTCGATGTCATTGTCGAGACAATTTGGAACAAGGGGTCGATAGTGTAAGCCTCGATCGTGTCGGGCACAAGACGGTTGAATGCCAAAGCAAGGTCAAACAGCAGGAACATGATCACAATCACCTTCACATATGCCCTGAACGTCCGGTTCTGCCACACGGCAGCAAAATCGCCGGAGGATGCCCTGAAGATAAGTGCGAAGTTCACACCACCGATGAACATGAACAAGGTGGTGACCGCCTTTACATAAAGCGAATCCCATTCGCCGATGGAATCCTGTTTGGTGGAAAATCCGCCTGTCGACATTGTGGAGAAGGCATGGCAGATGCTGTCGAAAATCCCCATAGGGCCCAGCCAGTAGAGCAATATGAGCGCCCCGGTAAGCAACGCATACACAAGCCAAAGACGTTTGGCGGTGGAACTCACACGTGGCTGCAGTTTCTCATGCGTTATGCCCGTCACCTCGGCGTTGAACATCTGCATCCCCCCCGAGGAATTGAGCATCGGCACCACCGCAAGCGTGAAAAGGATAATTCCCATCCCCCCTATCCATTGCATCAGCGCACGCCACATGTGAATGCCGTGCGAAAGCTCGTCGATATTGGTCATCACCGAAGCACCCGTAGTGGTGAAACCCGACATGGCCTCGAAAAACGCCTCCGAAAGGGTCAGCGGTGTGCGGCTCATCATGAAAGGGAGCATTCCGAACACGGAAAAAAACACCCACACCAATGCCGTCAGCAGGAAGCCCTCACGCTTCCCCATGTTGTGGCGCACCGGGCGCACGCCGAATGTCATCATTGCTCCTGTGGATGCCGTCACCAGAGTCGAAATGACAAACGCCATCTCGTCGCCATCGCCATAAATAAAGGCGGTTGCAAGCGGCACGAGCATGAAAGCCGCCTCAATCATCACCAGCAGCCCCATAACACGCAACAGCATCCGGAAATTTATAGCCGACTTCATAAGAAAAGTTTTTCCACTTTATGAATCGACCCTGCCAGGCAGAAAACCACCACATGGTCGCCGGGCTGAATCTGAGTCCGCCCCTCAACAAGCATACCCTTCCCATCGCGTATAAGGCCTGCGATAGTCATGTCGTGGCTTAGTTTAAGATCCATCACCTTGGCCTTGGTAATCCTGGAGCCTGGACGCGCATCAAGCTCGGCCACTTCCGCATCGGCCAGTGCCATGAACTTGGATGAACTTTCGTCGGCATCAAGCAGCAATTGGAAAATCTTGCTCGATGCAAGCAATTTCTTGTTTATGACTGTACCGATGTTCAGCCCCTCCGCCTCCGAGATAAACTGGATGTTCTCTACTTCGGCAATAGTTTTGTTTACATGAAACTCCTTGGCTGTGAGACAAGCCAGGATGTTTGTCTCGGAGAAATCGGTCAGTGCCACAAAAGCATCCATCGCCTCGATGTTCTCCTCCGTGAGCACATCGTTGTTACGCGCATCGCCATGGATAATGTGCACATCGCACCCGGAGCACTTTTCCGGCAACCGGCGGCACACATCGATGTTATCATCGATTATGGTAAGGTCATATTCCCCAGAAGCCATGTGGGCGAGACGCACAGCGATGCGGCTGCCCCCCATAATCATCACCTTGCGGATGCGGTATTGGCGTTTGCCGCAGATGTTTCGGATTTCATCGACATACTCACGGGTGGTGGTGAAATACAGGATGTCCCCTTCGAGTATCTCATCGTCGCCACGGGGTATAATCGTTTCATGCCTGCGCTTGATGGCCGACACATGGTAGTTATGCTGGTTAAACGTGATGTCGCGCAGTTTTCTGCCGACGAGGGAAGCATTCTCGCGCAATTTCACCCCCACCACAATAAGTTCCCCCTGGTGAAGCTCGAACCAGTTGCGCACCCACGGGCGTCGTAACGCCGTGCATATTTCCTGCGCCGCAAGCACCTCGGGATAAATCAGATGGTCAACTCCCCGCGAGATGAAAAATTCGCGGTTATCGCCGTAAAGGAACTCATAATTGTCGATTCGCGCGACCGTCTTGCGTGCACCGAGTTTTTTGGCAATCTCACATGAAATAAGATTGGTGTTCTCGAAAGGTGTCACGGCTATATACAGGTCACAGCTGGCAACACCTGCCCCCCGCAAATCCCGGAAGGAGGTGGGCGACCCCACTTTGGTCATAAGGTTATAGTTCGCGTCAAGACGCGACAATTTCTCCGCGTCACGGTCGAGCAATATTATGTCCTGTTCCTCACGCGAAAGGAGCATCCCCAAATGGGAACCAACCTCCCCTGCCCCGGCAATAACGATTTTCATGATTCGGCCGACTGTATTGTGTTTGCACGCACAGATGCCACCGAAGATACGGCATCCTGTATCACCCGTGCTATGGAAGCGGCATCCATGCCGCAAAGCGAGCGCAACTGCGCAACAGAACCTTGTGCAATGAACCTGTCGGGGATTCCCACACGGAATATTCGTGGGGAATATCCATGCACCGACATCCATTCCATGACAGCGGTACCTAATCCACCGTTCACAGTCCCGTCCTCAACGGTAACCACAGGACAACCCTTTTCTGCGACCTCTTTCAGTATGCTCTCGTCGATAGGCCTGACAAAAACCATATCGTAATGCGCGGCAGACAGTCCGTGCACACTGGCGATTGCGTCCTGCACCTCGCTGCAAATCGGGCCAATTGAAAGCACGGCAATATCGTTGCCGTCACACAGTTTCTCACCACGCCCCACTTCCATGAGCCGAGGCTCAACACGCCAGTTCGGATTCTTTCCCGCACCACGCGGATAACGGATGGCAAAGGGGCCGCAATCAGATGCCTGTGCTGTATACAACAGGTTGCGCAATGCGATCTCATCACGGGGGGAGGCGACCGTCACGCCTGGAACAGTACGCATATAAGCCATGTCGAACACCCCGTGATGCGTCACCCCGTCCTCCCCGACAAGCCCGGCACGGTCTATGCAGAATGTCACAGGCAAACGCATCGTGGCAACGTCGTGGATAATCTGATCGTAGGCACGTTGCAGGAAAGAGGAGTAAATCGCCACGAACGGACGCAGCCCCTCCTTTGCCAATCCTCCGGCAAACGTTACCGCATGTTCCTCGGAGATACCTACGTCAAACACCCGCGAGGGATATGCTTCCTTAAAGATGTTTATGGATGTGCCGGACGGCATAGCGGCGGTTATACCTACAATTTTGGGATTCTTTCCGGCCAGTTCCGTCAACGTATGCCCCATTACCTCCTGGAACTTCGGAGCTTTAGGCGCTCCATCGGTTCCCTGGCAACGGAGTTCCCCTGTCTCCGGGTTGAAACGCCCTGGGGCGTGCCAAGTGGCGGGGTCAAGCTCCGCCGGGCGAAAGCCTTTCCCTTTCTTTGTCTTGACATGCAGTATGCGGGGGCCTTTCATGTCCTTCACGTCATTGAGCACCTTTACAAGTGTGCCCATGTCATGTCCGTCGATAGGCCCGAAATACCTTATGTTCAATCCTTCAAAAATATTCTGCTCACGCGAGAGCAACGATTTCAGGCTGTTGTTGAACCTCATGATTGCCCCTTTCCGCCTGTCGCTGACCAGATTGAGTTTTCGCAGCGTGCGGTAAACCGAATAACGCATGTCGTTATACCCGCGCGAAGTGGTTATATGCGCCAGATAACTGTGCAACGAACCCACATTGGGGTCAATCGACATATCATTGTCGTTAAGGATTATCAACAGATTGTTCGGCGTGTTGGCGGCATTGTTGATTCCCTCGAAAGCGAGGCCGCCGCTTATCGACGCATCGCCTATCACCGCCACCACATTACGGCGCGGGCTTTCGGCATTCAACTCCGTTGCCACAGCCATTCCCAATGCCGCAGAAATGGAATTTGAAGCATGACCAGCCATAAACGTGTCATACTCGCTCTCTGCAGGGTTAGGGAATCCGCTCAAGCCACCGAATTTACGGTTTGTATGGAACCGCCTCCAACGCCCGGTCAGCAGTTTATGCCCGTAAGCCTGATGTCCTACGTCCCATACAATACGGTCATAAGGCGTGTTGAACACATAATGCAGTGCCACCGTCAGTTCGACCGCCCCCATCGACGAAGCAAAATGCCCCGGGTTATCCGACAGAGAACGGATGAGAAAATCACGGATATCGGCACACACAGCCCCAAGAGCCTCCACCGGGAAGCGGCGCAAATCGGCAGGAGACCCTATGGTCGACAGAACCGGCCCCGGTGTCAGTTCCGACATGCATCCATGCTCTGTAGGCTTGGAATCCACGCCACCGTTATTTATTGAATCATTTCTTCCTGTTTCCGCCATCACGAACATATTTCTTGTAGAGAGGCACGAATACAATCACTCCCGAAGCTACGACAGGGAAAAGCGATATCAACGTCAATTCTGCTCCAGATGCGAGCAAACGTGTCACGAACCATGCGCATACGGCAATCCAAAGACAACCGATAATCACAAATCTCAACACAACCGACATCTTCATCACTCAATGATATTTGCATTCCAACCTTTCCATCGGCTACTGGCAGCCGATTACACTAAGCAAAATTACGCAAAATCCCCCACACCCCCAATACCATCAGCCAAAATAGCCTTGACACACCTCTGCCATTGCAATCAAAAGGGATGGTCCGTCACAATACCACCGGACGCATCCTCACTTCAGCCCCTGGATTGATTTTCTTCCCTTTATAGCGGGTCTTGATATAGTCGGTAAGGTCGGCATGAACAATGCGGTGGCTGCTGCCTACAACATGCCCCCGGGTCAGAGGTTCCATATAATCGCCACCTTTGGCAAGATAGTCTATCGTAGCCACATTATAAGTTACCCCCCTGTCAAGCGGTTTGCCGTTGATGGTTATCGAAACGCACTTCTTTGCAGCCGGGTCGAAAACCGCTTCCACCCCGGCACTGACTCCGTCGCCACCTCGACTCGCCATGACATCAAACGCATCGGCAAGGTCGGCCCCGGAGATTTCTTCCACCACAATGCGGTTGTCGAACGGCTGCATCATGATTATCTCCCCTTGGGTTATGTCCCCTTTCGGTAGACTCCGGCGGATGCTGCCTTTGTTCATCAATGCCAAATCCGCACGCTGCCCGGTCAGAGGCAATGCACTCTCAAGAATAAAATCGGAAAGGAAATTCAGCAGCGGAGCGTCATCATTGCTCAACTCCCGGGCAGTCTTCCCGATTTTCAACTTCATCATATCCTCAACACCCGCACGGTATGGCGCAAGAATTGAATCAAGCGAACGGTCAATCCTGTCATCAAGCCGCGAATCCACCGCTATTTGCCGGTAGACAGGAGCCTTTGTCTCCAAGCTGTCAAGGTCAAGAACCACTTCGGCTACAATTTGGCCGCTCTTACTGTTCTGCGTGACAAGCACAGAATCATTTGTAG
The DNA here is from genome assembly GCA_013316535.1 of Muribaculaceae bacterium. Classification (GTDB taxonomy): domain Bacteria; phylum Bacteroidota; class Bacteroidia; order Bacteroidales; family Muribaculaceae; genus UBA7173. Next base: position 2,408 of record WSMN01000046.1, on the reverse strand, counting down.
CGTTCCTGACCCATTCCATACCGCTTCCCGGGCGTATGAGCGTGTGGGAGTGCCCACCGAGTATAACATCAATATCCTCTGACGACGCAGCAATATCCTTGTCCGACGGGGAGACGCCATCATAACCGACATGCGTCAATGCAACCACGGCATCAACCTTTTCATTGTGTTTGAGATGCCATGCCGTCGCATTCGCGGCCTTTATTGCATCAAGATATTTAACCCCGTCGTAATTACCTTCCGAAATCATCCCCTTCGGATTAAGGTTAAGACCGATTATCCCAATTTTCCTGTCGCCGTACTCCTTTATGGCATAAGGCTTGAAAAACGGCTGCAGCTCGCTCTCTTCCAAATCATAATTGGTGGAAATCCAACCGACATTACTGTTCTTCAGATTCAATGCCAACGGATGCACTCCATTGTCGAAATCATGGTTCCCGAGAATCGCATAATCATATCCGAGTTCATTCATCATGCGCGTCTCAACCTCCCCGCCGTATATGGTGAAAAACAGAGTGCCCTGCACGGCATCACCCGCATCCATCAACAACACGTTGGGATATTCGGCCCGGATGCTATCCACAATTACCTTACGCCGCTGAATGCCACCCAGATTCTTGTCATTAGGGTCTATCTGGCTGTGAGTGTCATTGGTGTGCAGCAAAACGAGTTTCTCTGCTTCAGCCCACATGCAACCCGACAAAACAGCTCCGGCCAATATAATCAAGCTCTTTTTCATTTTTCAATAGTTTATACAACGCGAAGTTACCACTTTTTATAAATCAGAACAATTAATCCGACATGGATAACCCCATTTACAAGAAAAAATAGCTAATTTTGGACTGAAACCAAAACACCACGCCATGCCCTTGCCAAAATTTCTGCAAACTTTAAGAAACATCCGCGGCCGGACACCCGTGGAAAACCCGTTGGCAATCATCGCCCCGGATAAGTTCAAAGGCACTCTGACAGCTGCGGAAGCAACAAAAGAAATGCGCAGCGCAGTAACGGAAATAATCCCCGACGCACAGGTTTTGGAATGCCCCATGGCCGACGGAGGGGAAGGAACCGCCGAAATAATAGCGCGTCACCTCGGGCTAACGGAATGCACAATCGCAGGGCATGACGCACTGATGAACGAAACCTGCATACGCTTTTTCTCCGACTCCGAAACATGTGCCGTAGACTGCGCGTCAATCGTAGGTCTCGCCATGCTCGGACAAACGCCTCTGCAACCATGGCAAAGCACCTCGTTCGGCGTTGGAGAATTCCTGTGTGCCATGCTAAAACGCGGGATGAAAAAAATCTTTATCGGTATAGGCGGAACGGCCTCTATTGATGGGGGCGCAGGACTTCTCCAGGCGTTAGGTGCAAAATTCTTCGACGTGGAAGGAGAGCAGATAAAAGCCCGCCCAATCCGCGCCCACCATCTGTCCACAATCTATTCCGTGGATTTCAGCGCAATTCCCCGCCAACCCCTCAAACAGCACGTCATAGCCCTCGCCGATGTAGACCTCCCGTTGATTCCGCCATCCCCCGGCGAAATGTCAAGCCTCTCTTTCGCCATACAAAAAGGCATTTCTCCCCACGAAATGCCCAAACTTCATAAAGCCTTGGAAAATTTCAATACCGCGGTCGACAACGCCATCTATGCGCCGACTGAACCTCCACGATTCCAAGGTGCAGGCGGAGGTATCGGATATGCCTTGCACCGAGTGCTGCACTGCAACTGCAAATCCGGGGCTGAATTCATCACCTCCGTCTATGAGCTACCCTCCATACTTGGGAACGCATCACCCGCCACCCGATTCATCCTGACCGGCGAAGGCTCATTCGATGCGCAGTCATTTCAAGGGAAGGCAACCGGAACCATATTGCAGATAGCAAAGCAACATAACACCCCCGTAATAGTCGTTGCAGGAAAGACAGAGTACCCATCCGATAACACAGAAATCACATCGGGAGTCAGAATCATCTCCACTTCCGAATACCTGCCCCCAAACTCCGAAATCAATCACAACACCGCATTGGCAGCTCTCAAAACAGCCTTACACAATAAATTGCCTTTGATATTACAAAAAATATCCACCCACACAAAAAACAGATAATAGCCATATAGAAAATTTCATTCGAAAATTTACATTAAAAAATTTGCAATTAAAAAAATAAGTCGTAACTTTGCACTCGCAATTCGCCCGACAAGCGAACATTGAAAGACTGGCTCGCTAGCTCAACTGAATAGAGCATCTGACTACGGATCAGAAGGTTACAGGTTTGAATCCTGTGCGAGTCACATTCCCAATCAGAGGTTTCTATAAACCAACGATTAAAAAAAGCACCACTAATTGATGGCTCGCTAGCTCAACTGAATAGAGCATCTGACTACGGATCAGAAGGTTACAGGTTTG
>WSMN01000045.1 GCA_013316535.1 Muribaculaceae bacterium | reverse complement strand
TCGACTTCGACGACGAGAAGAAGCGCATCGCCCTCGGTCTCAAGCAGCTCATGCCTCATCCCTGGGATGCCCTCGCCGATGAAATCAAGGTTGGCGACAAAGTCAAGGGCAAGGTTGTCGTTATGGCCGACTACGGCGCATTCGTTGAGGTCGCTCCCGGCGTTGAGGGCTTGATCCACGTAAGCGAAATGTCGTGGAGCCAGCACCTGCGCAGCGCACAGGACTTCATGAAAGTCGGAGACGAAGTGGAGGCCGTTGTCCTCACTCTCGACCGCGACGAGCGCAAGATGAGCCTTGGTATCAAGCAACTCAAGAAAGATCCTTGGGAAGATATCGAAACCAAGTATCCCGTTAACTCCCGCCACACCGCCAAGGTGCGTAACTTCACCAACTTCGGCGTATTCGTTGAAATCGAAGAAGGCGTTGACGGCCTCATCCACATCTCCGACCTTTCTTGGACCAAGAAGGTTAAGCACCCCTCTGAATTCACCCAGATCGGTGCCGACATCGAGGTTGTGGTTCTCGAAATCGACAAGGACAACCGCCGCTTGAGCCTCGGCCACAAGCAGCTTGAGGAGAACCCCTGGGATGTGTTCGAAACCGTGTTCACCGTTGGTTCGGTTCACCCCGGAACCATCGTCGAGATGCTCGACAAGGGTGCAGTTATCCAGCTTCCCTACGGTGTTGAAGGCTTCGCAACTCCCAAGCACCTCGTTAAGGAAGACGGCTCGCAGGCCAAGGTTGACGAGAAGCTCGACTTCAAGGTAATCGAGTTCAACAAGGACAGCAAGCGCATTATCCTTAGCCACAGCCGCATCTTCGAGGATGAAGCAAAGGCAGAGAAAGCCGAGGCACGCAAGGCAAAACGCGCTCCCCGCAAGGCCGAGGAGGCAACCCCGGTGCTCAATACCCCCGTTGAGAAAACCACTCTCGGTGACATCGAGGCACTTGCAGCCCTCAAAGAGAAGCTCTCCGGCAACGCCTAAGCTCCTCCCGTTAGCTACACAACATGCAGTCAGGCATCCCCTTCCCTGGGTGATGCCTGACTTGCATATATACCCTCCTTGGCAATTGTTAATGTAGGTTAATTGGTTGTGCTTGCATTTGGAATTTATATTAGTTTACGTATCTTTGGCAAATGTCAAATGTATTTCATATTTTGCAATCATTTTGTCGTATATAGAGGGCTAAATCTGGCATAGCACATTTAATTACCAAAAAACATATATTCCATGAAAAAAGCTAAATCAATACTTACAATATTACTGATTTTGGCGGCATGTACCTCTGAAGAGCCAGGAAACATATTTCAATCCGCGTCCGATAACATAAATGCTATTGCAACAGAGCAATCATTACGTAGTGTGGATGAAGCTGTTGAAATCGCGCAAAAGGCGTTGTTCCTATTGTCAGACATCCAATCACCGAATGCGCGGTCTAATTCATACAGACACGTGGACACAAAACAAGAGGCATATACCATCGTGTCCAACGCGAAATCTCGTTCAGCAAGTCCTGACACGCTTATGTACGTTGTCAATTATGCCGACGACATGGGCTTTGCAATCGTATCGGCCCCCCGGAATGCCATTGAAATCCTTGCCGTGACCGTAAACGGAAATTATGACCCATCAGTGCGTGATACCAACCCGGGATTCAATTTCTTCATGGATGTGGCAACATCCTATTTGGAAGAAGCTATGTCCCAATCCATCACAACCGACGGTACATCAATAACGCTTCCACAAAAGCCGCTGGACCCAATTCCTTGCCCGGAATACAAGGAGGTACGCGACACCACTTGGTTCGTAAACGTTGCAAACCGTGTATTGGTGGCATGGGGACAAAATTATCCAGAGGGATTGGAATGTCCAAATACATTTGCTGGATGCTCCAACACCGCTGCGGCAATGATGATGACACATTTTAAATATCCCGATCAATTAACATTAACCTACAAATCCAACAATCCCAAAATAACATTGGACTGGAACGCGCTTTGTAAGCACAAACCATATTCTGGCACAGAAGCGGTTTTTCAATTTTGCAATTGCTCTAATGAGACTCATAATGCCTTGTCATATCTTTGCAGGGAGCTGGGACATCGCGCTCATAGCATATATGGCAAAAAGGGCACTTCGACATATATCTTAGATATGCAACATGCCCTTACAACCCTCGGACTCAATGCAGAACATAAACGTTTTGATACAAGAAGCATGGCCTACGACTTACAAAAGGCCAATTCCGTTTTATTAGTACGTGGCACAGATGCAAATACAGGTACAATTGGACACATGTGGGTATGTGATGCAGCAAAAGCATATAACGTCAAGATTGATACATATGAATGTAAAGACCCCAGACGAGCGGATTCCCTGAAAAAATGGGACTATATTGGTACAAGAACAGAATGTCTGACATACAATTTTTTTAATTGGGGATGGAATGGAAAGTGCAACGGATTCTTTTATGAGGGGGTCTTCTCCGTATCTCCAAGTTCGGGGGAGAACTATAATTTCAATGGGGATATTCAATATCTTAAAGTAACAAAATAGTACAGTTACTTATGCTTAAGGACATAAATAATCACAGTTAATGTTTTTGGCTATGAAACGATATTTATTTGGTTTATTTGCCTTGGTTGGAATCATGTGTACCGGGTGTTCGAGCGACGACAATGACACTCCGTCACCGCCCGTTGAACCTATGGCGCCTGAGGTACCTATAGAGTTCTCCGCCTCAGAATTGCAGGCCGCCCGTGAGACTGAAAATTTCAGCTATGCTTTTTTCAAGGCCGTAAACAGCAACGCACAGCAAGGTAACGTGCTGGTCTCGCCCATGAACGCCCAGTTGTTGCTCGCAATGGTTGCAAACATCGCCGACGAAAACGGCAGGGAGGAGATTGTAAGAACCTTGGGATGCAGAGACCTCAACGCCCTCAACAGTCTTTGCAGCAAATACATGAAGGCGTTCCCAAAGGCCGACGGCAAGGTGAAGATGGCACTTGCCAACTCGGTGTGGCACCATAACGCCTTCGACATCAATCCCATGTTTGAGCAGAGACTGGATGAGTCGTTTGGGGCTGACGTGTTCAAGTTCGATTTTTCCGCTGACCCGCAGGCCGTTGTTGACGCCATCAATAAATGGTGCGCCGGGAATACCGACAACATCATTGACCGCATCATCGACCAGTATTCACAGGATATGGTCGCCCTGCTGGCCAACGCCATGCTATTCAAGGGGCAATGGAGCAAGCCATTTGATGCAGCCGACACCCGCAATGCAACTTTCCATGGTAGCCGGGGCAACACCACCGTCAGCATGATGCACACCAACATCTCCAAGAGCCCCTATATAGAAGGCGACGGCTATTCCGCCCTTAATCTGAACTTCGGCAACGGCGAGGTATACTGCACATGGCTGGTGCTCCCTGACGAGGGCACCGATATGGACGCGTTCGTCGGGAGCTTCGACGGGACATATCTTCAACTGGCACAGTCACAACGCATGGAAGTGGAACTCGCGCTTCCGCGCTTCAAGTTCGCCACCGGTGAGATTGACTTAATAAATGTCCTCGGCTCGATGGGGATAAACTCGATTTTCACTCCCGGGAAACTGGACTTGTTCACCACCCCCTGCACAGGGAAGATCTTTGTGTCGCAGAAAGCGAGCATCGAGTTCAACGAGAAGGGAGCCGAGGCGGGGGCGGTGACATGGGCAGGTATTTATGACACTACAGCCCCTTCTGACGGCAAGGTTTCGATGTCATTCGACCGGCCGTTCCTATTCTTCATAAACGAACGGCAGAGCGGAGCCTGCCTGATGGCCGGCAAGATTACCGACCCTTAGCCGAGAATCATCTCAATGAATCTCCCGGTTGCAGTATGTCTAGCCAGGCCTTGCCTATAAGTAGTACCTACTACCTGTGAAGATAACCCTGAAACCATTTACAACCAACAATACACAGGCGTTGTATCCAGTCTATGACCTGAAAACAACGCCTGTGCTATTGTTGTGATTCCTCCCATGCCGTTATTTGATGAACTCGGCCGAAGCGACCCTGTAGCGGCGTGCTGGAGAGCCTTTGGTACGCGTGAGTTTCACCTTCCCCTTTTCGGCGCGGAGGGTGACATCGTTGAATCTGCCGCGGGTGTAGTCGTAGGTCTCGCCGTCATCCTCAAACAGGCGGCACTGCGCTTTGTCCGTTCCGTAGACTTTGCAGTTGAGGTTGAACACCGTTGCCGGGGTGATGTGCTGCACCGGCTCTGCCAGCGGCAGCAGCGTCCCGGCTTTAACGAACAGCGGCAGTTGGTCGAAGCGCGTTGTGATTTCATATTCGCGTCCCCCCTCGTATTTCTCGTTGGTGTTGAAATCAAACCATGTCCCCTCGGGGAAATACACCTTGCGTGAGTTCCCTTTCTGATAGAGCGGCGCGGCCATCAGCGATTCGCCCACCATGAACTGGTCGCTGATGTCGCGCAGCTTGTTGTCGGCGGGATAATCCATCAGCAGCGGGCGGAAGGGGGGCACCCCTTCGGTGTTGTAGCAGCGGAACGCCTCGTAGAGATATGGCACCAGTGCCATGCGCGTATTGATGAGTGTGCGGGCGTAGTCCTCATATTCCTTTGCCTGGGGGAGGAACTCGCCGCGTTCGTTCTTGTAGCGGTCGAACTGCAGCCAGGGGGCATACTGGAGGTACCATGCGTTGACCATCGCCTGCGGCGACAGCAACGCCACCTGAAACCGGTGGAAGAAATCCTCGGCCGACGATGCCTCCCTCACCTCCGGGCACCACAGCAGCCCGCCGAAAGCCGAGTTGCACAGTGCCTGGATGTATTCCTTGGCATCGTAGCTGTCGCTGTAGAGCACTGCGTTGCGCGGCGACATGAACATCCCCGATGAACGGTAGTCGTTATATGTGCGGAGGTTCCTGCCACGGTAGATGCTGTCCATGGTGTTCACGTAGAGCGACCCGAAAAGCTGGTGCATCTGCTCCCCGTCGATTCCCGAGGGGAAGCGCGATATGTCGGGGAAACACCATGTGGCCGATGCGTAGGCGATGTTGGAGTTGTCGCATTCGTCGAGCTTGAACCCGGAGATACCCTCGTCGGCGAGCGTGCCGTGGTAACCGGCGAAGATGCTGCGTGCCTGCGGCAGCAGGAAGTCGGGCACCAGCCCGTTCCACACAAGGAAATCGCCTGCATAAGGCTCCATCGCCTCGCGGATAGGCGAGGAGGGGTGCACATAGGCATGTTCCCAAAGGTTCACGTGATAACCGTCGGCGCGCAGGCTGTCGAGCATCCCCCGGTGGTCGGGAAAACGGTCGTCACTCCATTTGTAGGAGCAGGAATAAGCCGCCGTCTGCCATCCCGGCTCCAGCCCCAGCACATCACACGGAATCTCTTTCTCGCGGAAATAGCGGGCGAAACGCATCACCGAATCCTGCGGTGCGTCACCCTTCACGCGGTATTTGAATCCCAGCCCCCACATCGGCGGCAGCGCGCCGCCGCCGGAGAGCAGGTTGTAACGCTTCACGGCATCCACAAGCTCCGGCCCCTCGATTACCAGTACTTCCACCCCCCTTGCCCCCGGCACATCGACAAACAGCTTGTTGCCGTTGCTGCGGTTGGCATATAGCTCCTCCGTGGTTGTGGCGATATTGTCGCGGGTCTGCTCCTGCCGCCCCGAATTGTGACGCTGGTTTGAGCCGCACAGAAACGTTGTGTTGCGCGCCGTGTTCACCAGAATCCCGTAACCCTTCGTCGACACATAGAAATTCTGCGGTGCGTGGGTGTATCCCAGTCCGTTCATCGGGTTGTCGTTGACCCTCGGCTGCTTGCGCAGACCGCGCTGGCCGAAAGTCTCGAACTGAAGCCCGAAGCCATAAATCTGTTCGCCGTCGCCAAGCGGAACCTCCACCAGGCAACCGCGGTCGTTCACATCTATGGCCACATCCTCCAGTCGGAAAGGAAGCACCCCCTCCGGCAACCGGCTCATAGCCTCCGTCAGAGGCTTCTCGGCCAGCACCCCGTAGGGTGTGAACCTGTCGGGTGTCCCCGCCTGTAGTTTGAAAACTCCCGGAGCCACTTCCGTGACCTCAGTTTTAACCACGGCCTCCCCCCGGAATGCGATAAGCGCGCATAGCAACGCCCCCGCCACAGCAATCCTTTTCACGAATGATGTCAGTTTATGGTTTCATCTATTTTGACGATTAAACCGCCCCCATCCGTTAATCCCCGTCTCCCTACCACCACACCTGCTCCCCGTTCTCATAGGTGAAAATCCGTTCGTCCTTACCTCTGGTGAGGTCGCGGAGCAGGTAGAGGCCGCCTTGTGGCACATCCTTAAACGTTATCTTGAACTGGTCGCAATAGAGGAACTTCGTGTCAAGCGGCAGCGAATCTGGCATGTACCCTCTCCATCCGTCCAAGGGTTGCAGCTCCTCGGCTTTATACGGCAAAAGCGTCTCGCAGAACATCTCGAACGTCAGGTGCTTTCCCCACGGTGTGCTCTCCCATTTGGAGAACGCCGAGTCGATGTTGGCGATGAGGAAATCTGCCGTGACAATCCGTATGTCCTCTATAGTTGATTGGTCGACCCATCCGTAGGCCATTCCGAGGCTGTCGATTGCATCAACCCGCTTTTGCAGGTCATCTTTCGGCATCACCGTGAGCAGCGAGTCCATCGACCTGTAATATCGGTTAATCCCTCAGGTGTCGGCATAGGAATAATGCCCCGGCATGTTCTCAATCAGGAACCGCGCAGCCTCTAACTTCATAGGCTCCCCGGCATAATGCTCCAGAACCTTTTCCAGTTCGCCCTGGTTGTCACCCGCCAGAGCCAATGCATCTTCCACCCCTGCCGGGTGCTTGCTGCAATCGGTGAATATGATGAGACATGGCAACAGTAAGCGTACAATCTTGTGATTCATGGTATGTGCTATTAATGTAACGACGCGAATTTATTGCTTTAATCGCAAATAATCCAAATATATTTACAAAAAGATACATTCGGGGTTATTTATTTGCTCTGTGCATATTTAGGTTCGGTCTTTTTTTGGAAATATGCTGTATAACATGTTAAAAAGTTTTTTTAATGTTTTTGCGATACTACCTTTGTAAAATAAACGAATTAACTCAATAAATCCCATGAAAAAAATTAAAGTACATTGGTGTCGCCTTGGCTATGTGCATGGTAGGGTGTTCACAAAGTTCGTTTGACATGGATGACGAACAGGACGGGACTATTGCAGTAATGTCTGATGGAGAAATATTAGAATCTTCCCAAGAAACGTCCACCGCTCTTCAAATGTTAATAGATGATTAAGTCATGTTTGAAGGGTGTGCCCGTAAAATAACCATTGGAAAAAATGAAGCAATGGCTCTTGGTGTGACTGAAGAAGAGTACAATGGCGTTTGCGAAAGCATTGAATGGGAGAATCAAAACATTCTAAGGATGATAGATGAATGTCGCAATAACCAGGAATGCAAGGGTTTTGTTCTTGTTGATGGGAATAGGGATTCGATAGTCTATATGTTGGGGGATATGGTGTCGATAGAGTCGTTAGACATCTTAAATGATGAAGCACCTATGTTGAAAAGCGTTACAGAAACAACCCGTATGCCTAGTGGAACATTGTATGCTTCGTTAGGTTCTATGGATGAGGCTGGTTGTTGGGCACCATGGGGTATGAGTAGAGTGGAATGCAATGTGTATGGGGAACCTGCATGGTCATCGCATAACGTGACTACAAATTTCTTTGGAAAACAGATGACAAATTCTCATGTCGGTAATGGGCAGTTTAGTGTGGGGATTGCAGCCTCTAACACGTCAGGTTCAGTTCGGTACATGACGAATGCACAATATGGCAAATGCACATGGAGTGGTCAGGGAAGCTAAAAAACTAGTTATATGAAAAATCTTATGCTAAAAGTTGGGATTATGGCATTATTCGCAATTCTGATTGTGGGTTGTGCCAACCAAAATGAAGATAGTACTATCCCAGAAACAATGGTGCCTTTACAGTTGCCTGAACTTCTAATGCTATCAGATGAGATGGCCACTCCCGAGCAGCTCGATATGAAAAAGAAGCTTGAAAGAATTTTCATCTACAAAACTGAGGCTCGTGACAACAGAATGTACCTATCGGTCGGGAGTGATTATTTCGTAGAAAATGGCATCCCGGTTGAATACTACAACATGATGCAAGCGCAATGCGATGCGAACAACGCGTTTATGGAAGAATGCGTTAAAAATCTTGGTGAAAATGATGTTGATTGCACCGACTTGGCTACTAATATAGAGCAGAACAAAAAGGATTACGAAGAATATTTGGCAACAGTAGGCAAGGACGGTATCTCCTATCAAGAGTATCGCAGAAAGAGATGCGAGGAAAAGTACAAAGAAGTGATGGGTCTCAAGGGATTGTGAATAGTTGCTCCGTCTACTATACATAAAATCTGTCGGTGGGGGATACTTTGCCTCACCGACAGATTTCTATAAGGCTCCCTCTTCGTTTAGAGGGTGTTTCATAACAGGTGTTAAATTATAACAAGCATATTTTGAGGCGATTTTACTTTTTGAGAAAAGAGTGATGCGGGCATCACGACTGACGAAAAAAGCAAAAGCGGCCAAAATATGCGATGAGTCTGACACCTTTTCATTATTACACCCTCCTATGGTTAGAATTTAACAGATGTTATGAAACGCCCTCTTAATCGAATTCTGGCCTTTCCTAATGACCATGAAACTCTGCGAATCTTGGATATATAGTACGGCTGTGTTCGGTGTGGCGGTAGCGGGGCTGCTCGCCGGAACAATGTTTGCCGTTTGGAATGGATTTGTCGAAACGGAACTGCTTCCTAAGCGGTATTCTTTGGTTGTGGCGACGGCACTGTTGGCAATTGTGTTGGCTTGTCAACGTGTTGTCAGGTTCAAAATGGGATTGGCAACGGGTGCGGTGTGCTGTGTTATGGCCTATTTCGTTGTCAGGACTTTTTTGTCGCCGTTGGAACAGCCCGTGATTGTGTGGGTATCCGTTGCTGCGCTCTTGCTTCTGTATGTGTGTTTCAATGCTATGCCGCAGCGTTGGGATGTGATTTTAGAGGGCCTGGTGATACTTGTGTGCGTGGCACAGGGCATTTACGGGATATTGCAGTATGCCGGATTGGTGCCACCGCGCTCAACATTCCCTGTGGTGGGGTGTTTCGATAATCCTGCGGGATTCGCGGCGTGCCTTGCGGCCGGATTTCCGTTTTGCCTGAAAAAATTGCCGAAAGGCAAGTGCTGGCAATGGGGATTGGTTATGTGTGGGCGCGTGGTCATCCCTGTTGCCATAGTCATGTCCGGTTCAAGGGCAGGCATGTTGTCGATAGTATTAGTGTCAGCCGTATGCCTCTATGATAAGTATTCCCGCATTCGGAAGCCCCTGATTGCGACTGCTATTTTCGTGGCAGGTGTACTTCTGCTGGCGGCAATGTTCTTCTTGAAGACAGGTTCTTCGCTCGGACGGTTGCAGATATGGGAAGCCTCTATTGCCATGGTTGGTGAACATCCTTTGTTTGGCGGAGGCGCAGGTTTGTTTCTGGCGAACTATATGCCGCATCAGGCTGCGTTTTTCGCCGCCGACCCGTCAAAAGGATGGCCTCTACTGGCAGATAACGTAGCGCACCCGTTCAATGAGTACCTCCTGATATTAATCGAATATGGCATTGCAGGTCTGTCTCTCCTGCTTTTTGCTGCATTCGTCATGTTACGTAACCGAAGGTGGTCAACTACGCAGGGGCTATGCCTGTTGGCGATAGGGGTGTTTGCCTGTTTTTCTTATCCGTTGCGTTATCCGTTTGTTTGGGTAGTCATTGCATATGCTATGGCAACAATCGGTACGGGACGATGCGTAACCATGGTAACGGATTGGAAAATGCGTACAACGGCCATCGGCATGATCATTTTGATATGCGGATTGTCGTTTTATGATTCTAAATTTGAGTTAAAATGGGGAAATGCGGTACGTACATGGAACATCGGCAATCCTGAAGCCTCCTTGGAAATATACCGTCAACTTTATTCCCGATGGAATGGCAATCCGTTTTTCCTTTATAACTACGGCAGGGTTCTGGGGGCATTCGGACGACATTGCGATAGTAACCGAATTTTAACCCGATGTTGTAAATATCTTAATGACTATGATGTTCAGATGGCAATCGGTGATAACTATAGGCATATTGGAGAATCGGATAAAGCTTGCCAATGCTATCATACTGCGTCATTAATGTGTCCCAACCGTTTTTTACCGTTGTACAGGTTGATGACCTTTTATGCTGAATCGGGTCAGGTGCTTATGGCGCGTGCAAAGGCACAACAAATATTGAAAATGCCTGTTAAAATTCCTTCTCCAAGAATCTCGCAGATTCAGGAGGAGGCTAAACAGTTGGTTTTGTGATATTCCTGTAAATTTTTCGCATCAATATATCCTTCTATGAGGATGCCCATGTTTCAAGTGGGTATTTGCAGTTGACGTAAAGATACAAGCCGTTACATGTGGCGGCTCTACGTGTGGGCAAAGCTCGAATGTGATGCTGTGTTATAGCTCAATTGCATATCTGCGGAATCTGCGAGACCTTTTCAGATGGATACCGCTTGGTTTGAAGACGGTGTAGGTTACATGTCCGGCTCGCTCCGCTAAAGGTAGACGTTAGCCACAGGCGATGCGGGGCGGTGTTTGGCGCGTTTTTTCTGCTGCTTGGTGAAAGGGCAGTTGATCTGGTCGAGGTAGACGCGCAGCAGCAGCCGTTGGTAGAATATGAAACTCCCCTTGGTAACGTTGAAATCGAGCGAGGCCTCCAGGTTCACCCATCGGTTTCGGATTATGCGGGCGTAAACGTCGGTGCGGTTGTAGAACCCCGTCTGATAATATGGCTCCCCCTGATAGAGCGCGGCACCGAGTTCGCCGTAGCTCGGCAGCAGCCGGCCTCCGGCATAGAGCGAGTTTTTCAGCCCGAGCCATTTCCATTCCCCGGTGATTTCGAGCCATCCTCCCGCCGGCATCTTCCATTTGTCGTAAGCCCGGTTGCGCTCCACGGTAATCAACGCTCCACCCTTTATGACAAGGCTGTCGAGCCCCGTGGCGCGTGCGAGGTCAATGCCAACGTAGGGGTTTACAAGGAAGTTGTCGACGATGTGCTGGTTGTCGGGCGCGTTTTTTGTCAGCGCGAAATGATTCATCATGGCATGTCCACCCACCATGAAGCTGCGGCCGCCCGGCCGCCATTCGCCGTGGAACACTATGTTGAACGCTTCGCGCTTGGTTTCGGTCTGGAGTTGCCGCCAGTCGAGGTAAAAGTCGATGAATGCGTCGCGGCTGCCATACTGCACAAGCACCCCGCGTATGTTCCGCTGGAAATAGGTCAGCGAATCGCACCACAGGAACCCCGGCAGCGGTTGCCGCAGCTGCGTGCGCGGGAATATCCCCATCGATAAGCTCCACCGCCGCCCCTCGTGGCGGTAATAGAGCGTGGGCGACACGCGGTACCCCTCCCATTCGTTGCCCACGGGCTGGTTCCACACCACACCTCCGGCAATCCTGTCCTCCCGGGTGAACCGCACCCCTATTTCAGGGGCGAGGTTGGTGAACAGATAGGTCTTCGTCTCCGTGACGGAATTGTCCCCCTCGCGGTTGTCGAACACCGACCCGAAGTCAACGCTCCATGTCAGTTCCGGCTGCGCCTGCATCCCGAGCGCGCATCCCGACATCATCAATCCCCCTATGATAATTCTCGCGGCAAGGCCGCCTGTCTTTCCAAACATTGTGATTCTGAATCGGTTTCTCCCGCAAAATTACAAAAATCCGTCCTCCCCCGCAACACACTCAACGCCATGAACGCCGCCTCCACCTCGCCGGTAGAGACGCCATTCATGGCGTCTTGTATCTTTAGCCTTACAACTTCAATGGCAACACCCGTCGCCGCAGCCGCAATGGCCGTCGCCATGATGGTGGCCGCCGTCGCAGTCGCAGTCATCGTGGTCGCAACCGCATCCGCAACCGCCGTGCACGGGCTGCAGCTCCTCCGGCGTTGCGTCGCGCACGGCAATAATCTTGCCGTCGAAACGTACCGATTTACCGGCCAGCGGATGGTTGAAATCGAGCTTCACTTTCTCTGCGCCTACCTCTTTCACGAGTCCGTTGATGCGGTATCCGTCGGCAGTCATCATCGGCACGAGCGCGCCGACCTTGATCATCTCCTCGTCGAACTTCCCGTCGACAACGAAAATCTCGCGGTCGAGTTCCACCACCTGGTCGGGGTCATAGGGGCCGAAAGCCTCGTCGGCAGTAGCCTTGACATCGAACTTGCCGCCTACTTCCAGACCCTCAATGGCCTTTTCGAGCGGCGCGATCATGCCGCGCGTAACACCGAACACAACCTTTTCGGGATCCTCCGCATCGGTCTGGTGCACAAGCGTCTCCTTCCCGTCGGCCTCAACCGCATAAAGGTCGTATCCTAATTCCACATACTTCCCCGGTTCAATTCTTTCCATATCTGAATCTTTCTAAAAAGTGTATTAATATCATTGTCAATCCACCTTCCGCCTCACATCATTGTCACTCCATCCTTCTCCCCGTCGGCAAATTTACTCCATTTCACCGACATCCCCAATTAAATACCAACAAACACTATGCCAAAAATGTTCTTCCTCCCCATCCCTCCCTCTCATCTCCACTGCATTTCCACCGCTTTACCACATATCCCATCCGCCACCATCTCACACATGTAGAGCCGTCCCGTGCGGGCGGCTACCTACAATTGCCCTCTTCAGTTAGAGTTTGTTTTTAAACAATCTCTAACTGACATCATCTATCCCGAGGCAATCACGCGGTGCCGTTCCTGCAATATATGCCCGGAGGGCATGGGGCTGTGTAGCCGGGCACATGCGCCTGAAAGGCAGAATGTGCCCGGTTACATGATGCGGCGTAGGCGGTGTCTGGCAAGACACCTCGTTGCGCAACACCGCCCCCATATGTTGTGTAACGGTTTTCAACCGATTCGATTCCAACAAGGTGTCTTATCAGACACCCGCCTCCAATTCCGACATACCCGGGCACACGTCGCCATGACGGCTCCGTGTACCCGGCTACACAGCCCCATGCCCTCCGGGCATCTCTGTTAAAATTTCATTGTCTATTTTAATAACATTAGTTTTGCGCTGAATACCAAATTGTTAAATAATCATACTGATGTGTTAGAATACTCTTAATAGGCATATTTACAAATTTTGAATTGTTCTATTTGCCAATTATGCGGATTTGTATTAACTTTTCAGCATTAAATCTTTAAAGGTGGCGGCAACACTTTAAATTCGGCATGATTTTTATGAATCGCAACATTAAAGCTTTCCTGTCAACAGAGTTTCAGGCTAAAGCTAAAATAATTGACTCCAAAAGGGTTGAGGTCACGGCACCCGATGGCGAGGTATTCCAGGTGCTATGCCAGGCAGGAAGATATGTCAGTGAAGAAACGCGACAATATGAGCTTCATCTCATCGAGGCAATCTTTGCTAAGAACTATTCCGATGACAAGGAACTGATGGTCGATAATATCTGGAGGGATTCAGTTGTATACGGCATCCCGCTTTTGGGTATCGGTGTCGGCAACAGGCAGCAAGAGCGAACTCGTATTGGTGCCCGCATACGTCAAATTCGAGAGGAGAGGGGGATTGAAGCTCGTGACCTTGCGAAATTGGCAGATATTGATGCCGCCAATTTAAGCAGAATAGAAAATGGCAAATACTCGGTAGGCATCGACATCCTGTCAAAGATTGCCGCTTCCTTAGGTAAAAAAATCGATTTAGTTGATATTTGATATGGCAACAAAGAAAGAGTATTACTCTTATGCATTGGATGAGAACTCACATCTCATCGAGATAAACGATGCTGCTAAAGGTTTTGAATATCGCTGCCCTAATTGTGATGCAATTATGATTCCACGCCAAGGGGAGATAAGACGTTGGCATTTTGCGCACAAAGCGAATGTTGAGAATTGCTCGTATGAGACCTATCTGCATAAACTTGCCAAAATGCGTATACGCGAATGTTTCAACAAATCGTCCTCCTTCTTCATTGCATTTAACGCTCACGTGGCTTGTGCCGTAGAAGAGTGTCCCGTGGGTAGAAAACAGCCCTGCACTTGGATTGATACAAAAGAATTCGACCTTAAGCAATACTATGACCACTGCGAAGAGGAAGTTGCAGTTGGTAAATTCAAAGCTGATTTACTTGTGTACCATTCGGTAAAGACGAACAGAGAACCAATCCTTATCGAAATATGGGTGACGCATAAGTCTACTGAAGAAAAGCTGAATTCAGAGTATCACGTCATTGAGATTCTCGTAGAATCCGAAAGCGAAATTAATCAGATTATATCCAAAGCATCCATCAAAGAAACTCGTGTTGATATATTTGGAAACGAGTATCGTGTGGAAGGAGAACCATATATTCGGTTTTATAAATTCCGAAAGAAGAGCACCACGGAAATTCCGAAAGAAGAGCATCAATCCCCTAAATATTTATTTTGGATTAATTCAAAAGGACAATTTAAATTTAATAATTATCGAGAAATTGATCATATGTTCTGGTCTGCAAAGTCAGAAGTTGTCTTGACTTATTTTAAACATACAAAATACAATAAGGAGTGTTAAGTGT
>WSMN01000044.1 GCA_013316535.1 Muribaculaceae bacterium | reverse complement strand
GGTAGGGGTCAGAGATATTTTTCGCCGAAGGCGAGATGAGCATCATTGACCATTTGCTTTATACGCTGCTCCTCTGATTTGGGGCAAATCAAGAGCACGTCACCGGCATCGGCCACTATGTAATCGCGGAGGCCGTCCACAACAATGAGTTTTTCGCCGTTGACGGCGAAGATGTTGCCGGTGGAATTATAAGCGAGCACATTGCAGTTCTGCGTCACGTTGGAATCACGGTTCTTCGGGGAGTTATCGTAAAGTGCGCTCCAGGTGCCGAGGTCATTCCATCCGAAATCAACGCACTCCACATAGACGTTGGAGGCTTTTTCCATAACGGCGAAATCGATTGATATGCCCACGCAACCGGGGAAATTCTGCTCGATGAACTCACGCTCGGCAGGGGTGCCGAAAAGCCCGATACCCTTGTCGAAGGTACCAGCCACATCGGGTGCATTCGTCCGTAGTTCTCGGATAATGGTTTTCGCGCTCCACAGGAATATGCCGGAATTCCAGAAAAATTCCCCCGATTCCACAAACACCTTTGCAAGCTCAAGTTTGGGTTTCTCGGTGAATGTCTTGACCTGGCATATTGTCCCGTCGCCTACGGGCTGACCGACTTGTATATACCCGTAGCCTGTTTCAGGCCGCGACGGCTTGATTCCGAGCGTGAGAAGCGCGTCATTGTTCTCCACAAACTCAAATCCTTTCAATATAGACTCCTGAAACAGGGCGTCACGTGTGATGAGATGGTCGCTTGGAGCCACTATTATGCTCGCCTCCGGGTCAATGGCAGATATGTGGTAGGCAGCCCACGCAATGCAGGGTGCCGTGTTGCGGCGTGCCGGCTCCAAAAGGATTTGCTCCGGCGCAAGTTCCGGCAACTGCTCACGCACCAGCGGGGCATATTGTTCATTGGTAACAATGAAGATATTCTCTTTCTGCACCACCGGCAAAATCCGGTCGTAGCTCATCTGCAACAGGCTGCGGCCTGTGCCAAGGAAGTCTATAAACTGCTTTGGACGCGACGAACGGCTGTAAGGCCAGAAGCGGCTGCCGATGCCGCCGCACATTATCACACAATAACGATGCTTGTCAATCATAGGTCGATAGGTTTCAGTGATTGGATTGCTCTTGTAACACCTGTCAATAGGCTGATTTTTGAAGTTGTATTGGCCGTGATGCCTTTTGAGGCATCGATACGGAGTTCTATCCCTCCTGTTTCATTGTGCTAAGTTAGCCCTTTATCGCGATATGTGCAACTTTACATACATTTCTTCACCTCTACACGCACTATTATGTTATCGGAAACGTTAAACTTAAGTGACTTGAAGAAATTAGTTAATGGTTATTTGCGATGTATTTCGAGATGATTTTTTCTGGCGGCGGAGAGAGCGATGCGGGCATCGTGACCGACAACGCCGGGGAAAAGCACTCGAAACACATCGCAAATAACCATTGAGTCCCAAAGTCACCAAATATATTAAATAATTTCTTTAAGTCACTTACAATGAGCGAAAAGAACCATCTGATCAATTGCAAATTCATTGCCGCGCTGCTGGTTGCAACCGTTTGCACGGTCATTGCAGGTGCGGTGAATCCCTACCCCACGCTAAAGGCCAAGGCCGAACGTTTTTTCGACCACCAGGAATGGGCCTCGGCTGCGGCCATGTTCGACCTCATGCTCGAGGAACACCCCGATACCCCAAGAACCTACGGCCAGGCTATCGTTGCCAACGGGATGCTTGGCGAAACCACCGGTCAAAACCGCCTGATGACAATGGCTCTCGACAACCATATCCCGTTCGACTCGGTGTTTTCCAACGTCAAAGAATGGAGTTTCCACATAGGGCAGCCCACATTGTTCGAGAACTTCTTAAAGGACACCCGCACAGCCCATCCGTGGATGCGCCGCACCATCGACGGCCAACTGCTTAAATACTATTCTTTTCGCCGCAACGGAGCCGAAATGATAGCCTACAGCAACATAATGCTCGCAGGGGCACCCGACAACATCGGGTTCCTCACCCAACTCGGCGAAGGCTATATGCTCACAGGAGCCACCGCCCAAGGGATAGACATCTACAAGAAAATACTTTCACTCCACCCCGACAACTACAATGCACTGATTGTTCTCGGCAACTGGTATGCACAGCATCCCGAAAGCCGTGATAAAGCATTGCCCTACCTGCAACGCGCCGACTCACTGCGCCCCACCCCTTATGTCACCGCACTCATCAACAAGTTGAAACGGCGTTAACAGACTTTTTTACCGCGATTGCGCGCAAAATCCAGGCGCTATTTACGCCCGAAGTCAGCGGGAATTTCCCCCCAAGCATCAGTGTCCCAGCGCAGCACGGGATTAGTGATGCGGTGGGTCTGCACCCACACATCGGCACGCGCCAGCAATTCAAAAATCTTCCCATTGCGTGGCGTCCGCAGCAACTTGGTGCGGCACCCCTTGTTTTTCAACCAGCTACGCGCCGTGCGCGAATCGCTGTAGACCGGTGTGGCAGAATCGCCCTTCTTATACAGATAGGCCAAGGCATGAACCAAGGCAAGATATTCCGCAACATTATTGGTGCCATCGTCCAAAGGGCCCACACGGAATAGCTCTATCCCCGATTTAACATCCACTCCGCGATATTCCATACGTCCCGGATTCCCGGCACACGCACCGTCAACGGCGATTGCATCAGGATTTATCTCCGGGATATCAACCAATGACAATTGCGATGTCCCGTCGGCTTGCCTACCGGCATTACGGTCGGCAATCGCACGTATTACAGCCGCCTCATCGGCGGGGTCGCCTCGAAACGCCACCGTTGCCGCCATTTGGCTGTCAAAAGCCTTGTATTTGGCCCCGGGGAAACCTTTGACCTGCTCAAGGCAATCATCCCAATCCTCATATATCCCGGGGTCACGCCCCACCCACACCACATAAAACTTTCTCTTTCCCATAGTCGACAATAACTTTCAAAGCCATGAATCAACTCAACGACAACAGCAGCCTGATATCGGTGTAGCGCACTCCGGCCAGACGCGCCACACGCTCATTCACCGCCTTTCCCATAAATGTCAGCGTAGCCTCCTGCAAACCTGGGGTGAGAGGCAACATCGCACCCGAACCTTCACAGCCTGCAATCCTGTTCAGCAAGGTTATGAAAGTGTCGCTAAGCGCCATAGCAGCTGTGCGCGGAACAGCACTTCCGGGATTGATGAAACAGGCATGTTGTCCCGCTCCGCCACGGCTCATTTCGTTCAGCAGGGCGAAACCTGTGCGCCATCTGCAATTCCCGGCGTCAATCTCGCCCATATCAATGTTTCGTAATTTAGGAAACACCGTACCCGGGTTTTCCGAAAGGTCGAACAGAAGCACCCTCCGTTTAAGCACCTGGCTTACATCGCCATCTATAGGCAAAGGCTCGTTCCTGTCGGTTATCACCACTATATCGGCGGTTCGCAATGCACCCTCAAGCACACGCGGGTGAAGCGACGACCCTATCACACCGCTGCCGAGCTGGCGCAGGGCCGTTCTCAACCGATAGACATCATCATCGAAAAGCCTCACCACAGCCCCAAGCCCTATGGCCGACCTGGCTGCGGCACATGCCGCCAGGCATGAACCCACAATGGTCACCTCACAAGGGATAACCCCGGCTATCCCACCCAGAAGGATGCCCTTCCCGTTCACAGAATCGGCAAGCATACCGGCGGCCATGGTCATTACACTCCGCCCGGCGATTTCCGACAGAATATCTCCGAACGGCCGGTTGCCATGGTCATCGCGCACAAGGTCAATAGCAATGTTTATCACCCTGCGCGACACCAGCTCCCGCGCCACCTCCCCGGCCTGCGGACGAGAAAAGTTGGCAAGGCTCAACAAAAGCGCGCCACGCCGCAACCGCCTTATATCAGCGATTTCCAATGGTGCCAAATGAATGACTATTTCAGCCTGCAATGCCTCGGCGCGCTCCACAATCCGTGCCCCGGCACGTACATAGTCGGCATCCGCATAATGTATGTATGCAGCCGCACCGCTCTCCATCTTCACCTCAAAGCCCATACGGGTGAGCGCACTGACAGCCTCGGGGGTCAAGGGGAACCGTTTCTCGGCAGGATTGTCACATTTAGGCAAACCGATTGAAGCACGGCGGCGGGACATCATAGTTTCCACAGGCGATTCCAGTGGTGTGGGAACTGAAACAGAATCATCTGGCTGCATCTTCACCTACTTTAAATTTTTCATTCAAGAACCTCGTGTAAAAATCCAGGCTCGAATCCCTTATCTCATCGGCTGTTTCAAGAGAATCGGAACAGAACCTGAACATGGCACGATTATAATATGGCGCACGCTCCGTCTGCTTGGC
This sequence comes from Muribaculaceae bacterium, assembly GCA_013316535.1. Classification (GTDB taxonomy): domain Bacteria; phylum Bacteroidota; class Bacteroidia; order Bacteroidales; family Muribaculaceae; genus UBA7173. The sequence continues at coordinate 10,405 of WSMN01000044.1, read as the reverse complement.
CTCGATGAACCTTTCAAGCTCCTTTTCCGACAAGCCCGAAATCAGCGGACGGCTGGCCTGTGCATCCAAGAGCCTCCGAAGCAACACCGGCAACGAAGCCTGCAACAGCACCGTAATCCCGCAGGCATTCATCCATTCCATGTTGCCCGAATGACATGGCGTGCCGCCACCGCACCCGACAATCACATCACGCCCCGACGACACCTCCCGCAGCAACTCCGATTCGCGTCTGCGGAAATAATCTTCCCCACGGCAAGCGAAAATCTCGCCCACCGGCATCCCCTCCCTCTCCTCAATAACGTCGTCAAGGTCGATATATGTCAACGATGGGTAGCAGGAAGCAAGTCCACGCCCGAGAGTGGACTTGCCCGCACCCATGAAACCGATAAGGAAAATCGGTTTCAACATCATTTGGCCTTACCTGCCGACTGCTCCTTCAGCAAATCTCGGATTTCAGTGAGCAAAACTTCCTCTTTCGACGGAGCTGCCGGAGCGGGAGCAACCTCCTCTTTGGCTTTTTCAACCTTCTTGCGCATGTTATTGATGAATTTAATCATCACGAAAATGCAGAATGCCACAATAATGAAATCGACAACAGTCTGAATCCATGCACCCCAATTCATTGTCACCTCCGGCTTCAAAACCTCCTGGCCGTCCATGACGGCTTTCTGAATCACCCATTTGTAGTCGGTGAAATTTATCCCCCCGGTTGCCACACCAATAACAGGCATGATTATGTCATCTACAAGCGAACTTACGATTTTACCGAAAGCAGCACCGATGATGACACCGACGGCCATATCCACCACATTGCCTTTCATGGCAAATTCCTTGAATTCCTTTACGAAGTTCTTCATAATATAATAAACAGCTGAATTAAAATATCAATTCCCCTAAGAGAGTGTTTGAATTTAGCTCATATATATATTGAGAGGATTTTAACCTTCACGCCCCGGTGCCCGCCAATGCCAATGCGGAGAAAAACAGAGCGAAAACGCCCAAAAGCATCAACACAGGGATTACCACCGATATCACCAGCCCGGCAATCGCCAGGCCTCGTGGCTTACGTCCAAGCCCTATAGCAGAAAACACCACTGCCAAAACCCACAGAGGCCAACCAACATAAGGCACCCACCACATGACGGTGGTGAGTATCGAGAGCACAAAACCCGCAGTGCCTATTCCATTGGCAGACCGAGGCTCCGGATGCCATGGCTCCCCGGAAGGACGGCAATAGCGTCGATTGCCATAACCCGGCCCACATCCCGAAGGAGGCGGGGGTGGAGTCGCACGCCAACCGGGAGACGGCTCCGGCCGATAGTTCACATCATTATATGTCGACATACTATATAGTTTTAAATCATCTACACTTCATCTTCAAACCACAGGGGAAACGGGAAGAAAAGCATCCTAACAAAGCCAGGAATCATCACTGCCTTCAATTGCAAAGATACGTATATTTGGCGTAAACGCCTATTGCAAAATGAATTTTTACGGTGATTCTCAAAAAAATCGCGACACAACCGCTCCATAATTGAAGAATTGTTCTTATATTTGGCAATTCATTTTGGAACAAGCCGCTCTATGCAAATCAATTGCAGCAACGGCGGCAGTGCCCTCTTAAACCCTATTTAACTGCATCATATGGAAACGCGTGAACAGTCAATTGCAGCCCCCGAGGCTTCAAACGACCAATCCTCCACCCTCAACCCCGAAGCAAAAGTTGCTTCGGAAGAATCTGTTGCGACAGCTCAGCCCGAAAATCCCAACCCTGAAATCGCCACAGAAAGCCCACAATCAGAAAACACACCGGAAGATGACATTGTTGAACGCCCGGTTGCCGTTGCCTCTAAAAAAGATGTGATTAAGGCACTCGCAACGTTGGCCGACAACGAATCGGCCGACATCTCCCGCGATGAGATTTCCCGATTGAAGCAACAATTCTACGCGTTCCGCAAAACAGAGCTTGAACAAGAACTGGACGATTTCATCGCCCAAGGGAACGACAAGGCAACATTTGTCCCTGCCCTTGACCCAGATGAAGAAACCTTCAAAGAACTGATGACACGCATCCGCGACCGAAAGGCTGCAATCGCAGCAGCCCTGGAAGCAGAGATGCAGCAGAACTTCGACCGCAAGCAAAGCCTCATTGAAGAACTGACCACACTGGCAGCCGACACCGACAATGTGAACCTGGCATTCCCCAGAATCAAAGAAATTCAAGCTGAATTCAAAGCCATAGGCGATGTCCCCCCTACAGAGGCCACAACCCAATGGAAATCCTACCAGACTGCCGTGGAGCAATTCTACGACCAGCTAAAGATAAACAAAGACCTCCGCGACTACGATTTCCGCAAGAACCTTGAACTTAAGACAATCCTCTGCGAGGAAGCAGAGAAACTCAACGACGAGGAAGATGTGATACTTGCATTCAAGCGTCTTCAGAACCTCCACGACGAATGGCGGCAGACAGGACCTGTAGCCAAGGAGGAGCGCGAAGCCATCTGGACTCGCTTCAAAGACGCATCAGCTGTGGTAAATAAAAAATACCAGGCATTCTTTGAAGAACGCAAAGCCCGCGAAACCGAAAACGAGGCCGCAAAAACCGCCATATGCGAACGCATCGAAGCCCTTGATTTCACATCGCTGAAAAACTTCGGCGCATGGGAGGAAATGACCAAAACCATTCTTGCAGCCCAGGACGACTGGAAAAAAATAGGATTTGCGTCACGCAAGGCCAACACCGCCCTATTCACCAGGTTCCGTGGCTTGTGCGACAATTTCTTCACCCTGAAGGCGGAATATTATCGTGCAGTCAAGGATGAACTCGCCGAAAACCTTGCCAAGAAAACCGCTCTCTGCGAGCAAGCCGAAGCCCTTAAAGACTCCACCGACTGGCGTAAAACCGCCGACCGACTGGTAGCCATGCAAAAAGAATGGAAAACCATCGGACCGGTGGCCAAAAAGCATTCCGATGCGGTTTGGCGCAGATTCCAGCAGGCCTGCGACACATTCTTTGAAAACAAGAAAAAAGACCTGCACGAAAACCGCGCTGAAGAACAGGCAAACCTTCAGGCAAAGCGCGAAATAATCGGTCAGTTGAAAGCCATTCCTGCAGATGCTCCACGCAACGAAGTTATGGCCACCGTAAAAGAGCTACAGGCGAAGTGGCAGGAAATCGGCCATGTACCCTTCCGTGAAAAAGACAAGGTATACGATGAATACCGTGCCTTGTGCGACTCGTTCTATTCAAAATCGCGCGATGCACACGCCGGGCTCAACCGCTTCAAAGAGGTTGTCAACGACATGAGTTCCGACGAAAGCAAACTGCGCCGGGAGAGAGACCGCATAGTTCGCGCCCGCGACATCAAACGCAACGAACTGAAAACATACGAAAACAATCTCGGCTTCCTCTCATCCAAGAGCAAATCAGGCGATTCGATGGTGCGGGAAATGGAACGCCGCATCCAGCGCATCAAGGACGACCTCGCCGGAATCGACGAGAAAATCCGCCTCATTGACGCAAAGCTCTGATAACATGGCTTCATAACGTAACAACAGAATAGAACCGCCCATGTATAACAACAATTCCTCAATCAACATGCCGCCGAAAGGCATAATAAAAGGGATTCTCTGCGGCGTGGCATGCATCGTAATCGTCATAATTGCAATGGCTTTCGTCAAGCCATGGTACAACGTATGGTCACAGGAGATGGAAGGCAAGGCTGAATTCGCCAAAGCCGAGCAGAACCGCAAAATCAAAATAGAGGAAGCCAAAGCCAACCTTGAGGCAGAAAAACTAAATGCCCAAGCCGAAATCGAACGAGCCAAAGGTGCCGCCGAGGCCATCCGCATTGAGAACGGAAGCTTGACACCAACCTACATACAGTACCTTTGGGTGCGTCAGCAGGGTGACCTCAACAACAAGACGGTCATATACGTACCCACCGAAACGAACCTGCCGATACTTGAAGCGACCAGAGGGCTTAACGACACACCGCAAAATTAACCGTTCCCCACCCCATATGTGAAGCGCGACGATTGCCTGCATAAGGCAATCGTCGCGTTTCCCGTTACAGACACATTTCTGCGTTATCCGCGAGAGCTATTCCCCCATACATATAATTCCGCAGAAAACACAGACCAATACATAAAATCACTGTCCTTTACGTAGCCGAACGAACTTTGGATATATTTTTAACGATTCCGCCATCATTCCGAACCGATAATCAACAGCGCCAGGCTGACTGCCAGCAGGGCAAGGTCAACCAGCTTGGCGCGGACATGACGTTCGCGCAAAATAATCACGCCATAAAAAAACGACACCATCACGCTTCCGCGCCGTATCATCGAGACAACCGAAATCATGGAACCGGGAAGCGAGAGAGCATAAAAATACGCCAGGTCGGCGGCAGTGAGGAACAAGGAGATTCCAACAATCGTCCAACGCCATTGAAAGCGTCCACCGAAATGCCCCGTGCGTTTCAAGACAAGAACCACAACACTCATCAGTAAAAACTGATAAAGCGAATACCATGCCTGAACCTCAAGCGGTTCATAGCTTTTAAGCAGATATTTATCATACAGGGCACTGACGGCACCAAGACATGTGGCACCTATCGACATCCACAGCCACCGGCTGCTTCTCACCGAGAACCCCTCCTTAGCCCCTATGCGGCTTATGAAATAAAGCGAGGCAAAGCCCAGCAGGATTCCGCACCACTGCAACAGGTTCAGCCGCTCGCCAAACACCAACAACGCACCGACAAGCACAATGACAGGACGTGAAGCATTAATCGGCCCCTGGATAGTCAACGGCAGATGCTTTATAGCGAAATATCCCAGAACCCACGATGACAGCACTATCACCGCTTTCAGCGCGATTTGAAGATGCCCCGTTATAAAACCGCCGAGCCCCACACTCCCCTGCAACAGGCATCCGGCTATGACCGGCGACATAAGCAGAGTTCCAAACAGTGTATTGAGCAACAAAACTGTCGGCACGTTGTTGCCACGCACCGACAGTTTCTTCATTATATCATAAAAACCCAGCCCCAAAGCCGAGCAAACGGCAAGCAATATCCACATACCAGTTATGTTTAACGCGTGAAGTCACATTAACTTCCCTGCAAAATTAGCATGTTTCAGTCGCCTCGCCAAACACAGGCCCCACTATTTATCGGTGGCGAAGGGTGCTACCGGAAGGCCGGTCACGCCGTAAAGGTTACCCCCGGGATAGTCAGCCCAATTGTAGCGGGCAGCCGTGGGTTTGGAAACCAACGGCGAGGAGAGCACAATCGTGTCGGTGCCCTCAAGGCGCGCGTTGGCATAAGCGAACTTGCCATCCTTATCCCCTATGATGAAGCCAGTAAGAGCCGATGATGTGGGCTTGACAGCGCCGTTGAACTTAAGCACCATCTTGTTGCCCTCCACCTTGGAACTTACACAGACAGGTGCCTCATAGACACAATCCTTGCCATAATCACGGTTGAGAGCGATAAGCGACAGGCGGCGTGCCACCTCCTGCTTGTTTGTGGGGTGGATGTCCACAGGATTCCCGAGGTCGATGGCAACGGCCATGCCGGTGTTTGGCAGCGACAGAGCCTTTGCCTGGCTGTTGCGCAGCAAAGCCCAGTTGGAATCAGGCTGCACATTTATGGGCTGCATGAAACCGGCAAGCTGAACGAAATAGAACGGCATCTTGTCGTTCTTCCAAAGGTCGCGCCAATTGCGAATCAACGCCTGGAAAAGAGGCTCATATTGCTCTGGGCGGCCAACGTTGCTGCATCCCTGATACCATATGACACCATGCACCGGCATGACACGCAAAGGATTTATCATCGCATTGTAGATGGAAGTGGAAATGTGGTTAGGCCACGACACATCGGGCATGGGCTTGAGAGGCTCGTCGAGGTTCTGAGCCATATAGCCCCATTCACCTGCAAGCGGATATGTCTTTCCGTCGGCCTGGACGTTGATTTCGGAGGCATCTCCACAGATACCGCCAAGACCACCGTTATCAACCACACAAACGGTCACCACATTATCGCCGGCTTTCACCAGATTGCCCGGCACAGTGTAGGAACGCTTGTGCATGCAGTCACCCATGCCTCCCACTTTCACACCGTTGAAATACGTGCAGTCGCAATCGTCGATCGTTCCGAGGTTAAGCACCAGGTCATTTCCTGCGGCAGATGCAGGCAAAACCACTTTGCGCTGCATCCACACACCGCCGTCATAGCCGGGCAGCACACTGTTTTCCCAGTAACCAGGCACTTCCATGCTGCCCCATCTTTTGCCCGACTGCATCTTTGCGGCATCGAATCCCGGCTTGTCAAGACCATTGGCACGCATGTAGCTTTCATGCAGCTCCGCGATGAGTTTGTCCACACCGCCGTCGTCAAAGCCCACGTTGCGCAAAGCTTCCAGTGTCATCTCGAAGCCGGGCACATCCTGGAGATAATCGTAGCCTGTCCAAGCCTCGGCATATGTACCTCCCCACGACGAATCAATCACACCGACAGGCACTCCCAGTTCCTCGTGAAGACGAAGCGCATAAAGATAGGCTATGGCAGAGGAATTCATCGTGGCGGGGGAATACATCACCCAACCGCCGTTGCTCACCTCTGCATCGTCCTTCGGCGAAAGAGCTATCTTCTTGGTCAACTGCAGCAAGCGGATATCGGGATGCTGGGCAGTGGCAACAACGACATCGGAATTCATTATCTTGCCCATTCCTCCCCAGCCCTCCACAGGCATCTCCATGTTGGATTGCCCCGAGCAGAGCCACACCTCGCCTGAAAGCACGTTGCTCAACACAAGGTCATCACCAGTTCCATCCGACAGAACCACAGTGAAAGGCCCGCCGGCGGCAGGTGTAGGGAGCGACAAGCTGAAACGCCCGTCCTTATCTGCTTTCACGGTAGCCTCCCCTCCATTCCAATCGGCCTTGACCGACACTTTCGCACCGGGAGCGGCCGTCCCCGGAACAGTGAGAGTGGAATTCTGCTGCACCACCATATTGTCAGTAAAAAATTTCGGCAAAACAACCTTTGCCGACACACCGGAGGCCAACAGCGCCCCGGCTGCAAGAAATATGACTTTTTTCATTTCTATGGAATTAGTTTCTTTGGTTATGAATAGACGATTACAGCTATAAAAACCGTTAAATATGTAACCCGATTTTAAGCAAAATATTGTAAAAGCGGCATATCGGTTTTGCCACGTGACGGAGAATCCTTAATTTTGCATCAATATGACGAATCGCAATCGGCAACGTTGGTTCTGCGCTTTTCAGGAGCAAGGCAAACGGGCGGTGACGGCTCTACTGGCCGCCGCTTTGCTTGTGTCGTCGTGCCCCGCAGGTGCCTATGCGCAGCAACCCGCCGCCAACGCAGCAAGCCAACGCGCCGTTCGTGCGGTTCCGCGCCATGCCGCCAACGCGCAACCGATATCCGCCGACCCCCAAAACGCCCTCCCCGACTCCATCGCCATCGGCGCACCGCTGACAGCCCCCTCAGAGGTAGTGGAAGATGAAATCACCGACAATGGGGGCAGAATGGAAGTGACACCGGTGGACACCGTCGCAGTGCTCCCCGACAGCATCGCTGTGAAAGAGGACGAATGGGTGCCGCGCGAATTCGAGTTCAATCCGAATCCCACCAAGGCCACATGGATGTCGGCTCTTTTTCCAGGGTTGGGACAAATCTACAACCGGCGCTACTGGAAGCTTCCAATCATTGTGGGCGGATACCTGGGTCTGGCCTACGCCACCAACTGGAACAACTCGATGCTGCGCGACTATACCCGGGCATATGCCGACCTGCTCGACAACGACCCGAACACACGCAGCTACATGGACATGTTCGCACCTAACGTCAAAGAGGAAAACCTCGACCGCGCCTGGCTGCAAAATGTGCTCCGTTCGCGCAAAAACTACTTCCGCCGCAACCGCGACCTTTGCATCATCTCCATGGTGGGTGTATATCTCCTGGCCATGGTAGATGCCTATGTCGACGCCTCCCTCTCGCATTTCGACATCACACCAGACCTCTCTATGGACGTTGTTCCCGCGTTGATGCAGGACGGCCGCCAGCGCTACCCATCCGTAGGACTGGTGTGGGCATTGAATTTTTAGACCACAAGGGCGCACATGCGCCCGACATCCATTATAACCAACATCAGCAAGATGAATCTTCTCCGAATATATCTGACCGCAGCCTTAGCCGTCACAACGCTGTGCATAACGGCAAAACCGACTATACTCTCACTCGCCGACCACGCCAACGACTCCACCATCGTCTATCCAGAAAGCGTGGAGACCGACACCCACAAGATGATGCAGAACTGGTACCTGCAAAACTACACCGCCCTCGACAAGGATGCCGATTCCCGCCCCGACGTGGTGACCACCGACGAGGAAATCATCAAACGACTGCAAGCCATCCCCACCACCATCGAAATGCCGTTCAATTCAGTGGTGCGCGCCTACATCGACATGTACACAGGCAAGAAACGCTCACTCGTCGAGACTATGCTCGGCATGAGCCTCTACTACATGCCTATTTTCGAAGAAGCCATAGAGCGCGAGGGGCTCCCCATTGAGCTGAAATACCTCCCGGTAATAGAATCTGCCCTCGACCCCAATGCGGTGTCACGTGCCGGCGCAACCGGCCTCTGGCAGATAATGCTCCCCACGGCAAGGGGGCTGGGGCTGGAAGTGAACACCCTCGTTGACGAACGCCGCGACCCGATACGCTCATCAGAGGCTGCCACAAAATATCTCCGCCAGCTCCACGACATCTACAACGACTGGTCGCTCGCCATAGCCGCCTACAACTGCGGCCCGGGCAACGTGAACAAAGCCCTGCGCCGTGCAGGAGAGGAAGGGAAAGATTTCTGGTCAATCTACCCCTATCTGCCGCGCGAAACACGCGGCTACGTGCCATGTTTCATAGCCGCCACCTACGTGATGAACTACTATAACAAGCACAACATATCGCCCGCGCTCGCCAAGCGTCCGCTGCTCACCGATTCGGTGCATGTCAGCAAACGAGTAAACTTCAAGCAGATTTCCGACATTCTCCATATCCCCGTCGAGCAGTTACAGACACTCAACCCCCAGTACCGCAAAAACGAAATTCCCGGCGACACCCACCGGTATTCGCTGGTGCTCCCCGCCAATCAGACCTATTCCTACATAATGAGCGAGGATGCCATCGTGTCGCACGATGCCAAGCTTTATGCACGCCGCGACGTGGTGGAACCCGCCACCGGCATGGAACCCCGCCCCGACACCGTAAACGGCCAGGAGGGGGAATGGGTCACAACCGAGGACGTGAAGTGGCATAAGGTGAAACGCAACGAGACAATGGCGTCAATAGCCAGGAAATACGGAGTGACCCTGCGCAGCCTCAAACGCGCCAACGGGAACATACGCAAGCCAAAACGCGGACAATCGCTCAAGGTGGTCACCACAAAGCGTGAGTTCCGCCCCTACGAGATACAGCCACAGGAAAACGACAACCTCCTGGTAAGGAATCCCGAGCCTGAAATGCAGGAGCAAGCGGCCACCGACAGCGTGGCCGCCTCACCTGTCACAGCTGCTGCACCCGATTCAATATCCACCGAGGCACCGGCCGCATACAATTCCGATTTGTCGGACAAGTCAGACCTGTCAGACAAGTCGGACGAATCCGAACAGTCCGCCACAGCCACCCAGGCAGAACAATCGAAAGCGGCCGATAAAATTTCGGGGAGTTTCCAGTCTTCCAAGGCTAAACGCGAAGCCGCCGCATCCAAGGCCTCAAAAAGCAAGAAGAAAGCTGCGGCCAAGACCCACACCGTGCGCAAAGGCGAGAGCCTTTATAAAATAGCCAAGGCCAACGGCACAACCGTGAAAGAACTTCAACGCCTCAACAACATATCCGGCAACAAAATAAAACCCGGTGACAAAATCCGCGTCAAATAGAACTACATAACCAACATTCAGCCACAAACCAAACATTCCATCGCAATGGAAGAACTGACGAAAAACACAGCCTCGGGCAACCTTGAGCTGATTTTAATCAACATCAGCGGTCACGACAAACCCGGCGTGACCGCCGCCCTGACCTCCATTCTCGCCAAATACGAGGCGATGATTCTCGACATCGGCCAGGCCGACATCCATCACACACTCTCGCTGGGCATCCTGTTCCGCACCACAAGCGACGTGTCGGGCGACATTCTCAAAGACCTCCTGTTCAAAGCCTACGACCTCGGCGTGAAAATCCGTTTTTCACCTGTAACCGTCAAGGAATATGAGAACTGGGTGAACCGCCAGGGTAAGAACCGATGGATCATCACATTGCTGGGACGCAGACTGACCGCACGCCACATAGCCCTCGTATCGGAAGTCGTGGCC
>WSMN01000159.1 GCA_013316535.1 Muribaculaceae bacterium | reverse complement strand
AAAAAATCTTCTCCGACTCATTTATCCATATAGAGCGGGCAGACCGTATAATCGAAGGCTACGGGTTCATCTCCAACGAGAACATGACATCCTACACAATCCGCCATCCGTCAGGCATCTTCCCCACAGGAGATTTCGTGTCGGATGAGAAGAAAAGCGAAAGGAGCCGCCCACAAGCCGCCCCCGACACCGCCTCCACACCACCCGCGAAGCGGCCACGTGCCGGCGGCGCATAACCCAGGCCGGCATTTGCCTCCATCCTTTTCTTTCCATCTAAAAACTAACAACTAAAAACTAAAAAACCAAAAAACCACCATTGGACACTTCCTGGCTGATACTCACACTCATATCACTTGCCTTCTCGGCATTGTTTTCCGGCATAGAGATAGCCTTCGTAACATCCGACCGCGTCCGCATAGAGCTTGACGTGCAGAAAGGGGGCTTCGTAGGCCGTGCCCTCAACTTGTTCTACTCCAAATCGGAGTTCTTCATTTCCACCATCCTCGTGGGCAACAACATCGTCCTCGTAATCTATGGCATGGGGGCGGCCAAGATGATAGAACCGTGGCTCGAATCATGGCTCGACAACCAGGCACTTGTGCTGCTTGCGCAGACATTGATATCCACCGGCATAATCCTCCTCACGGGCGAGTTTTTCCCAAAGACCATATTCCGCATCAACCCCAACCGCTCCCTGCGGCTGTTCGCCCCGCTGGTAGCGATAATCTACTACATTCTTTACCCCATATCCCTGTTCACGACCTGGCTCTCCACATTGCTAATGCGCATGTTCGGCGTGGAGAACCACAACCCCGCCTTAGGGGCAATCTCGCTGGGCGACCTTAACGAATACATCGAACAGACCATCGACGAGCAGACCGAGGAGAAAGCCGAGGTGGAGAACGAAGTGAAGATTTTCCACAACGCTCTCGACTTCTCCACCACCCACCTGCGCGACTGCATGACCCCACGTAACGAGATTGTGGCCGTGGACATCGACGGAACCTCGGCCGCACAGCTTAGCGAGCTGTTCACCCAATCGGGACGCTCCAAGATAATCGTCTACCGCGAGGACATTGACAATGTGCTCGGCTACATCCACGTGAGCGAGCTGTTCACTCCAGGATGCCACTGGCGCGAATGCCTCAAGCCGGTGGTATTCGCCCCCGAGACTCTGATGGCAAACAAAATGATGCGCCGTCTTTTGGCCGAGAAACGCTCCATCGCAATAATAATCGACGAATTCGGGGGCACAGCCGGAATGGTGACACTGGAGGACCTCGTTGAAGAAATCTTCGGCGACATACAGGACGAGCACGACAACGTGCAGCTCATAGAGCGCGAAGTCGCCCCCGGAATTTATGAGTTCTCCGGGCGTACGGAGATAGAATACATTAATGAAAAATACCACCTCGACCTCCCGGAGGATGACGAATACCAAACCCTGGCAGGCTACATCCTGTGCAAAACCGGGCAAATCCCGGCAAAAGGAGCTGTGGTGGAACTCGATGCTTTCCGTCTCGAAGTGATTGAAAAATCAGCCAACCGGCTGGAGCTAATCCGCCTCTCCATCAATCCTGCCCCCAGGCAATAAACCACGGGGCGCAGCTATCCCGACTTTTTATTGAGTACGACATTTCCTATCATCGGATTTTGGCCTGCCTTGCCCTTATTATAAGGTTATCGGTCCAAATACCCGTATTTAGCCCTATGATACAACATAACCATCAGATATACTGACGCTTTATTCAAAGCCACCACCCCATGCACAATTCAATCGGAATGCTTCACACAAAGAAATTTTAATTTTTCATGAAGATTTTTGCCAAAATATTTGGTGGAATCAAAAATCGGTCGTAACTTTGCACACGCAAACGACAAGGAAACCACGCGACATAAATCGCAACGGGTCTCGGAGGAGGAACAAAACCCGAAAGCCTTGTAAAGCAGCAATAATCCTGGTGCGGTAGTTCAGCTGGTTAGAATACCTGCCTGTCACGCAGGGGGTCGCGAGTTCGAGTCTCGTCCGCACCGC
>WSMN01000158.1 GCA_013316535.1 Muribaculaceae bacterium | reverse complement strand
GGGAAAGGACGGGGGAATGCCCGGCCTGGCGGATGCCGTCATGGCGCGGTTCTGCATCAACATAGAGGTCGCGCTCTTCCACACCCTCTATACCCGCTACACCGACATGGCCCGCCATTCTCCACGGGAACGATACCTGAAACTCACCGAACAGTACCCGCAGCTGCTGCAACTCATGCCCCTGCGCGACATCGCCTCCTACATCGGCGTCACCCCCATCCACCTGAGCCGTCTCCGCCGCCATCTCCACCCCCGCTAAGCCTGTAAAGACGCCCCGTGCGGGCGTCTTGCCGCATCCCACGGCGCCAATAATCGATTGGCGAGTGTTGCAGAACTCACCGCGTGTGGCTCCTCGTTCCGGGCTCGCCGGGATACCACCACCCGTAGCCGCGGTCAACATAGCCGCCCGAGCCCTCAAGATACTCATAACGCGCGTCATGCTCGAAATCCTCGAAACCGTCGAACTCCACCGGGATTTCGCCGCCTGTGCGCGTGCCTTTGCACCACAAGTGAAACAAATGCCTGAACGGCTTGAGGTCCACCGACAGCAGACGGTTGCCGGTGATGTCGATGCGAGCCATGATGCGGGGATCCAGCCCCGAAAGGTCAAGCTCATCCAGCCGGTTGTAGGCACAATAGAGCCACCCGAGCCCATCACACCCCGCCAGATTGATTGAAGTGATGTCGTTGTCGGAACAATGCAGCTCGTGCAGCGCCCTGAAACCCGACACATCTATCTTCCGCAGCTTGTTGGAGAAACAATAGTAAGCCCCCAGGGTCGCCTTGCTGTCGGAGCAGTCGATCTCTGTCAGTCGGTTGGAATAGCACCAGAGGGCATACATCCTTATGCAACCCCTCACATTAAGTTTCTCCAACACATTGTCGCCGCAGTTGAACATCCCCAGCCAGGGGGAATCGCTCACGTCGAGCGTGCGCAGCTCGTTTTCATAGCACCAAAGGCTGCGAAGGTTCTGCCGGTAAGGTATCTCCAGTTCAGAGATCCTGTTGGCGGCGCATGAAATTTCTTTTACCGACACACACCGCGACACATCCAGCCGCGTCAAGCGGTTATTTTCCACCCTTAGCTCCTCCAGTGTTGTGCACCACCCCACATCAATGTCGGCAAGATTGTTGTATCCCACATGCAACTTCCGGAGCGAATGGCAGCCGCTCACGTCGATGCGGCTTATTCCCGCGCTGGTGGCTTCTACCTCTGTCAGCAGCGGGCATCCCGACACGTCAATCTCCGTGACCTGGTTCTTCGCACACCGCAGACTCACCAATGCCTTGCATCCCGAAAGGTCAATCTTCCCTTTCAGATAATGCTCCGTAAGGTTAAGCGACAACCGACCGTTCTCATATTTAACCTCCGATCCCCATTGGTTCAATGGCAAATCGGAACCCCACTTACCCTTGAAACGCCAGTTCGGCCCGTCGGTGGCCTCGTAAAGCCGCATGAGGTAGGCACGCACCTCGGCCTCCGTCGGCAGCTCGAACCCCACCGGCGCCTGCCTGACCACGATTTCGGCAGGCGCGGCACGCCCGGCGGTAAGCCTGAACGTTGTGGTGCGTGCTTCATTCTCCACATTGGCGAATGCGGTGAACACCACCCGGCACTCCCCCGCCTCACCGCTGCGGGCGTGCAGCTCGCCATGCAGGTAATCCTTGTTGACCGGCATCTCCAGCTTCCACGCCTTGTTAGCCTTTATGCGCAACACCACATCGCCCCCCTCGGAGGGAGCCGTAAGCTCATCGTCCATGAACACAGCCGTGTCAGGTTCAGGCGGCTGCGGGTCATCCTCCCCCTTGTCCGAGCAACCCGCTGCCGCCATGGCCGCCACCGCAAACAATGCCGTGAAAAACCACTGAAATCTTCGTCTCATTTCGCATCCCCACTCCCGTTGGCGGCAATGTAATCGTCAATGAAGTCAAGAAGCACCCTCGGGTTTTCCTGAATCAGTTTCGCACTCTCCTTCGAGGTTGCCTTGTCGGGGCAGAACCGCGCCATGACGGCATCCGCCAGGCCGGGCATTCCCCCGTCCTTTCCC
>WSMN01000043.1 GCA_013316535.1 Muribaculaceae bacterium | reverse complement strand
CCATGTGATATTTCTTAAACACATTAACAGACTCAAAAAGTCAAGATGACTTCACAATCTCTAATACGAAATTATAACGCCTATGAAAGTCGTGAATTTTGCGGAGGAAAACTCCTTGATAAGCCAGTATATGACAGAACTGCGCGATGTGACAATTCAAAAGGATATGCTCCGGTTCCGACGCAACCTTGAGCGCATCGGCGAAATCATGGCCTATGAGATAAGCAAAACTTTGGACTATAAATTAGTGGAAACCACCACTCCACTTGCAGTAGCCGAAAGCAAGGTGCTGGAAACCCCGCTGGTGCTGGCAACGATTTTCCGCGCCGGGGTGCCATTCCACCAAGGCTTTCTTAATTATTTCGACCATGCCGAGAACGCTTTCGTATCAGCCTACAGGAAATATAAGGAGAAAGAAAATTTTGATGTGTGCATAGAATACCTCGCATCGCCACGCCTGGAAGGCAAAACCTTGATTCTTGCCGACCCGATGCTGGCAACCGGAGCCTCGATGGAGCTAAGCTACCGGGCATTGCTGACCAAAGGGATGCCGGAGCAGATCCACGTGGCATCGGTCATAGCCTCGCAACAGGCTGTGGACTACATACGCAACCATTTCCCCGACGACCGCACCACGGTGTGGATAGGCGCGGTTGACAAGGAAATCAACTCTCATTCCTACATAGTGCCTGGGCTTGGTGACGCCGGCGACCTTGCCTACGGCACAAAAGAATAAGGGCAAGGACTGGCGCCGACCCCAACCCCGCTCCCTGCAGACCGCTTCCGTGAGAACAATTCGGAAGCGGTTGCCGTTTTTTTGTCAGAGTAATACTACACATTAATATATATTATGGAGAAGATGCTTAAAGATATGTCGCTGGCCTACCACCGCGACCCCCGACCCGGCAAAACCGAGGTCATACCCACCAAACCTTACGAATCCCCGTCCGACCTCGCGCTGGCCTATTCACCCGGCGTGGCCTATCCGTGCCTCGAAATAAAAGAGGATGAACAAAAAGTGTGGGAATACACCAACAAAGGCAATCTCGTGGCAGTCATATCCAACGGGACCGCAGTGCTCGGTCTGGGCAACATCGGAGCCTCCGCATCAAAACCTGTCATGGAGGGGAAGGCATTGCTATTCAAGATTTTCGCAGGGTTGGATTGTTTCGATATAGAAATCAACGAGAAAGACCCATCGCGCTTCGTGGAGATAGTAAAGTCGCTTGCGCCGACCTTCGGGGGAATCAATCTCGAGGACATAAAGGCTCCCGAATGTTTTGAAATAGAGCGGCGGCTAAAAGAATCATGCGACATACCAGTGATGCACGATGACCAGCACGGCACCGCCATAATATCAGCAGCAGCACTGCTCAACGCATCCGAACTACAGGGGAAACGCCTCGAAGACATCCGTCTGGTTGTCAATGGAGCCGGAGCAGCAGCGGTGGCCTGCACGAAACTGTATGTTGCTTTGGGTATAAAACGTGAGAATGTGGTGATGTGCGATTCCAAAGGGGTGGTGCGCGCCGACCGCGAATCCCTAACACCACAGAAAGCAGAATTCGCCACACAACGCGACATCCACACTCTCGCCGATGCCATGAAAGATGCCGACCTGTTCCTCGGCCTCTCGGTAAAGGACGTTGTAACACCTGAAATGCTCCGCAGCATGGCACCCAACCCGATTGTGTTCGCACTGGCCAACCCCGACCCGGAAATAGCCTACGACATTGCCATGGCTTCACGCACCGACCTCATATTCGCCACCGGGCGTTCCGACTATCCCAACCAAATCAACAATGTGCTGGGATTCCCCTACATCTTCCGTGGTGCACTCGATTGCGGTGCATCCTCCATCAACGAACCTATGAAACTGGCGGCAGCCCACTCTATAGCTCAATTGACACGGCTTCCCGTGCCGGATAAAATTAAAAACGCTTACGGAATTCCGGCAATGTCGTTCGGCAAAGACTATATTTTGCCCAAACCGATGGATCCGCGTCTGCTTGAATCAGTGTCGGCGGCAGTCGCCAAGGCCGCCATTGCAAGTGGAGTAAGCCGGAGGCCAATCACCGACTGGGAAGCATATGCCGCACATCTGCGCAACATCGGCTCACAATGCAGCGACGGGGTGTGCTACTCACAGCTGCTCAATTCCCGAGAGACCCTCGAACGAATCGCCAATAAACTCGGCTACAAACTGACATGACCCAAGGGCTATTACAGCCATTGGTGTTACAAGGCGGCATTCATGCCACCTCTACAGCAGCCAGACCGAATCGGGTGTAACGGTGAGGGTGGCACAATTACCCAACAAAAGGGGGTGATTGTCGTCGATGTGCCCTACAGGCAGGTTATAGGCACGCGGAAAATGGTACGGGCGGAAGAAACACTCCATCATGTCCTCCATCGAACGATAATCGACCGAAGGCTTGTAGTCAGTGAACTGCCCTACCATCAGTCCGGCAACAGAATCGAACACCCCGCGCAACTTGAGTTGCCACAGGATGCGTTCAACCTTGTAGATAGGCTCGGCTATGTCCTCGATGAAAAGTATGCACCCTGGAACCACCGGGTCATATGGCGTGCCGATTATGCCACCCAGCACGGCAAGATTGCCACCCACCACAGGCCCGGATGCCTGCCCGCACACATTATATATATGTGTGCCGAAAATGTGGTGCCCCCCGCCCCCACAAAGGATATCCAGCTCCCGGCCATAGCACGAGAAGCCTCCGGCACCACGCCCTATATATTTTGCCATGGCGGCATGAAGCGACGCAACCCCTTTCCGATGCCACAGGGCGTGGAGTGCGGTGATGTCGCTGAACCCCACCAGCCATTTGCCGAACATCGACGCAGGCAACTTGTCAAGAGCCGGAAGCAAATGCACCGCCCCGTAGCCACCGCGCGAGCAGAGGATGGCACGAACCGCATCATCCTCCAGCGCCATCTGCATATCGGCAAGCCGCTCATCACACGTACCGCTGAACGAACCGTACACCCCCTTGGCATGAGGCATCACCACAGGCTCCAGCCCTTCATTGCACAACTGCGCGGCTGCCGCATCGACCAGAACAGGGTCAATTCTGGATGCAGGGGACAGGATGGCGACCTTGTCGCCACGATGTAACGGGGGAGGCAACATTGCGTTCAATTCACCTTAACTGGTATCCCGGTGGCTTCCGTTATCCGTGCCGCAATGGCCTCAAGCTCCTCCTGCGGCACTTTTACAAGGGACTTAGCCGGAGTAGCCCTGTCGAGCGAATACAGCATAATCTCCTTGGGGGAGACAGCACGGTAAGCCTCGATGAGAGCCTCAACCTCCAAGGGAGTCGTGTTATCGATGCATCTGCCCTCCCATTCGCCGCGAAGCATCATGGTCTGGATGATTCCTGTGCCGGAGAATTCCTTGAGACGCTCCAACAGCCCTGCAACATTAAACGATGCGGCGTTCGGTCGGTCGACCAGGCTTACGGTGGCATCTATGGCAGAATCGAGCTTGAGTATATTGTTGTCCACCCTCTTCAAAGCCGCCACCACATCGGGGCGGTCGATGCGGGTGGAATTGGTGAGCACACTCACCTTAGCCATCGGGAAATAACAGTCACGCAGCCGCAGTGTGTCATCGACAATATCCGCGAAATGCGGATGCAGCGTCGGCTCGCCATTACCGGAAAAGGTGATGACATCGAGCGATACGCCATCGGCCCTCATCGCCGCCAGTTTCTCCTCCAGCAGCCGGCTCACATCTGCGCGCGACGGCAATCCGGCCGACCCCGCGCCCTGGGAGTTGAATCCGGCCTCACAATAGAGGCAGTCGAACGAACACACCTTGCCGTCGGCCGGCGAGAGGTTCACCCCCAGCGACGTGCCGAGCCTGCGGGAATGTATGGGGCCGAAAATAGTGGAATGGAACAGAATGCGCTGCATGATAAAACGCTGATTAATTAGCCGTGGCTGCCGAATGCGGCCTACACCGTGAGGATTTCTTTTTCTTTGGCGGCGAAAAGTTCGTCAATCTGCTTGAGATATTTGTCGTGGAGTTTCTGCGCCGAGGCCTCGGCATCCTTCTCCACATCTTCGGGCATACCTTGCTTGATAGCCTTTTTCAACCCCTCGATTGCATCGCGGCGTGCATTGCGTACCGACACCTTGGCCTGCTCGGCCTCGTTTTTCGATTGCTTGACAAGCTGCTTGCGGCGTTCCTCTGTGAGCGGCGGAATGGATATGCGGATAACTTCACCGTTATTCTCCGGCGTAATTCCAAGTTCGGAGTTGATGATGGCCTTCTCTATTTCCTTGAACATGGATTTCTCCCACGGGGTGATGGCGATTGTGCGTGCATCGGGCACGGCAATATTGGCCACATTGGAGATGGGGGCGGCAGAACCGTAATAGTCAACACGAATTCCGTCAAGGATTTTGGGGTTTGCTTTCCCCGCGCGGATGCGGGCAAGGGTTTCGTCGAGATAGGCAACGGCCATTTCCATTTTCTCTTCAGCCGGGTCGAGATAAGTCTTCGGGTCGGTCATTATATCAGGTTTTAAGATTATTCAAAGTATAATAAATGTTTAGAGGATGCTAATAAACGAGTGTGCCGATAGGCTCCCCTCCAAGCACCTTGGCCAGGTTGCCGGGAGTGTCCATGTCAAACACCACTATCGGAAGATGATTCTCCTTGCACAACGCCGTTGCAGTGAGGTCCATCACTTTAAGGCCACGGGTATACACCTCGTCGTAGGTGATTTCAGTGAATTTAGTGGCAGTGGGGTCCTTTTCCGGGTCGGCGGTATAGATTCCGTCAACACGCGTGCCTTTCAGCATCACATCGGCCTCCACCTCCACTCCGCGCAGAGCCGCGCCCGTGTCGGTGGTGAAGAACGGATTGCCGGTTCCTCCCGCCAGGATGGCCACCTCTCCCCTCTCAAGAGCCGCGATGGCATTCCACTTGCTGTAGTATTCACCCACGGGATACATGTTCAACGCTGTGAACACCCTGGCTTTCTGCCCGGCGGCCTCGAGTGCGGAGCTAAGGGCAAGCGAATTTATCACAGTGGCGAGCATACCCATCTGGTCACCTTTCACTCGGTCGAACCCCTTGGCCGCGCCCTGCACGCCACGGAAGATGTTGCCTCCGCCTATGACAATCGCCACCTGCACACCTGCGGCAACCGCCTCCTTGATTTGCGCTGCATATTCGCCAAGACGCACGGGGTCGATGCCATAATGCTGGGTGCCCATCAGCGACTCACCGCTTAACTTAAGCAGAACCCTACGATATTTTGTCCGCATAATCATTATTTTTTCAAGTCCTTAACTATAATGGCACTTTAATTCGTTCCTAACACGAGAGCCGGAGAGAACTTTCATTGGCATGTAAGCGGAAATCCTGATTCCGCGCCCCCGATTTTACGAACACAAAAATAATGAAATAAATCAATCCGCCCAAATAACACCGACATGATTTACGCGGGCAGACAGTTGAGTGTGATTTTCTGTTCACAATAAGCCGTTATTACCGCCAATAATTTGGCACATCACCCAAAAGCACTAACTTTGCGACAAAATAACGCTCTTGCATAAAGCATTTAGCAACCAACCATATTCACAAAAACGACAAGATGAAGAAAACATTTACAGGCCTGTTCATTGCAACGGCACTCAGTGTCCTGGCATCGGCCTCGCCGGGAAGCATCGTCGAGCGGCTGCAAGTCCCGGCCCCATTCAGCGGAGCCAAGCCCGGGACAATGCTCAATGCAGCACCTGCCCCCCGAGCCACCAGCCAAGCGCCATTAAAGCCCTCAACCGCTGCAGCCGAAGCACCGGTTTTCTACGGGTGGATGGCCTTCAATTCGGAATGGGACAAGAACACGACCGGCAACTACGGAATCTACTCATTCCCGGCTGTAGCACATCCGAGCTTCACCAAAGTCCTGACCACCAAGAATGCATCGGCGACTGCCAATGCCGACGGGAAGCTATGCGGATATTACGTGCTCAACTACGGGGGTGCCATCTCCATACGCTATTTCATGTATGACGCCGATTCCGGCGAACTGAAAGCTGAAAAAACCTACGGCACAAACAATGTGGAGGATATCTATACCCACTACGCTTATACCCTGGCTTACAACCACAAGGATGCCACGCTCTACGGCGAGTTTTTCCGCCAATCGGGCAACGACCTCGCTGTATGCCTAAGCTCAATCGACCCCATGACCGGTGTCCCTACCGAAGTAGTGGAAATGAAAACAGGGGGCGTTCTATTCGTTGCCATGGCTTTCGATGACAACGGCACCCTCTACGCAATCGGCGACGACGGCATACTCTACACCGTTAACACCACCACAGGCAATTTAAACAAGATAGGTTCCACCGGCCTGTCGCCCATGGATCCGCAATGCGCCTACATCGACTCTGCCAACGGCAAGATGTACTGGTCCTACCTAAGCACCTCCCAGGCAACAGGATTCTATGAAGTCGACCTCGCCACAGGCCGCACATCACTGGTCAGCGAATACCCCGCCACCATATGGATGGTAGGCCTCTACCGCGACCACACGGCAACCGGCAAGGTTCCCGGCAAAATCACCGACCTGACAGTCAATTACTCCACACCGACCTCACTCGACTCCAAAATCACATTCACGGCACCCGCCAAAGCGGCCGACGGCAGCAACATGTCGGGTACACTCGGAGTGGAAGTCTACATTGACTTTGAAAAGAAGACATCCGCACCCGCCACAGTGGCTCCGGGTGCCACCTACTCCATCGACCACAATTTCAATGCCGGACGCCACAAAATAGAGGTCATTCTGAAAAACGAAGAAGGCTACGGCGACCGCGCCCGCCTGCTCACATTTGCCGGCAAGGACATCCCGGGAGCCCCCGAAAACGTGGCATTCACCCTCGACGGGCGTAAAGCCACCCTCACATGGGATGCCCCGGAGACAGGCGCCCACGGCGGATGGTTCGATGCCTCCTCCCTGACATATAAGATTGTGCGCCAGCCCGACAACATTGTTGTTGCTCCCGCCCATGCATCCACAACATTCACCGAAGAGATTCCCGACCAGCTCGGCAACTACTTCTATGAAGTGACCTCCATGACAACCGACAACGGCGAGACGGCCCAGTCGAACCGTATCCAATACGGCACCGCCATGAACTTCCCCTACAAGGAGACCTTTGATACCGATGCCCCCATTGACCTGTTCACCATCGAGGATGCAAACCAAGACGGTTACTACTGGAAATGGAAAGACGGCAACATGGTGGATGTCCGCGGCGAGGCAGCGGAAGCAGCCGACTGGCTTATCACACCACCCATCGCACTCACCACCGACTGGATTTACAAACTCAAATTCGAAGCCCACGGCCTCGGAACATATTACACCGAACACTTCCAGGCAGGCATAGCCACACAGGCCAAAGGGAACGCGATGAAAACTCTCGGCAGCTGGACTGTCAACGGCGATAAATTCCAGAGCTACGAAACACTCGTGGAGATTGACGCCAACGGCAACTACCACATAGGTATCCAGCACTGCACACCGGCACCAAACATCAGCCGTGACGAACTGCACATCGACAACATCGAGCTGGTTCCATTCATCTCAACCGCAGGCCCTGCTTCGGTCGAGGCACTCAATGTCGCCCTTCTGCCTGACAACCCCGTGAAAGGCACAATGACGTTCACCACTCCGTCCAAAGCCATGAACGGAACTGCGCTCACAGCACTCACGAAAGTGGAAATCTATCGCGACGGAACACTCATCGACACAAAGACCGATGTCAAGACAGCCACGCAATATTCTTTCGACATAGATGTGCCGCAGGGAGCACACGTGTTCAACGTGATTGCACACAACGAAACGGGACGCGGCCACGACACGGAAATAGAGGTGTTCGGCGGCGTTGACATCCCCCTCTCCGTCACCAATGTACGCTACCGCTGGGATGCCTCCGACGACAACAAAGCCACCCTTCTGTGGGATGCCCCCGGAAACAAAGGCGTACACGGAATGGACATACCCTCCATCACCTACAACATCCTCTCTCCGATGTGGGGAATGATGATTGACCAAAAGACCGGCCTCACCGAGTGCCAATTTGAAGTAACCGCTTCAATGACCGCCCAGGGCCTCGTTCAACGCGGTATCCAGGCCGTGTCGGCAGGCGGAAAGAGCACCATGGAAATGGCCTACATCAACCTCGGCCCTGCAGTTCCCCTGGATGTTTACGAATCATTCGCAGGAGGAGCCGTCAACTACCCCACATGGGGAGTAAACGGAATCTCGGGACAAGCACGCTGGAGCATGTATAATTCCAATCCGGAAATAGCCGATGCCCAGGACGGCGACAACGGTTATGCCATGTGCATCGCCGGGGAAAACGGAGGAGAAGACCGCCTGGTGTCGCCGGCATTCGATTTCTCATCTGCCCAGCCCGCCTATCTCCACATGTGGCTGTTCCATTCCACCAAAGTGAACCCCGCAACCACTCTCACCATCGAGGCCACCACAAACGGACTTGACTTCAATGATGTCAGCCAGCCCATACGAATCAATGACGGCACAGACGGATGGAAAGAACATGAAATCGCGCTCTCTCCGCTGGCCGGCACGCGCAAGGCAATCCTCGGATTCCGCGCCTCTGTTCCCGACGCACAGTCGCGTGTCATCATGGACAACCTTGTCATCGACCACATTTCCGGCCTGACCGATGTTGAAGCCGACCTCAATGGCGGCGGCATCACATTTGCAACCGCCGCAGGCACAATCACGATTACCGGTGCCGCAGGATGCGCCTACACCGTGCATACCCCCGACGGCAAGCTCGTCGCCGCAGGAACCGCCGCCACCGGCACCCACCAGGTAGCCGTGGCCCCCGGCCTCTACGTCGTCAAGGCCGCCAAGACCGTGGCCAAGGTAGCCGTTAACTGACCCGTCTGACTTGTCGGACAAGTCAGATGATTCCGAATAGCCCACAAGGGATTGTGCCACTCACCCCGGCACAATCCCTTTTTCACGCCCATTCAATACATACTTCCCGACGGAACAAACAGGAGCGTCAGAATGCGTTTTAACATTTGGGAATTTGGGGGTTAGGAGGGAATTAAGTATCTTTGCGACAGTGCGTCGGAAGAGTCCGGCGCGCTGCAGTCGCCTTAGGGCGGCACACATATCAATTTAAAAGCGTTTCGTGCTTTGTCCTTTAACGGAAATCGCCAATTTTCAAAAACTACGAAGGAAAAGCAGTCTGGAAGCGCTCATGCTTGTCGCATATCCACTCCCCGACAAGGGGTAGTCCGATATATCGGCATGGCGTGGGAGTGGACTGTTTATCTCGTAGTTGGGCGTTTGGCGATGCCTCCGTTAAGATAAACCGAACATGCTCCACGCTTTTTTTGCACCTTTCTTTAACCTTAGTCAAAGGCAATTGGGAGCACGTAGCCTTCAACCTTAACCAAACAAACCATGCTTGAATCTTTAACCAGACGATTTGCGCTTTTGGTGGTTGCGGTTGCCGGATTGTGCGGAGTGCCGGAAATGTCGGCACAATTCTCCGGCGCGGGGAGCGGCACGCAAAACGACCCCTACCTCATTTTCAACCCAATCCATCTCAACCAGGTGAGGAACTATGTTGACCGGACCGACGTGTGGTTCTCGCTCCAGAGCGACATCGACCTCGGCTCCTGGATTGCCACCAACGCCCCAGGCGAAGGATGGAGCCCCATCGGCACATCGGAAAAACCTTTCAAGGGGCATTTCATCGGCAACAAACACACCGTCAAGGGGCTTCACATCAACCGCGCATCGTCCTACCAAGGCTTGTTCGCCAGCATCTCGAATGGCGACATCAAGGGACTTACAATCGAGGGTGACGTGACAGCCAACGGCTACGTTGGCCTGTTGGCAGGAGCCATCGACACAAGCACACAGCTATCCGACTGTCATGCCAAAGGCTCATTGACAGCACACAGCGAAGTTGCAGGTGGCCTGGCCGGATATTTCTACGGCACCGCCAACAATTGCCGTTTCGAGGGGGCCGTGTCGGGAACAACCAAGGTGGGCGGACTTTTCGGCTCCGTCTCCAATTCCGACATCAGCGGTTGCCGCACCGATGCGACCGTCAGTGGTACGGAAAGCTCCGGCGGCCTCATTGGCAGTTATGTCCAATCGGGAACCTCACCCTACAGCGTCACCCACTGCTTCGCAAAATCAACCATAACAGGCGAATCAGGAGCGAACAAATATTTCGGCGGCCTAATCGGCTATCTCTATGGCGATTATTCTTTTTATAAACTCATCTCAGAGCCAGAGCCTTACGAAAAACAGAAAGTTAACATCCACAACTGCGGCACTTCATTCCACATCGCAACCACACAACAGGCCGGCCGAGGAGTCGGTGGACTTATAGGATTCTCAGCTTCAAAAACTGAAGAAGTCACACGCGATTCCTACTACTACAACTATTATTATTCCGGCACATTTTACACACAAGTTGATATCAATGGTTGTTTCGCACTTGGAAACATAAACTCCCCTGTATCCGACGAAGTCGGCGGACTTGTAGGCTCCGGTCAAATCACCGACATTGACAACTCTTACTTCAACGGCTCAATCACAGGTCGCGACAATATTGGGGGCGTAATAGGATACATAAAAGAAAGTCTTACAAACCAAACATACACATCTGCGAACCGCACAACAGCCCATTCCACTATAAACCGCTGCTACGCTATGGCCTCGATTGCCGGGCGCGAATATGTCGGCGGCATAATCGGCAACATCGTCGATCGGGGCACCGTTGTCACCTCCAACTTCGCCCTCAACCCGGTGCTTAGCGCATCGGTGGGAAAAGTAGCACGCATTTCCCCCGTATCCACCAACTATTTCGGGGAACTCGGCTCAACGAGCTCCAACTATTGCCTCACCGGAGCGAAGGTGTCGGCTAACGGAGTGGAACAATCCTTCAGCACCAACCTGTTCAACGGCAACCAGAGCGGCATGGAAACCATGATGCTCCGCGCCACCTACCAGGGTCTCGGATGGGACTTCGACACCGAATGGGCGATCCAGGAAACAGAATGCTACCCCTACAAGGCCACGCAGTGCGCACCACCGATCATCCAGTCGGAACCCACATCGGGTAGCATCGTGGTGTCGGGGAAAAGCCTATCGGGAGGCCGCGTATACATGACCTACTGTGGCCAGACATATTCAGCCGAATGCAACGGCAACACATGGACAGTGCGCACCGAACCTATGAAACCGGGCGAAACGATAACCGTGTGGGCCGAATCCGACGACCTGCTCCCGAGCTATGCCGTAATCTCTTACGTCGGCTATCCCGGCAGCGGCACTGCCGACGACCCCTACCAGATTTTCACCGCCAACGACCTCCAGAACATCAACGGCCATGCCTACTACAAGCTGATGAACGACATCGACCTGTCAGGAACCGAATGGACTCCGATAGGACTGAACGGCACTTCGGTGGCCGGATTCGATGGCAGCGGCTTCGCCATCAAAGGGCTGACGATTGCCAAAGGTAACGGAGCAGCCTACTGCGGCCTTTTCTCCACCTTGCAGAATGCCACAATCTCCAATCTCACCATCGAGAACGCCGCAATCAGCGGCACCGACTATTGCGGCGCGCTTGCCGGGTCGGCACGCAACACAACCGTCCGCAATGTGCAGGTGGTCAACTCCACTGTCACCGGCAGCGGTTACTGCGGCGGACTTGTGGGTGAGGCCAAGGCGACCACGGCCACATTATGCGTGTTCAACGGCAACCTGACCTGCTCCGGCACACATGCCGCAGGCATCTTCGCCACCGCCGACAAGGCATCGAGCGTGGAGTGCAGCTGCACATCCGGCACAATCAACGGCACCGGCGACTCAACCACCGCGGCAGGACTTGTGGCCGAACTCCGTGGCACTGTCACCGACTGCTTCAGCTCGGCCAACCTTACCTCTACGGGCTATACGGCCGGTGTAGCGGCCACCAATTTCGGCTCCGTAGCCAACTGCTACGCATCGGGCAACCTTACTTCCGACACTCTCGCAGGCGGACTGGTGGCCTATAACGACGGCACCGACGCATCGCTCTCCCACAGCGTGGCCGCCAACGAGCAGATTTCCATCTCATCGCAAACCGGCAACGGTATGCGCGTGCTCGCAGGGAGCCGCAACGGAGCCAGACTGCCCGCCACCGGCGACAACCTCGCCCTCGAGCGAATGATCATCTCGGTCAACGGAGTGGCACAGCAGATCTACGAAGACCCGATGAACGGTGCAACCACATCGGGCGACCTACTGCGCCAGGCCAAGACATATCAGGAAATGGGCTGGAACTTCACCAAGACCTGGACACTCACGGGTTCCGACATGCCGCAGCTCAAAGGGATAGATGCCGTCAGCGGCTCGGAACGCCGCGACAACTACATGTATGTTGCCGATACGAAAACAGCTGCCGGGCAGACTTTCAACATGGTGATAAACCTCCGGAACAACGATGCCGTCAACGGCTACCAGTTCGACATACAGCTCCCGGAGGGATTCGAGGTGGAATACGATGAAGAGTTCGAGGAGTACAACTACACCAAAGGCTCACGCATGACCCGCACCCACAGCATAGTCTACAAAGCCCAGCCCGACGGCTCGGTGCGTTTCATATGCATTCCCCGTTCAGCCGAAAACAACCTCACCGGCGACGACGGCGACATAATTTCGCTCCCGATTGTGGTCGCTCCCGATGCCATCAACGGCACCTATCAGTTCATATTGAAAAACATTTACCTGTCGCGCGGCATCAGCGAAGCCGTCGCCCTCAACAAAGTGACCGGGCGCATCACCGTGCTCAACGACATAGTTTCGGTTGACGGTGTGGCCATCATGGCCGGAAGCAAAGCCGACCTCAATGTGACGCTCGAAAACAAATCGGCAATCAACAGCTTCCAGTTTGACATGTATCTTCCCGAAGGTGTCGAGATTGCAGACAATGCCCTCGGCCAGCCAGACCTGCGCCTCGGCGACCGCATTGACACCAAACAATTCACAATCGCCAGCAAACGTCAGCCCGACGGATCCATGCGGGTCATCGTGTTCGGCAACAGCAACGAAACGATCATCAGTGGCAATACCGGCACGATATTCACCATCGGACTGGCCTGCGGCAAGGATGCAACCCCGGCTGCATCGCAGGTCGAACTGCGCAACATCTACCTTTCCGACACACAGATGCGCAGCTTCGAGTGCGAACCGGCCACAGCCGCAATCACTATCGAACGCTTTCGCCGCAAAGGAGATGTGAACACCGACGGCATGATCACCTCAACCGATATCGTGGGTACAATGACATTGGTGATGGCAACTGAATCAACGCCTCTCGACACTTGGGCAGCCGACGTGAACGATGACGGTGACATCAAGTCAAACGACGTCAAATCAGTCACCGAACTTGCCCTCGACGAAAAGCTGCCCGCACGTGTACGCGCCCATAGTCCGAGGGACAAAAAACCCGAAGACTATGGTTACACCAGGAATGAGGACATCCAGCTCTACGCTTCACCGGTGGCAATCAACCCCGGCGAGTCCGCCGAAATGGTACTCAATCTCAACAACACCCAGGCAGACCGCCCAAGCGCGACGAATTGGGATGTATACCTTCCCGAAGGATTCAGCCTGAATCTCTTTGACGACCCACAAAACGAACATGACATATGGTACCAGAACTCACGCCGTTGCCGCGACTTCATGTTCCTGGCGCGTATCGTTGAAAGCAACCATGTGAAAATGATTAATAACGACCCGATGGCACAAGGCATAAAGGGAACAAAAGGAGAAATGATGCGCCTGTCGCTCAAAGCCGACGCTTCGGTCAAACCTGGTGTCTACACCGCCTGGATCCGCGACATGGAGACCACCACCGGCAACAACGGCGACTTCTACACCGACCCCGAGCCGTTCATCATCATCGTGGGCGACATATCGGCGGTTGAACATCTCCCGCTCGCAGGCCGCATCGCCGACGAGGACATAACCCTTGTGGAAACCGCCCTCCACGGCAACGAATCGCTGCTGACCGTCGACCTCTCCGAGAACCGCGAACTCCCCGACGGACTTTTGCTTGAAAGTCTCAACCCCAACACCCTCGTGTTCACTACCGCCGGCCGCAAGGTGGCCACGGGGAACAACGTAGTTGTTGACGGTGTTTGCGAGGAATTCATCCTATCCGACAACCATCCTTTCGGAACCGACCGAGCTTTCACGGCCACACATGCCGCCTACAGCCGCACTCTGGCACCGAATGCCAACGAAACACTCTACATCCCATTCAAAGCCGAGTCCGTCGACGGGCTGTTCTACAGCGTCATCAACCGAATCGACGAACAGGGAACGGTAAACGTCAGCGTCACGGAACAGGATGCCCACGTGCCGGTGATGATGCACGCAACACCGGGTAGCGCAGTGGCCAACGGCGGAACTGTCACATTCAACGCATCCAACGTTGAGATAACCCCCGAAACCGAACCGGCATCGGAATTCACGACAACATTGACTGGCTCCTACCGCTTCACGAGCCCGACAGAAGCACGATTCGGCTATTCCGACGGTACATTCAACAAGGCCGTGCGCCTTGAACCGTTCCGAGCCTATGCCGTCGACCCCGCTGTGGAGAACCTCCCCACAGGCATCGAGAATGTAGCAGCCGACGGCCATACCGGCGAAGATGTGATATTCACCCTCACAGGCATACGCATCCACGCCGACCGCAACAGCCTCCTTCCCGGCAACAACGGCGACTTCTACACCGACCCCGAGCCGTTCATCATCATCGTGGG
>WSMN01000157.1 GCA_013316535.1 Muribaculaceae bacterium | reverse complement strand
GTGCTATTTTCGGGTGATTCAGGTCATATGGCGCCGGTTTCCCGTAATGGCGGAATTCGTTATATTTGAATTTGCTTTCTGGGTCGAGGCATTCTTCCACATATGAGGTGTCGCATCCCAATGCTGTGAGGAACACGGAGCGGTTTTCTCGTTTGAGGCGGTCAAAAATGTAGCGGCATCGGTGTGGCTTAAGGGAGAGGAATATGGGGTTGTGGATGGCCACTATGTCAAAACCCTTTAGCCGGTGGTGTAATTTGTGTTTCACGCGCCACCATAATTCCAGTCCTCCAAGTTGGTTCCCGTATCGTCGCAACAGGTCTATGTCGCGTTCGGTGTTCATCCACATTGTGCCGTCAGAAGCCACGGTGACATCGTGCCCGAGCCGACGGAGCCCGGTGGCTAAAGTGCGGTGGCAATTGCTGGCATCGCCGAGGAGAAGGATTTTCATGGGCGAATGGAGTTTCCGATTACAGGTAGCGGGCGATGGCGGATGGGAGGTGGGTTATGTCGTCCACCCGCTCCACAAGTTCTCCGTTGCGGTTTATGACGAATGTCGACGGGATGCGCCCCACGTTGTATTTCATCAGGGTTTCCGCGCCGTCCTTGGGTGAGTTATATACGGTTATCCACGGGAGGTTGCGTGCCGACTGTTTCCAAAGAAATTCATCGTTGTCGAGCGATACCTGGTAGATTTCCAGCCCCTTGGCTTTGTGGGCATCGTAAATCTTTGCCAGCTCGAGATTGAAAGCGGGGGAGTTTTCGGCGGCATAGGCGGTGAAGTTAAGAATCACCACTTTGCCTTGTGATGTTACCTCGGAGAGGCTCCGGCGGTTTCCGTCGCGGTCGAGAAGGGCGATTTCAGGGAGCTTTATCTCCTGTGCAACGATGGTGTCGGAGGGGATGAAGCTGCCGCTGTTTTTGCGGTTGGTGAGATAGACCGATGCCAGGAACGCGGTGCGCGGGTCGGAGGGTCGTTGCGATGCGAAGGCGTTGGCGACTGCTCCAATCATGCGCAGGTCGGTTTTTTCCTGCGGATTGAAAATAAGGGTGTTGCCTACGCGACGGAAAATGGTGTAGTATGCCACGATTCCGGCGGGGTCGCGCAGGATGGTTTCATAGAGTGCCCGTTTAAGCTCCGGGTCGTATGCCACCGCTTCCTCTCCGTGCTCGCTGACCGTTTTTGCAATCATGCCGTTTATCTGCTGCATCTTTTCGGCCTGTTCGGAGCCTGACAGTGTGTAGGCGGTGCCGAAGTTGGCAGCCTCGGCTGTGATTGTAACGGTTTCAAGGCTGTCAATCGGGAAGTAGACCGATTTGCCGTCGAGCGACAGGCGGTAAACTTCGGGGTGTCCTGCCGGTTCTCCTTTCACGGAGAAATGTCCGTGCTTGTCGGTGGATACGGTGTCGAGCGGATACCACCCTCCGTTGCCGTTGGGGGCTTCGAGCACGAGGCTTTTCCCTTCACCTCCGGCAATGGTGCCTTCGGCCTGCCAGTTTTTATCGGAGCAGCCCGTCAGCATCATGGTTGCTGTGATGGCGGCTGCGGCAATGGCGCGACATGTTGTGTTTGCTTTCATGGTTCACTCAAAGCATGTTGAGATTTTTGTTGCGATTTTTCTCATTTCCTCGTCGGGGAGGGTGAGTTTCGGCGCGCAGAAATTCATGTCGGCACCAGTGTTCATCGGAACGAGGTGCACATGGGTGTGGGGAACGTCAAGCCCGATGACTGTCACTCCCACTTTTTTGCATGGGATAGCTTTTTTTATGGCATTGGCCACGCGCTTTGCGAAAAGCATCAGTGAGGTGTATTCCTCGTCGGTGAGGTCGAAAATGTAGTCTACCTCTTTTTTGGGGATTACCAGAACGTGTCCCGGATGAACGGGGCTGATATCGAGGAACGCGAAGTGGCGGTCGTCTTCGGCCACTTTGTAGGAGGGGATTTCCCCTGCGGCTATCCGTGAGAATATTGATGCCATGGCAGAATGGTATTAGTGGGAGGGTGTTGCAGAGCCCCGATTGCAGGGGTGCATCCCTACAAAGTTATTGCCAAATATTAAGTTCTGCAACACCCTCTGATTGTTTCCCGGAGTCAGATGGATATTGACTCGATTTCA
>WSMN01000042.1 GCA_013316535.1 Muribaculaceae bacterium | reverse complement strand
GTCATGGCGGGGAGGACGCGGAGGTGTGGGACGATGATGATGATGATGATGATGACCGGGAGGATTATGTCCCGGACGATTATGATTACCAGGAGTCGTGCCCGGACGATGGCTGCCATTGGGGCGATGGTCGGGACGCGGGGCTACGGGGCCTGTGCCCGGGCGGTAACCATGATTGTTGCCCGGTCTGTTCCCGGGTCTGTTGCCGCCGTGATTCCCGCTTTCACCAGGGCGATGGCTATTGCCCGGACGGGTGTTACCCGGGGTTGAAGGTCGATGATTGCCGGAATTTCCGGGACGGTTACCCGAAGAATGTCCCGGACGGGACGATGACGGCCTGTTACCGTTGGCCGAGCTATGGGTCGCGCCGTTGGCCTGACGGCCACGCTGCTGGGCATCGGCCACAGGAGCGGCAACCATGGCGAATGCCACTACAAAAGCCGTGACGGATTGCAATATCTTCTTCATAGTTATTTCTTTTTTTAGACAATCTCTTGCCTTCTTAGATGCACAAAACATCCATAAGGTTTAACAACCATGTCCATTTGTTCGTTTAAGTAAGTCATGAAAATTATTACGCATAAAGGAATTATGAAGGCTTTATATCATCAGCTGCATTATTTCGCCAGTTTTCCCTCTCATCTTCAGTCGTGTAGCTCGCCACACTCCCTTATCTTTGAGGACAACCCGACTGAAATAATGCTCCCCGATAATATAAAATAATTTCCACGACTTACTTATCTTTTGTACTTTTGACCCACATATTCAAACAACCTACAACTATGGCACCAATATCCAAATTGCTTCGGCATATAATCCTGGCATCATCCCTCTGCCTGATGGCGACCGGATGCAGTTCACGCTCTCAGGCCATCGACAGGATGGTTGAAGAGCTTAACTCGGCTCAATTCCGCGCCGCCGAGGCTCGCACCGGGCTGTTTACCGACTCACAAGCCAAAATCGAAGGCGACACGCTGGCAATAACATTCTTCTGCCGTCCCCACATCAGTCTCGCAGGCATAACCGGGGACCAACTCCCCCAGCTCCGGCAATCAGCCGTTGAGGAATTCAAGGCAAACCTCGCCAACAAACAGTTGAAGAAGGGCATAGAGGCATTACATGACCACAACATGGGGTTGAAGCTAATCTGGAAAGACACCAACGGTCACGAAGTGAAACTGCCGTTATCACCTGCCGGCATTCTTCAATAGGGAGACAAAACACACATTCATCCCGTAGCCCCGGTTGTGCGTAACCCATGTTTGAGCCAAGTGCCTTTAAGAAGCCGCCAAAGGAATATCGCACCCCTGAAGCACAGCTCGATGCACATGGCCAGCCACACTCCGTCAAGCCCCATGCGCGGGGCAAGCACCGCCGCGAGAGGGAGACGCACCAGCCATATGCTTGAAAAATTCATGGCCGCAGGTACAATTGTGTCCCCCACCCCTACCATCACCCCGTAGGCCACAATCGAAGCGGCGAACATCGGTTCTGCCCATGCCTCTATGCGCAAAGCCGACGCGCCGAGAGCCCGGATTTCACCCACCGGCGAAAGAATCTCCATCACCACCGGGGCAAACAGCCACAGCACCACACCCATAAGCGTCATTACCACCATGCCAAGCCCCACCGTCAGGTAGCCGAACTGCCTCGCGAGATCATGGCGCCGCGCCCCATAGCTCTGCCCCACCAATGTGGTGGCCGCATCCCCTATCCCGTAGCCGGGCATATAACACAAAGCCTCTGCCGTCACGGCGAATGCGTTGGCTGCGATAGCCATCACCCCCAAGGGTGCCACAATTATCGTCACCATTATCTGCGCGCCGCATATCACCCCGTGCTCAAGCGTCATCGGAGCCGACACCTTTACGGCATTGCGGAGCACCATGCCCGTAGGAATAAAAGATTTCAGGCCTCCTGTTTCGCTGTTTCCCGCAGTGCCGTCGATTCGTCGGCGCGCCACACGCCCGAAAACCGCCAGATCGTTCTGCCGCCAACACACCTGCCACATAACCAATCCGGCGGTCACGGCCTCGGCACATACAGTTCCCAACGCCGCCCCGAGCACACCGAGACCGGCTCCGGGAAGCGAAACCTCCATCCCTCCCAAAACGATTTGATGCGGCGGGAATATGAGGAAAAAATTGAAAACCACATCTAACAGACACATCAGCACATTCAGTGCACCGGCAGTCTTCATGTTGCCTGACGCCCGCAACATGGCACTACCGAGGTAGTTTAGCGACAGCAGCGGCAAAGCACTCACGAACACAAGGAAATAAACCGTAGCCTTGCCGCTGACCGCTTCTGTGCCGCCGAGCCAGCCCGGAAGCGGGGCGGCGATAGAAACCCCAATCAAGGCCATAACAGCCCCGAAAATCAGCGATGCGGTGATGCCCTGCCGCAAAACGCCGCGCGCCGAGGCATAGTCCGCAGCACCTATGCGGTGAGCCACCTGCACCGAGAACCCCACCGTCGCGGCAGAGCAAAGCCCCCAAAACAGCCAAAGGCTGGTTGACACCAGCCCTACCGAAGCACTGTCATCGGCTCCGAGACGCCCCACCATGGCGGCATCTATATATTGCATCATAATGCTCGACAGCTGCGCCATTATAGCCGGCCACGAGAGTTTAGCTGTGAGCGCGAGCCGCTGCCTGAACGACAACGGAGCACCCGATTGAATCAATTTCAGCATATCATTCCATTTCCGTCCGTGCCTCTGCAATCCATTCCACCATGCGACTCAATCCCTCGGCAAGCACGCTTCGCGGACAAGCGATGTTGATGCGGACAAAACCACCCGCACCATACATCTCGCCGCAATTCACCCACACCTTAGCCTCGGTCTTGAGCCGTTCTTCAAGCACTTCCGAGGCAATCCCCAAGGCACTTACATCGACCCACGGCAGATAAGTGGCCTCCAGATCTGTGACGGGACATTCAGGAAGGCTGTTGCGCAAGTAATCACGCATAAACAGATAATTGTCACGCAAATATCCGCGTAATCCCTCAAGCCATGCCTCCCCTTCGGCGGTATAGGCCGCTTTCAAGGCTTCAACGCCAAAAGGATTGACATCACACACCTCGTTGATATTGATAGCTCTGTCAACGGCGGCACGCACCGCCTCGTCGGGACACACGATATTGGCAATCTGCAAACCTGCGGTGTTGAAAGCCTTCGATGGAGACAGGCAAACGATTGCCTGCGGCACACCGCCGTTCACATCGCGGTCGACGGTTCCATACGGCACATATTCCACACCCGGCATCGTCAGCTCGCAATGAATCTCATCGCTCACCACAATTACACCATTGCGGCGGCATATACCGGCAACACGACGAAGCTCTTCACGCCGCCATGCCCTCCCCGCCGGATTGTGAGGATTGCACAACAACAGCATACGTGCATCCGGTCGGGCGGCCTTGCGCTCGAGGTCATTGAAATCCATCTCGTAGGTGAACAGCCCGTCGCCGAGGGGCACACGCAGCAGAGGGCTGTCAATCCGCACACAGCCATTATTGCGAATCGACGAGAAGAAGCAATTGTAAACCGGGGTCTGCACAATCACACCTTCTCCGGGCTTCACCAACGCCTTTATTATAGCAGATATGGCAGGCACCACACCGGATGTGTAAAGCACCATCCGGCGGTCGATGTCATATCCGTGCCGACGGCTGAACCATCCCGTGAGGGCATCATAATATGAATCGCCCACCAGCGTGTAGCCGAATACACCGTGCTCAACCCTTCGGCGCAACGCATCCACAACCACCGGGGCGGTACGGAAATCCATGTCGGCCACCCACAGGGGAATCACATCCCGGTCGTTGTCGGAATCCCATTTATAGGAACCGCTTCCCTGCCGGTCAACAATCTCATCGAAAACATCCATGGTCACACCTCCGTCTCAATCACGCAATCATCGGGCGCGAGCACATTCTTGTCCTTGATTATCTCCCCTATCGCCAAAGCCTTGAGGTGCCCGCTGCGCGGGTTCTTCACGCTCACGATGGCCGACTTGACCGTTGCATTGAAATCGGAATCCTCGAATGCAAGGTCACATTCGTCGCCCATCACACAATCCTCCATCACAAGCCCGCTGGCGTAGCACAGCGGCTGCGTGCCGTTGATTCTGCAACGCACAAGCTTCAGGTTCCTCGAATGCCACCCGAGGTATTCCCCGGTAATCTCCGAATCGTAGATGGTAACGTTCTCCGTCTCCCAGAACGCATCCTTGGAATCGATAACCGCATTGCGAATAACCACGTTCATGCAATACTGGAACGAGTAGTTGCCCTGCTGGCGGTAACCGTCGATGTCAATGTCGGAGGAACGCATGAACAGATAGTCGGCATTTGCCACCTCCACCTCGCGCAGCGTCACATTGCGGCACCCCCAAAGGGTTTCCTGCGCATCAGGAATCTTTACGTCAACCAGCCTAAGGTTTTCCATCTCGCGAAACATCTTGGGGGCATCAACGCGGGTATGCAGCATCTCCAGGTCGCGCGAATACCAAAGCGCGGCACGCGCACCCGGCGTGAAGTCGCAATCCGCGACACGGAAGCCTTCGGCGTGCCAGAACGGATATTTCCCCTCGAAACGGCATCTCTCCGCAACGATACCGGCTGTGCGCTTCAAGGCAGATTCACCTGCATGGAACACACAATCCACCAGCCTGACATTCTTCACCGCGAACAAAGCACGTTCGCCCCCGAACTCCCGATTGGCCAAAGTCTTAATCACATTATTCTGCATATCATTCGTTTCCATATCCTAACATCTGCATGAGATTCATTCTTTCAACTTCACTGCAAAATTACAAATAAAGACACAGCCGAAAAATACCCGAAAAACGTTTTGTCATACCAAAAATAATCCATACCTTTGCACCGTTACATCAGAACACCTGCGGTAATAGCTCAGTTGGTAGAGCATCAGCTTCCCAAGCTGAGGGTCGCGAGTTCGAGCCTCGTTTACCGCTCCAAAATTGATGCCGTGCGTTTTACAACGCGCGGCATCAATTTTATCAGTCGGTTTAGTCCGTTGGAAGAGTGATAGAAGTATTAGTCCGGCGAGATAGAATGCATTGTGTCAGGTTGGACATCGTTTGAAAGGCCGGAACAACCGCAGTAGAGACACCCCGTGCGGGTGTCTTGCAATATTTGGAAGCCAAGCCTTTATAACGTGGAATGTCCGCGAGACGCCCGCACCAGGCGTCTCTACTGCCGGGGTTAAAACGGGTTTTGCTGACCCAAAAGGATGTCGGCGGCAGTGCGGCGCGATGATTCAAAGTCGAGCCGGTCAAGGATGTCGGAATAATCGCAAGTATCTGTAAGGCGGGGAGCCAGCAGACGTAGCACATCGAGCTTCTTTTCATCGAAATCGAATTCCGACATGAGCGCGGCGCATTGCCCCGATGTGAACCAACCGCCAAGGGATGCCGCTTCTATAACCAGGAGCTTGCGGTCGCTGAAACCCTGCTCCTTCACTATCGCCACCAAACGTTCAAATCCCTCGGGCGAGATGGCATATGCACACCCACGGTGCCTCCCCTCATATTCATGGCGGCCATGGACACCGCAACGCCCTTGAGCCTGCGAATCTGCCGAAGCCCACAACATAGCAACCACTGCAACCACCGGCAGAAACCGGCGAATACCATAATTCTTCATAAAATCTTCATTGGTTACATGTATGAGACTGCCCGCACCGGGTAAAGTCAAAAGGTCTCGGCAAAAAAATCACCGGGCACCAAACAATATGCCTAAAAATAATCACTGCAGATGCCTATATAAGGCACACAATTAGGCACAATCATTTTTTCAGGTAAAGAATCGACGAAAATGTTGCATTTCAGAAATTATATGCTAATTTTGTGATTTGGAAAGACACGGCAGCCATCTGCCCTTTCCATGAGTTAACCGGCAACGGCCATGGCCGGGCCTTAAAGTACCGGCAAGCCAGCTAATACCAACAACCAATCAACATCTTAACAGTATGGCAAAGATTCACGGAGCCGTCACCATCGAGCAGGAACGTTGCAAAGGATGCGACCTCTGCGTGGTGGCCTGCCCATGCGATGTGCTCGCCCTTCAGCCGAAAGAAGTCAACGACCGAGGCTACCATTTCGCCTATCCACAAAACGCGGAGGCCTGCATAGGCTGTGCAGCCTGCGCCCTGGTTTGCCCCGACGCCTGCATCGAAGTCTACAAAGTGGTTGAACGCTGATGCCGTTCGGCGAAAAAACAGTGCTAACATCTAATTCCAAGAACCCACCCGTTAAACGATAAACGTCCAGCGTTTAGAGATTAACGTTTAAACAACATCAGTATGAAAGATGATATAAAACTGATGAAAGGTAACGAGGCGATAGCCCACGCCGCCATCCGCTACGGCGCCGACGGGTATTTCGGTTACCCCATCACCCCCCAGAGCGAGGTGCTTGAAACCCTTGAGGCGCTCATGCCGTGGGAAACCACCGGCATGGTAGTGCTGCAGGCCGAAAGCGAGGTAGCCTCTATAAACATGGTCTACGGCGGTGCCGCTTCCGGCAAAGCTGTGATGACATCCAGCTCATCGCCGGGCGTAAGCCTAATGCAGGAAGGGATATCCTATCTCGCAGCATCGGAACTGCCGGCACTCATTGTAAATGTGATGCGCGGAGGCCCCGGCCTTGGCACAATCCACCCCTCGCAGAGCGACTATTTCCAGGCCACCAAAGGTGGAGGTCACGGTGACTACCATCTGATTGTGCTCGCGCCGTCGACGGTGCAGGAGATGGCCGATTTCGTTGGCCTCGGCTTCGACCTCGCGTTCAAATACCGTACACCGGCAATGATACTGGCCGACGGCATCGTGGGGCAGATGATGGAAAAAGTTGTGTTGCCGCCGCAACGTCCGCGCCGCACCGACGAAGAAGTGCGCCGGCAATGCCCTTGGGCTGTCAACGGACGGGAAGGTGGCCGCAAGCGCAACGTAGTCACATCGCTGGAGCTGGATTCCGCCATGATGGAGAAGAACAACGAGCGGTTCCAGCGCACTTACCGTGAAATCGAGAAAAACGAAGTGCGCTACGAAGCCAAATACACCGAGGATGCCGACTATTTGATAGTGGCATTCGGCTCCATAGCCCGCATCTGCCTCAAGGCCATAGAAGAAGCCCGCAAAGAGGGCATAAAAATCGGCCTGATACGCCCCATCACCCTTTGGCCGTTCCCCTACGAAGCCATCCGCGAGGCTGCGCGCAACGTCAAAGGCATCCTGTGCGTTGAAATCAACGCCGGACAGATGATTGAAGATGTGCGCCTTGCCGTCAGCGACAGCGTGCCCGTAACCCACTTCGGCAGAATGGGCGGAATCGTGCCCAACCCCCAGGAAGTGCTCGATTCCCTGCGAAAAGATTTCATCAATCCCAATCCACAAAAATGAGCCACATGAAACGCGAAGATATAATCAAGCCTGAAAACAAAGTCTACTCGCGCCCGCGCCTGCTCGACAAAAATATAATGCACTACTGCCCGGGGTGCAGCCACGGAGTGGTCCACAAACTTGTGGCAGAAGTCATCGAGGAACTGGGCCTCGAGGATTCCGCCATAGGCATCGCCCCGGTGGGATGCGCCGTGTTCGCCTACAACTACATCGATTGCGACTGGATTGAGGCAGCCCACGGACGTGCACCCGCCCTCGCCACTGCCGTCAACCGCCTCTACCCTTCCAAAGTGGTGTTCACTTACCAGGGGGACGGCGATTTGGCCGCTATCGGTTCAGCCGAGACCATCCACGCATGCACCCGTGGCGAAAACATCGTCATCATAATGATCAACAACGGCATTTACGGCATGACCGGCGGACAGATGTCGCCATGCACCCTCGAGGGTGCGAAAACCGCAACAACCCCCTACGGCCGCCGTGCCGACCTCAACGGCTTCCCCTTGCGGGTAAGCAATGTGGTAAGCCTCCTCGACGGCACATGCTACGTGACCCGCCAGGCAGTCCACACACCCGCCGCCGTGCGCAAAGCCAAGGCCGCCCTCAAAAAAGCGTTCACCAACGCACGCGACAAGAAAGGCACATCGTTCGTTGAGATAGTGGCGACCTGCTCCTCGGGCTGGAAGATGACCCCCGACAAATCCAACAAATGGATGGCCGAGAACATGTTTGCCCACTACCCGCTGGGAGACATCAAGGACACCGCCATACCCGCCGGCACGGCACAGTAACCACCTCCAATAATACATTAGAACTATGACAGACGAAATTATCATAGCAGGATTCGGCGGACAAGGCGTCCTCTCCATGGGGAAGATACTGGCTTACGCCGCTTTGGAAAACGACATGGAGGTTACATGGATGCCCTCCTACGGACCCGAACAGCGCGGCGGCACCGCCAATGTGACAGTCATCCTTAGTGACGAGGCCATCAGTTCTCCCGTGCTCGACACCTACGACACAGCCGTGATTCTCAACCAGCAGAGCCTCGATAAGTTCGAGAGCAAGGTGAAACCCGGCGGAGTGCTCATCTACGACCCCTACGGCATACACCATGCCCCGACACGCACCGACATCAAGGTGGTGCCGGTGGAAGCCATGGAAGCTACCATCGAGACAGGCCAGGCAAAGAGCTACAACATGATTCTGTTGGGCGCACTGCTGAAAATGCGTCCCGATGTGCCGGTGGAAGCCGTTGTGCGCGGACTGAAGAAAGCCCTTCCCGAACGCCACCATCACCTCATCCCGGCCAACGAGGCCGCCATCCGCAAAGGGATGGAGCTGGTGAAATAATCGACCCGGAGCCACAAAACATCAGAGGCAAGCCGATGCCATAGCTGATTTTATAAATCTTATAAGACTTATAAAATTTATAAATCATATAACGCAGCTATGGTGCCGGCTTGCCTCTGATTTCTCACTTCTCGCCACTTTTTCGTACCTTTGCAGCCATAAACCAAACCGACACATCACAAAGATGAAGGAATTTATCGTCATACTCCGCCGATTCGTACCGCCATATAAAAAATTCGTAGTCCTCAACGTTGTGTGCAACATCCTTTCAGCGTTGCTCACACTCTTCTCGTTCATGATTATCATCCCAATCCTTGAAATGCTGTTCAAGGTGCGCGAAGGCGTCTACGAATATATGTCGCTCGACCAAGGCCATTCGGTCAAGGACGTTTTCATCAACAACTTCTATTATTACACGCAAGAAGCAATAACCGACTATGGTCCTGCCGCGACGCTTGCCATGCTCGCAGCAGCCCTTGTGGTTATGACGGGGCTGAAGACCGGGGTGTCATATCTATGCTCCTACTTCATCATACCTATGCGCAACGGCATTGTGCGCGACATCCGCAATTATGTGTTCAACAAGATGGTGACCCTCCCCATCTCTTTTTTCACAGCAGCACGCAAAGGCGATGTTATGGCAAGGATGAGCGGCGACGTTGCCGAAATCGAGAACTCCATCATGCAGTCGCTCGACATGATGTTCAAGAACCCCATCATGATTCTGGCCTGCCTGG
Organism: Muribaculaceae bacterium; assembly: GCA_013316535.1. GTDB lineage: Bacteria > Bacteroidota > Bacteroidia > Bacteroidales > Muribaculaceae > UBA7173. Next base: position 5,697 of record WSMN01000042.1, on the reverse strand, counting down.
GAATGATGTTTGCCGTGTCGTGGAAACTGACAATCTTTGTATTGGTTCTCCTGCCGCTCGCCGGCCTGGTGATGGGGCGTGTCGGCAAATCCCTCAAACGCAAGTCGCTCGAGCAACAGAACCAATGGGGTGTGCTCATGTCGAACATAGAGGAATGCCTCGGCGGCCTGCGCATCATCAAGGCATTCAACGCCGAGGAAAAGGTCAAAGACCGCTTCCACCGCGAGAACCACCTGTTCTACCGCCTTTCCAACCGCATTGCACGCCGTCAGAGCCTTGCCCACCCCATGAGCGAGTTCCTCGGAACATGCGCCATTGCAATAGTGCTTTGGTTCGGCGGCTCGCTCATTCTAAGCGGCACATCGGAAATGAACGCATCAGAGTTCATCTACTTTATGGTGATCTTCTACACCATCATCAACCCTGCCAAGGATTTGTCGAAGGCAATGTACTCCATTCAGAAAGGCCTTGCCTCCATGGAACGCGTGGATAAGATTCTCGGAGCGCAGAACCCCATAAAAGACCCTGTATCCCCCAAAGAGATAAAGCACCTGAAGGGACAAATAACCTACGATGACGTTACATTCAGCTACGGCACCAACGAAGTGCTGCACGATGTGTCCCTCGACATCCCGGCAGGTTCCACAGTGGCTCTCGTAGGGCAGTCAGGATCGGGCAAATCCACCATGGCCGACCTTCTGCCTCGCTTCTACGATGTGCAGAAAGGTGCAATCAAAGTAGACGGGGTGGATGTTCGCGACCTCCGCGTGCACGACCTCCGTTCGTTCATGGGCAATGTGAACCAAGAAGCAATCCTCTTCAACGACACATTTTTCAACAATATTACCTTCGGGGTGCAGAACGCCACGATGGACGATGTGATACGAGCCGCAAAGGTTGCCAACGCCCATGATTTCATAATGGCCTCCGAAAAAGGATACGAGACCAACATCGGCGACCGCGGTTGCCGCCTTTCCGGCGGACAAAGGCAACGCATTTCAATTGCCCGCGCCATCCTCAAGAACCCACCGTTGCTCATCCTCGACGAAGCGACGTCGGCACTCGACACAGAGAGCGAAAAGCTTGTACAGGAAGCCCTTGACCGCCTAATGAGCGGACGCACGACCATGGTAATCGCACACCGCCTGTCGACCATAAAGAACGCCGACTTAATATGTGTGCTACATGAAGGACGAATAGTGGAACGCGGCACACACGATGAACTGCTGGCACTCAACGGTTACTACAAGCATCTTGTCGACATGCAGAAATTCTGAACAAGCCGCGACCCCAATGCCCGGCCATCGGTTTTACAAAATTTAACAACCATAAGCCATGTATTCTCAAGGCTTATGGCTAATTTTGTGAATCTACTTACATCATCTTTAACTTATCATTTTTCAGACCATGAAAATTTTCGCAAGGCCGTTGCTGGCCACTTGCGCAATCGCCATGTCGGTTTCGGCAATGCAAGGAGGCAACTATGCATGGCCAGCCAATTATGAGGGCGTTATGCTCCAGGGATTCTACTGGGATTCATACTCCGACACCCGCTGGACAAATCTCGAATCCCAATCCGATGAGCTTAGCCAGTACTTCAAGCTGATATGGGTCCCCAACTCCGGGCGATGCGGAAGCGGCAACAACATGGGCTACATGCCCCAATATTGGTTCACCAACCACAATTCATCGTTCGGAACCGAATCGCAGCTCCGCAAAATGATAACAACATTCAAGGAAAAAGGCACAGGAATAATCGCCGATGTGGTTGTCAACCACCGCAACGGAGTGACCAACTGGGCAGATTTCCCGGTGGAACAATGGAACGGACGCACATGGCAGATAGGCCCCGAAGGAATCTGCTCCAACGACGAACTGGTTAACGCATCAGGCCAGGTCAAACCCACAGGCGCTCCCGACACAGGTGAGAATTTCGACGGATGCCGCGACCTTGACCACACCAATGCCAACGTGCAGGACAACGTGAAAAACTATTGCAAATTCCTGCTTGAAGACCTTGGCTACACCGGCTTCCGCTACGACATGGTTAAAGGCTACGCCGGCCGTTTCAATAAAATCTACAACGAATACTCCAAACCCACCTATTCCGTGGGAGAATACTGGGACGGTAGCTACGATGCCGTGGCGGCATGGATAGAGGCTACCGGCAAGCAGTCGGCAGCATTCGATTTCCCGGGCAAATATGCCATAAACAAGGCTTTTGCCGAAAACGACATGACACAACTCGTGTGGAAGGCCAACGGCACCACCCCGCAGCCGGCAGGAATGATCCATTTCGGCTATGCTCAATATTCAGTCACGTTCGTCGATAACCACGACACCTACCGCGACGGGAGCAAATTCAACGGCAATGTAATCGCCGCCAACGCATTCATCCTATGCTCACCGGGCACCCCGTGCGTGTTCCTCCCTCACTGGAAATCCAACAAAACCGAGATCAAGAAACTCATCGCCGTCAGAAATGCAGTCGGCATCCACAACATGAGCGCGGTGAAAGTGCTGAAAACCACCCGTGATTGCTACATGGCCGAAGTGACAGGCTCGAAAGGCAAGCTCGTGGTGAAAATCGGCTCGGCAATGGATTCCCCATCGGGCTATTCCAACTCCGACATCAAGGCATCAGGCAACGGCTACTGCGTATGGTCAAAGACAGGTGTGGTTGAACCCGACCCGACACCTGACCCCACTCCCGACCCGGCACCCGGCATCCCAACTGACCTCTACGTAATAGGGAACCTTGCCCAAGGTAGCTGGGACACGACAGTAGGCGTCAAAATGACTGCCGATGGCAACAAGATGACCGCCCATAACGTCACCCTTTCATGCGTTGCAGGGGAAAGCAAAGCATTCTTCTCGCTTGTCACCACCCTTGGAGCCGACTGGGATGTGGTAAACTCCTCCGACCGCTACGGAGCCATCGACAAGGATGCGCCGGTGAACGTGGGCACACCGGTGGAATTCCTTAAATATCCCGCCAATGTAAACGCATCAGCCGCTTATTCATGGGGCGTGGCACCCGGCACATACGATATAACAGCCAATTTCGCCGACATGACCCTTCTTGTCACCGCCCCCGGACAAAGCGGTATCGACGGCACGTCAGCAGAACCCAACGAAACAACTGCACCCATTTACTATAATCTACAGGGTGTGCGCGTCGACAACCCCACCCCAGGCCTCTATATTGTGGTACGTGGCAACAAGGTTTCCAAAGAAACCGTCCGCTGATTCCGGCAAAACCGACATCCACAACCCATGGCGGTGTTGTCAAACACCATAAGCCATGGTAATCGTCAATATGGGTTCGATATAAGCAATCAGAACATAGACATCTGATTGCTTATATCGAACCCTCCTTTATTTATTAAAATCTGGGCACGTTGTTAAACTACATTTCACCACATCACCCTTGTCATTCTTTATCCGTCCATTCACTGCACGCAAAACATCTGCGTAATCCACGTGAAAACCCTCTACAAAATTTTCTCGCAGAGAACGCAGATTCCGCAGATTTTCCACAAATACGCATTACTCCTCTATCTCGAACTCACATTATTTATTATTACATCCCTTAGCCGCACGCAAAAATCTGCGTCATCTGCGTTATCTGCGAGAGCCATTCCACACCACCATACATACAACACCCCCGCAGAGGGCGCAGGCCAATACATGGAATCAATGTTCTTAACGTAACTGTTCAACCGGGGTTTGCAACTGATTCTTTTAAAAGACGAGCGTCACACGCATGGTAGAGACGGCATGAATACCGTCTTTTACATTGGCCTCCAGTAAGTTACAAAATAGCATGAATGCCGTCTCTACCATGCGCCGTTATATACGTCGAGGTGGTGCGACGGGAAAAAAGCGAAACTCCGAAACATCGGGATGATGAATCGGAGTTTCTATTGAGTTGGGGAAGGGGAAGTGGGCGCTGACGGATTCGAACCGCCGACCCTCTGCTTGTAAGGCAGACGCTCTGAACCAGCTGAGCTAAGCGCCCTTCTCGCCTCAAAAGCGATGCAAAGTTAGGCACTTTTTTTATTCCTTCCAAATTTTAGAACAACTTTTTTCAAGAAATTTTCGTAATTTTGTAACGCAGAACGGACGATTAGCAGGCGTGGTTATTGCAAATCAGAGCGTTAAGCCTCCCCGCCATCATCCATAAAAAAAATGAAATACAACCCATCAATTCTTACCACAACGTATATGGAACTGACACAGCTGACCGCCATCTCGCCAATTGATGGCCGCTACCGGGGAAAAACATCCGGCCTCGACCTCTATTTTTCGGAATTCGCCCTCATCCGCTACCGCGTAAAGGTGGAAGTGGAATATTTCATTGCACTTGCCACCCTGCCTTTGCCGCAGCTGGCCGATATAGCAAATGATTCCGAAACCCGGCAAGACCTGTTCAAACGCCTGCGTGCCATATACGAAAATTTCACCGCCGCCGATGCAGAGCGCATCAAGAGCCATGAAGCGATAACCAACCATGATGTAAAGGCTGTGGAATATTTCCTCAAGGAGGAGTTTGACCGCCTCGGCCTCGGACGATGGAAAGAATTCATTCATTTCGGCCTTACCTCACAGGACATAAACAACACCGCAGTCCCCATGTCGTTGCGCGACGCGCTCACCGAATCCTATCTCCCGTTGCTCGACCGGCTAATCGACACCCTGGAGCAACGTGCCGACGAATGGGCCGATATACCGATGCTGGCCAAGACCCACGGTCAACCGGCCTCACCAACACGCCTCGGCAAGGAATTCATGGTATATGTATATCGTCTGCGCCAACAGGCCGCACAGCTCCGCGCTGTGCCGGTAAGCGGAAAATTCGGAGGTGCCACCGGCAACTTCAACGCCCACCATGCAGCCTACCCGTCTTACAACTGGCCGGAATTTGCAGCCCGCTTCCTGCGCGAGAACCTCGGCATAGAACGGGAGGAATACACCACCCAGATTTCAAACTACGACAACCTGGCAGCCCTGTTCGATGCCCTCAAACGCATAAACACCATCGTGCTCGACCTCGACCGGGATGTGTGGATGTATGTAAGCATGGAATATTTCAAGCAAAAAATCAAGGCCGGTGAGGTCGGTTCCTCGGCGATGCCCCACAAGGTGAACCCAATCGACTTTGAGAACTCCGAAGGCAACCTCGGCATAGCCAATGCGATATATGCGCACCTGGCACAGAAGCTTCCTGTATCGCGTTTGCAACGCGACCTGACCGACTCCACGGTTCTGCGCAATGTGGGCGTGCCAATGGCTCACTCCGTCATAGCATTCCATTCCACGCTCAAAGGCCTTGACAAACTCCTGCTCAACCGGGAGGCCATCGACCGCGACCTTTCGGCAATGTGGAACGTAGTTGCCGAAGGCATACAGACCATCCTGCGGCGCGAGGGATACCCCAAACCCTATGAAACCCTCAAGGCCCTGACCCGTACGAATTCAACCGTCACTGCTGAAAGCATCGCGGCATTCATCGACACGCTCGAAGTCACCCCTGAAGTGCGTGCAGAGCTGCACCGGCTCACCCCGGCAACATATACAGGCTTCTGACAAACCCATAAGCCGTCTTCCGGGTTCACTTCTGTAAGAGGGTGCATAACATCTGTTAAATTATAACAAGCATATTTTGAGGCGATTTTACTTTTTGAGGAAAGAGTG
>WSMN01000006.1 GCA_013316535.1 Muribaculaceae bacterium | reverse complement strand
GTTAAGCCTGTCGCTAGCGTTCATCCTGAGCCAGGATCAAACTCTTCGTTGTTGTATCTTTTTTTTTCATTCTTTTCAGAATCGATTTTCAGGCGGCATTGCGCCCCACGAACAGCCGTCCACGCTCGGCCCATGTCAGAACCGCTTGGATTGTTTTCAAGAATTGACCAAGGACTCGAGTCACTCACGTTCACTCTCGCTCTTGTACTACTCTACTTCGTGTCTATTGTAAGCATTTCAATGTGCTGTCTCCGGCCTCCCTTGCGGGAGCGGCGAAAAACGTTGCAAAGTTACGCATTGTTTTCATAACCTCCAAATTTTTCACCGAGTTTTTTTTTCGGGGAGACCCCGGCTATCGGCAACGGGAACCACTCGGGGTGACCCGCGGGAACCTCAGTCCCCGAAAGCGAGTGCAAAGGTACGCCTTTCCTGGTTCACGTCCAAACTTTACACACAAAAAGTTCATTGAAAACAACAAATTTAACATACGTTTGCAGAAACACGGCAAAAACAAGCCTTTTATGACCTCCAGCACCCTAAAAAGCCTCCAAAAGAAGCCAGACACGTGCCTAAAACTTTCCTGTAAAAATGGGAGAGAAAAAAAATTGAAAATTGATGCAGACAAAAGAATTTAGTAATTTCGTGGAGAAAAAAAAACGAATCAAACAAAACCGCCATGACCATCCCACACCAATTATCCCAGATAAAAATGCCGAAGAAACTATTATGTATAGCGGCAGCAAGTTTAGCACTCGCCATTTCCGCCACATCACAAGAGATAGATTTTAAGAATGAGTCCAACGACACGACCCGAATTACAAACATGCTGATTGAGGAATGCAGCCACAGGGATGCGGGAAATGTAGCACGAATAGCAGAAAAATTCATCGGCACCCCATACTGCGGAGGTACCCTCGACCGCAATGACAAAGAAAAACTGACAATAAATCTCGACGAAATGGATTGCACGACATTTGTCGAAACAGTATTGGCAATGGCATACACCGCTTCGGAAAACCGGCAATCATGGCACGACTTTGCCTACAACCTGCAACGCATACGTTACCGCAACGGCGAAATCAACGGTTACCCGTCCAGGCTCCATTATATAAGCGACTGGATTCTGGACAACGTGTCACGCGGAAACTTCAAAGAAATCACTGCCGACATGCATGACGCACGTTATAATATCAAATCCCTCGATTATATGTCGTCAAACAAAGACAAATATGCAGCTTTGGCCGATTCGGCCAATCTTGCAGGGATAAAAAACATTGAGGCAGGATTCAGCAACCACCGTTTCCCCTATCTGAAAGGAAGTTCGCTCAAAGACAAGAAGCTCGCTTCAGAATTACACGACGGCGACATCATCTGTTTCACCACGTCCACAAAGGGTCTCGACATAACCCACATGGCGATAGTCCGAATCATCGAAGGAAGCGCAAGAATGATTCACGCCTCGTCAAAAGAGGGGAAAGTCATCTTAGACCCGCTCAACATAACCGAATATGCACGCCATCACCGCTCTCACGGGATACGAATCATACGGCTGGTCACCTACTGACCCCCCAATCAAACATTATCATTAGCATATAATATAAGGAAAGCGCCCCTTGACGGAGGCGCTTTCCTTATTATAATAAGCGTTATAACCGCTTGAATTATTCAGCACGCTTGGTTTTCTTGCCGTAGCCATACTTTGCAGCAGCACCGAGTTCTTCCTCGATGCGGAGGAGCTGGTTGTATTTGGCCATACGGTCGGAACGCGATGCCGAACCAGTCTTGATCTGCCCTGCGTTGGTTGCAACGGCGATATCAGCAATAGTGGCATCCTCTGTTTCACCGGAACGGTGAGAGATAACTGCGGTGTAACCGTTGCGCTGTGCAAGCTCAACAGCACGAAGAGTCTCGGTCAAGGAGCCAATCTGGTTAACCTTAACAAGAATAGAATTGGCGCACCCTTCCTCGATACCACGTTCGAGATACTTGACATTGGTAACGAACAGGTCATCACCAACGAGCTGGCAACGGTCGCCAATCATATCGGTAAGAATCTTCCAGCCTTCCCAGTCGTTCTCGGCCATACCGTCCTCGATTGAGTCGATAGGATATTTCTCAACGAGACCCTTGAGGAATTCAGCCTGCTGCTGCGAAGACAATTTGGGAGCATCGGCACCCTGCTTCCAGGTATAATCGTAAACACCTTCCTTGAAGAATTCGGAAGAAGCGCAGTCAAGACCGATGGTAACATCCTTGCCGGGCTTGTAGCCTGCGAGTTCGATGGCCTTGATGATTACATTGAGTGCATCCTCGGTGCCGTCGAGATTGGGAGCAAAACCGCCCTCATCACCAACTGCAGTAGAGAGGTTACGCTCCTTAAGCACTTTCTTCAGGTTGTGGAACACCTCGGTGCCCATACGGATACCTTCGTGGAAAGAAGTTGCACCGATGGGGCGAATCATGAATTCCTGGAAACAGATGGGAGCATCGGAGTGCGCACCACCGTTGATGATATTCATCATCGGGACAGGGAGAACATAAGTGTTGCAACCGCCGATGTACTTGTAAAGGGGAAGGTCGAGATAATCAGCCGCAGCCTTTGCCACTGCGAGTGAAACGCCAAGGATAGCATTGGCACCAAGGTTGCTCTTAGTGTCGGTGCCGTCCAGAGCAAGCATCTTCTCGTCGATTGCAATCTGGTCGAGAGCGCTCATCCCTTTGAGGGCTTCTGCGATGGGGCCGTTCACATTAGCAACTGCCTTGAGGACACCCTTGCCCATGTAACGGGTTTTGTCGCCGTCGCGAAGTTCGAGAGCTTCATTCACACCGGTAGATGCACCAGAGGGAACAGAAGCACGACCACGTGCACCGCTTTCAAGAATCACATCCACTTCCACTGTGGGGTTGCCACGAGAATCGAGAACCTCACGACCGATAATTTTTTCAATCTTCATAATCGTTTGCTTTAAAGCTTTATAGTATTTGTTGTAATAGTTCAATACAGCCATCGGCGCACCAAAGCGGCATCCGGCGATTGCCTTGAAATCAAATTGCCTCATCAGGCAGCCCCAGCAAAATGGGGAAATATCCTCCTGACGCGCTACGGCGATTTCCGATGCGCAAAGTTACGAAATTTCCATCTAATTCGCCTTTTCAACCGCACAAAGATTTTGCTATAAATACTTAAAATTAAAGCCTAAAAAGAAATGAGGCGGCCTGCCACATTTTGGCAGGCCACCCCATTTCTTTTATTCCGTACAAACGGGCGTTACTCAGCCTTTGCTTCCTCTGCTGCAGGAGCTTCGGGAGCCTCTGCAACGGGTGCAGCGGCTTTTTTGCCACGGCGGGTGCGGGCAGCTTTCTTGCCGGCCTTTTCCTTGAGCATGTTATCGTTGTAGTCAACAAGCTCGATGAAGCAAGTCTTGGCATTGTCACCAAGGCGGTTTCCGGTCTTGAGGATACGGGTGTATCCGCCGGGACGCTCGGCAATCTTCTGCGAGATTTCACGGAAAAGCTCGGTAACGGCTTCCTTGTTCTGCAGGTAAGAAAAAACAAGGCGGCGGTTGGCCATCGAGTCGTTCTTCGCGCGGTTAATCAGCGGCTCTGCATACATGCGGAGTGCCTTTGCCTTTGCCAGCGTTGTGAAGATGCGCTTATGCCGGATAAGCGAGATGGTCATGTTGGCGAGTAAGGCATCGCGGTGAGCTTTCTTGCGCGAAAGATGGTTGAATGATTTATTGTGTCTCATCGTTGTTATTACTCTTTGTCTAATTTATACTTTGAAATATCCATTCCGAACGACAAGCCAAGATTTGCCAGCAACTCGTCGAGCTCGGTAAGCGATTTCTTACCGAAGTTACGGAATTTAAGGAGGTCTGTCTTATTGAATACGACCAGCTCACCCAGTGTCTCAACTTCTGCGCTCTTAAGGCAGTTGAGGGCACGGACGGAGAGATCCATGTCAACCAGCTTGGTTTTCAGAAGCTGTCGCATGTGGAGTATCTCCTCATCGAATTCCTCGGTGCCGTCGGTCTCGGTGGTCTCGATGGTAATCTTCTCGTCAGAGAAAAGCATCAGATGATAGATGAGAATCTTGGCGGCCTCCTTAAGGGCTTCCTTGGGGAGGATGGAGCCGTTGGTTGTTATTTCAATAATCAGCTTTTCGTAGTCGGTCTTCTGGTCTACGCGGAAATTTTCAACAGCATACTTGACATTCTTAATCGGGGTGTAGATGGAGTCGATGGCCAGAGTCTGGATATCCTGGATATCAATCTGGTTCTCATCGGCAGGCACCCAACCGCGACCCTTGTTGATGGTCACTTCGATGGTGAAACCCGCGCTGGGATCCAAATGACATATGACCTCCTCGGGATTGAGGACTTCGAAGCCCGAAAGGGCTTTGCCTATGTCACCGGCCTTGAACACCTCCTGGCCTGACACCGTGATGGTAGCTTTTTCCGTTTCAGCGTCTTCGGTAACTTGTTTGAGGTCTACCTTCTTAAGGTTGAGGATTATGTTGGTCACATCCTCCTTTACTCCGGGGATGGTATCAAATTCGTGTTTCACGCCGTCGATTTTAATCGCCGAGATGGCATAGCCCTCGAGCGAAGAAAGAAGCACGCGGCGCAAAGCGTTTCCGACTGTGATACCATAGCCTGGTTCCAAAGGCTTGAACTCGAACTTGCCGTAGAAGTTGTTAGCTTCTAACATCACAACCTTGTCAGGTTTTTGGAATGCTAAAATAGCCATGGATCTTAGTTTAATGATGATTATTTAGAATACAACTCGACGATAAGCTGCTCCTTGATATTTTCGGGGATGTCCTCGCGGGTGGGGATGTGCAGGAGCTTGCCGCTCTTTGTGCTCTCATCCCATTCCAACCAAGGATACTTGCTGTGGTTGAAGCCTGCGAGTGCATCGGCAATAACCTCGAGCGACTTGGATTTTTCACGCACACCCACAACATCACCTGCCTCCACGGCGTAAGAAGGGATGTTAACCACCTTGCCGTTGACGGTCACATGCTTGTGGAGCACGAGCTGACGGGCGGCAGCACGGGTGGGGGCAATGCCCAGACGATAAACGACATTGTCCAGACGGCCTTCGAGAAGCTGCAACAGGATTTCACCGGTGATACCCTTCATGCGCGATGCCTTCTCGAAAAGATTGCGGAACTGGCGCTCAAGTACGCCATAAGTATATTTTGCTTTCTGCTTTTCACGAAGCTGTGTGCCGTACTCCGATGTTTTGCGACGACGGTTCTGGCCATGCTGGCCGGGGGGGAAGTTGCGGCGGCTCAGGATTTTGTCTTCGCCAAAGATAGGTTCCCCGAATTTACGTGCGATTTTGGTCTTGGGACCTGTATATCTAGCCATTTTTCGTATTAATGTTTAATTGGTGTGATTTCTGCCCGGAGGTGAATGCAATGCGGCCGGAGCCACACATGCGCCATGGGCAGGTTATCTTAGAAGTGTCGGTGGAATCCTGCGGATTATACGCGACGACGCTTGGGAGGACGGCATCCGTTGTGGGGAAGCGGGGTAACGTCGATAATCTCGGTAACCTCGATGCCCATGCCATGCACGGTACGGATTGCCGATTCACGTCCGTTACCTGGGCCCTTCACATAAGCTTTCACCTTGCGGAGGCCGAGGTCGTAAGCGACCTTGCCGCAATCCTGCGCTGCCATCTGGGCTGCATAGGGGGTGTTCTTCTTGGAGCCACGGAAACCCATCTTGCCGGCGCTCGACCAGGAAATCACCTGACCTTCGCTATTGGCTAAGCATACAATGATATTGTTGAAGGAGGAGTGAACGTGGAGCTGACCGGCTGCGTCAACCTTAACGTTTCTCTTCTTAGCTGCGACTGTTTTCTTTGCCATAATGCTAATGCTGTTATTTCTGAAGCCTTATCGTTACTTCGTGGCTTTCTTCTTGTTAGCGACTGTTTTCTTGCGTCCCTTGCGGGTACGTGCATTGTTCTTGGTGCTTTGACCGCGTACGGGGAGACCGATACGATGACGGATTCCGCGGTAGCAACCGATGTCCATCAATCGCTTGATGTTCAACTGAAGTTCGCTGCGCAGGTCACCTTCAACCTTGTAATTTTCCTGGATGACTTCACGAACCTTCGCGGCCTGTGCGTCGGTCCAGTCCTGAACCTTGATGTTAACATCAACGCCGGCTTTTTCCAGGATGGTCTTTGCGGCGCTCCGGCCGATGCCGAAGATATAAGTCAGGGCGATTTCGCCTCGTTTGTTCTGGGGGAGGTCAACTCCCACGATTCTTACTGCCATATACTACTTTATGAGTCTTATTTTTTTGCAAAAATAATAATTTTCGGGCAAACGTGAAAATCCATGCACATCACCCCATTGGCGAGTTCGGGGAGAACACGCCGATATCCTGACGGGGACTGCTGGTTTTCAAGCCCTTGCAATTATTATCCCTGACGTTGTTTGTTTTTGGGATTTTTCTTGTTGATAACATAGAGGCGGCCCTTGCGACGGACAATCTTGTCATCCGGGGTGCGCTTCTTGATAGAGGCTCTTACTTTCATGAGATTTACAAAACTATAATTCTAATAAAAAACATTTATTTGTAGCGGAACGAGATACGACCCTTTGACAGATCGTAAGGCGACATCTCCACTCTAACCTTATCCCCGGGAAGAATCTTTATGTAATGCATACGCATCTTTCCCGAAATATGAGCGGTGATTTCGTGCCCGTTCTCCAGTTCCACGCGGAACATGGCATTGGAGAGGGACTCTACTATCGTGCCGTCTTGTTCTATTGCCGATTGCTTTGCCATATTATGATTGGTTTATTTGATTAAAGGTCACCCCGCCGATGAGGTATTCGCGCATCCGTAATCATTCTCAAATGAAACGGTCGCCAAGCACCTCCTTTACATAATCGAATGTGGTGAGCACCTCGGTCTGGCCGTTCAACACGGCCAATGTGTGCTCATAATGAGCCGAGGGCTTGCGGTCCTTCGTACGGCAAGTCCAGCCGTCCTTCTCAATGACGATGTTGCGGCTGCCAAGGTTTATCATAGGTTCGATACACAGGCACATCCCATTCTTGATTACAGGGCCGGTACCCCGGCGGCCGTAATTAGGAACTTCAGGGTCCTCATGCATCTTCCGGCCTATGCCGTGGCCGCACATCTCGCGCACTACGGTGTACCCGCGATGCTCGCAGAAAGTCTGCACGGCATTGGCGATGTCGCCTATGCGTGCGCCCTCCTTACATGCGGCAATCCCCTTGTAGAGCGATTCCTTGGTGGTGCGCATAAGCTCCACCACCTTTTCATCGACATCCCCGACAGGGAATGTGTAGCACATGTCGCCATTGTAGCCGTCAAGCTCCACCACAACGTCAAGCCCAACTATATCACCTTCGCGCAACGTGTAGCTCGAAGGGAAACCATGCACCACGACCTCATTGACCTCTATGCACACGGCACCGGGGAACCCCCCGTAGCCAAGGCAGGCCGGACGGCCGCCGTTATCCAGGATAAATTCCTTTGCGACGGAATCAATCTTATGAGTGGTCACACCGGGTTTTACCCATGCCGACATCTCTCCGAGCACACGGCTGGTCAGTTCGCAAGCCTTGCGCATCAGATTGATTTCTTCCGGTGTCTTGAGGTATATCATGTCGCTGTTATGGTTCTTTTCAGCAGGTTAGCCTCGCGGCGGGAGGGAACTCCCGCCCCGGGGCAACTCAATTAATCTTATAGGTGAATCAATAGGCACTGCCGGTGGTGCGGCCTTTAATCTTGCCATCCTTCATCAGACCATCGTAATGGTGCATCATCAGATGAGATTCAATCTGCTGCAGCGTGTCAAGCACCACACCCACCATGATCAGCAGCGAAGTGCCGCCGAAGAACTGGGCGAAGTTCTGGCTTATGCCGAAGCAACGGGCGAACGCCGGAAGAATGGCGACGATACCAAGGAACAACGAGCCGGGCAAAGTGATACGCGACATGATTGAATCAAGGTATTCGGCAGTCTTCTTACCGGGTTTCACACCGGGGATGAATCCGTTGTTGCGCTTCATTTCCTCTGCCATCTGGGTGGGACGCACCGTAATGGCAGTGTAGAAATATGTGAAAGCGACAATCATGATGAAGTAAACAAGATTGTACCAAAAACCGTTGATATCGGAGAAAGTGGCGAAGAACCCGGTCTCCTTGGAGCCAAACCCTGCGAGCGTGATGGGGATGAACATGATTGCCTGGGCAAAAATGATAGGCATCACACCGGCAGCATTCACCTTCAGGGGGATGTACTGGCGGGCACCGCCATACTGCTTGTTGCCGACAATACGCTTGGCGTATTGCACAGGCACCTTGCGTGTGCCCTGCACAAGCAACACCGCACCGATGGTAACGGCAAACAGCAGAACAATCTCAACGATGAACATTATCAGACCGCCTTGAGAACCATTGGAACCCGGCAGACGGCTTGTGAACTCGTAGAAAAGCGCAATCGGAAGACGGGCTATGATACCCACAAGGATGATGAACGAGATACCGTTGCCGATACCACGGTCAGTGATGCGCTCGCCAAGCCACATGATGAACATCGAGCCGGCAGCAAGGATGATGGTGAGGAATATCACCGTCCAAACGCCCATTTCCACGGCGCCGCCGGCGCTCATAACCTGCGAACGCAGGTTGTAGAGATAAGCGGGGCCCTGGACAAACAGAATCAGGACGGTCAGATACCTCGTGTACTGGTTGAGTTTCTGACGACCGCTCTCCCCCTCGCGCTGCATTTTCTGGAATGAAGGCAACACCATGCCGGCCAACTGAATCACGATGGATGCAGTGATATAGGGCATGATACCCAACGCGAAGATAGATGCCTGGGAAAAGGCACCCCCGGAGAACATGTCCAGAAGCTGCATCAGCCCGCTCTTGTTGGTGAAGGATGTGAGGGCATCGAGGTCATTGGGGTTGATGCCCGGCAGAACCACATAGCAGCCCAAACGATAAACCAGCACTAACAGAACCGTGATGGTGAGACGCTGACGCAACTCCTGAATCGTCCAGATGTTTTTTAAAGTCTGAATGAATTTCATCGAATTACTTTACTTTGTTGATGGAACCGCCGGCCTCAACAATGGCTTTTTCGGCGGCTGCGGAGAATGCATTGGCTTCAACAGCGAGCTTGCGGGTAACAGAACCGTTGCCAAGCACCTTGACAAGGTCTCTTTTGCCAACCACTCCGGCGGCACGAAGCTCGTCGAGACCGATTTTCTCAAGGTTCTTGGCTTCTGCCAAAGCCTCAAGAGCATCAAGATTCACGACCCTGTATTCAACGCGGTTGAAGTTCTTGAAGCCGAACTTCGGCAGACGACGCTGCAACGGCATCTGTCCGCCTTCAAAACCGATTTTGCGGGAATAGCCCGAACGCGACTTGGCACCCTTGTGACCACGGGTCGATGTGCCACCCTTGCCGGAGCCTGGGCCACGGCCGATGCGGGTTTCACGGGTGGTGGAGCCCACGGCGGGTTTCAAATTACTTAAATCCATGATATGGTAAAATAATCTTGTGTTTGTGACTGAAAGGGAAATCACCGGCCGGAACAGCCCTGGGGTCATCCCGGGCCGGACATTTCCATTTATTAACTGAACGATGATTAATCCTTGGTCACTTCAACCAGGTGGCGAACGCATTCAACCATACCCAGAATTGATGGAGTGTCCTCCTTAATGACCGTGTGGTTCATCTTCTTGAGGCCGAGGGCATCGAGAGTGCGCTTCTGCACTGCCGGAGCACCGATACGGCTCTTGATTTGCTTGATTTTAATCTGTGCCATCTTATCGAGGTAATGTTGGTTTAACCGTTGAACACTTGGCTGACAGAGATACCGCGGTTCTGTGCAATCTGTGCCGGGGAACGCAGTTCGCCGAGAGCGGCGATAGTAGCCTTCACAAGGTTGTGGGGATTGGACGAGCCTTTCGACTTGGCGAGCACGTCGCTGATGCCCACGCTCTCGAGCACGGCACGCATAGCACCGCCGGCCTTCACACCGGTACCGGTGGATGCAGGCTTGATGAGCACACGTGAGCCGCCGAACTTGGCAACCTGTTCGTGGGGAATGGTGCCCTTGTGGACCGGAACACGGATGAGGTTCTTCTTGGCAGCCTCCACACCCTTGGCGATGGCGGCGGTAACCTCATTGGCCTTTCCGAGACCCCATCCCACGATGCCGTCCTCGTTACCTACGACCACGATTGCAGCGAAGGTGAAGGTGCGGCCACCCTTTGTCACCTTGGTGACACGGTTTATGGCCACCAGACGGTCTTTCAACTCGATATCGTTAGTGGTTTTTACCCGATTATTCTTATTTGCCATGATTGATTTTAGAATTTAAGTCCGCCTTCGCGAGCAGCGTCAGCCAATGATTTTACTCTGCCGTGGAAAAGATACCCGTTGCGGTCGAAAACCACTTCGGTAACGCCGGCTGCGATAGCCTTGTCGGCGATAGCCTTGCCGACCTTGGCAGCAATCTCGCTCTTGGTGCCCTCTTCAATGCCTTTCGACGAAGCGCTCACCAGGGTCTTCCCTTCGGCATCGTCAATGAGCTGGACATAGATTTGCTTGTTGCTGCGGAACACGCTCATGCGGGGGCGCGCTGCGGTGCCTGAAACTTTGCCGCGGATGCGTGCCTTGATCTTATTTCTTCTGTCTTGCTTTGAGATCATGATAGTTTACTTTTATTTGGCACCAGCCGTTTTACCAGACTTGCGGCGTATAACCTCGCCGACGAACTTGATACCCTTGCCCTTGTAAGGTTCGGGCTTGCGGAGCGAGCGGATCTTGGCGCACACCTGGCCAAGAAGCTGCTTGTCATCGCTCTCAAGAATGATGAGCGGATTCTTGTTACGCTCCGATTTGGCCTCAACCTTCACCTCGGGGGGAAGCTTGATATATATTGCGTGGGAGAAACCGAGCGAAAGCTCCAGCACCTGGCCGGTGGCGCTTGCGCGGTAACCCACACCCACTAATTCCATTTCTTTGCGGTAACCGGTGGAGACACCCACAACCATGTTGTGTACCAACGCACGGTAAAGGCCATGCTGGGCACGGTGCTCGCGGTCATCACTTGGGCGGTTGAGCTGGATATGCCCTTCCTCAACCTTGATTTCAAACTCGGGATTAACGGCCTGCGAAAGTTCACCCTTGGGGCCTTTCACGGTAACGACGTTGTTGCCGTCGATTTTAACGGTTACGCCTGCAGGAATCTCAATGGGGGCTTTACCTATTCTTGACATAATGTTCTTCCTCCTGTAAGATTAATAAACGTAACACAACACTTCACCGCCAACTTTCTCCTCGGCTGCCTTCTTATTGGTCATGACACCTTTGGAAGTCGAAAGGATGGCGATACCCAAGCCGTTCAACACACGGGGCATATTCTTATAGCCGGTGTACTGGCGCAAACCCGGACGGGAAGCACGCTTGAGACCCTTGATTGCATTGACATGGTCAACGGGATCATATTTGAGGGCCACTTTGATTACACCTGCGGGGGTCTCACCCTCTATAAACTTATAATTAAGTATATAGCCTTGCTCGAAGAGAATCTTGGTGATCTCTTTCTTCAAGTTTGAGGCCGGAATCTCGACTACTCTGTGCTGAGCCTTGATTGCATTCCTCAATCTCGTCAGATAATCTGCTATTGGATCAGTCATTTTGATTTGAATGTTTTTTTTAAATTAATCGGGAGAGCATCCCGACAATATTTAAATGTCTCTCTGTTTGTCGCCCCCTGAGGGGGCTTCTCTCGGTACGGGCGGATCTCCCTGGCAGCAAGCGTTGCGGAGGTTTCCTTCCGGGGGGTCCCGCAGATTGGGGCTTACCCGACGGACCGCCGGCACTCACGCCTGTCCGTCCGTGACCGGCTTCATACGCCACAATGGGCGGGGAGCGATTACCAGCTTGCCTTCTTCACACCGGGGATGAGGCCTGCCGACGCCATTTCGCGGAACTGGATACGCGAAATGCCGAACTGGCGCATATAGCCTTTCGGACGACCGGTGATTGAGCAGCGATTGTGAAGACGCACACTCGAAGCGTTCTTGGGCAGAAGCTGCAGAGCCTCATAATCGCCGGCTTCCTTCAAGGCAGCCTTCTTTGCGGCGAACTTGGCAACGAGTTTGGCGCGCTTCACCTCGCGGGCTTTCATTGATTCTTTTGCCATTTTATTTTATCTTTACCTTTAAGTGGTTAGCATGTTGAAATTAACTTTCCGACATCGGCGCTGAACAGAGAGAGTTTCTGGAATGGCATCTGCCCGTAAGCAACAACGGCAGACCCAATCTTTAAATAAACGTGAAAAATCACCATTTATTTCCCTCTTCCGCCTTTCAAGGTGAAAAATTCCCTGGCGGGAATTTTTCAAGCCCCGCCTCGCAATGGAGGGGGGACTACCTTATTTGTTCTTGAAAGGGAGACCGAACAGCTTGAGCAGTGCAAAACCTTCCTCGTCGGTATTGGCCGTGGTGACGAAAGTGATGTTCATGCCCATAAGCTTATTGATGGTGTCGATGTTGATTTCAGGGAAGATTATCTGCTCTGTGATACCGAGGGTGTAGTTACCACGGCCGTCGAGCTTACCCTCGATACCCTTGAAGTCGCGGATACGGGGAAGAGCAACGCGGATGAGACGCTCAAGGAACTCATACATGCGCTCGCGACGCAGGGTCACACGGGCACCGATAGGCATCTTCTTACGCACCTTGAAGTTGGAGATGTCCTTCTTCGAGAGCGTGGCTACAGCTTTTTGACCGGTGATGGCGGTAAGCTCGTTGATGGCGGTCTCGATGATTTTCTTGTCCTGAGTGGCGTCCCCGAGACCTTCGTTGATAACGATTTTCTGCAGACGGGGAACCTGCATGGGAGTGGTGTAGTTGAACTCCTTGATCAGAGCCGGGACGATTTTCTCGTCGTATTGCTTTTTAAGAGTTGTGGTGCTCATTACTTAATTTCCTCTCCTGATTTTTTAGCGTAACGTACTTTCTCGCCCTTCTCGTTGACACGGATGCCCACACGGGTGGGTTTGCCGCTCTTGGGGTCGATGAGCGCGAGGTTAGAGATGTTGATGGGCGCCTCCATCTTCACGATGCCTCCCTGGGGATGCTTGGCGCTCGGTTTCGTGCTCTTTGACACGATGTTGATACCCTCTACGATGGCACGGTTCTTGGCAGCCTGGATTTCCAGGACACGGCCCTGGCGTCCCTTGTCCTCACCAGCGAGAACGTAAACGGTATCTCCCTTTTTGATATGTAATTTGCTCATTGGGGTTTTCAGTGTTTACAGTTGTTGCTTCTATGATTAGAGTACCTCGGGTGCCAGAGAGACAATCTTCATGTTGGTGGCACGGAGCTCACGGGCTACCGGACCGAAGATGCGGGTGCCGCGCAGTTCGCCGGCGTTGTTAAGCAGCACACAGGCGTTGTCGTCGAAACGGATATAGCTCCCGTCGGGACGGCGCACTTCCTTCTTGGTGCGCACAACCACAGCCTTCGATACAGTGCCCTTCTTGACGTCGGACGAGGGGACAACGCTCTTGACGCTCACTACGATGGTGTCGCCTACTGAAGCGTAACGGCGGCCGGTGCCACCGAGCACATGGATGCACAGTGCCTCTTTTGCACCGCTGTTGTCAGCAACGGTTAAACGAGATTCGGTCTGTATCATGGTTACTTAACTTTTTCGATGATTTCTACTAAGCGCCATCTCTTGGTCTTTGACAGAGGGCGGGTTTCCATTAGGCGCACTGTATCGCCAATCTCACACTCGTTTTTCTCGTCGTGTGCGTGATATTTCTTGGTCTTGTTGACAAACTTGCCGTAAATGGGGTGTTTCTCTTTCCATTTCACGGTAACCGTAATGGTCTTGTCTGCCTTGTTGCTCGATACAACCCCAATACGCTCTTTTCTGAGATTTCTTTTTTCTTCCATTTCTTGATATGGTAGCTTGTGACGGGGATTTACTTGTTGTTGAGCTCGCGGGCACGGAGCTCGGTCTTAACTCGGGCGATCATTTTGCGGTCAAGTGTAATCTTGGCGGGATTGTCCAGGGGCGACACAGCATGATTTGCCTTCTGCTGGAGATATTCCTTCTCCATCTGTGCCAGACGCTCCTTGAGATCGGCCGTAGACAGCTCTTTGATTTCTTCTTTCTTCATAGCTTCTTTTCAATTACACATTGAGACTGGGGTCATAATCGCGGCTGACAACGAACTTGGTGGTGACGGGGAGCTTCTGCGCGCCCAGGCGGAGAGCTTCCTTGGCCACATCAAAGGGAACGCCGTCGATTTCAATAATCATGCGGCCGGGGGTCACTGATGCCACGAACCCTTCGGGGTTACCTTTACCTTTACCCATACGCACGTCCAAAGGCTTCTTGGTGATGGGCTTGTCTGGGAAGATGCGAATCCAGAGCTGTCCCTGGCGTTGCATATAACGGGTCACAGCGACACGGGCTGCTTCGATCTGGCGACCGGTAATCCATTTGGATTCCAGCGTCTTTATGCCGAACGAACCGAAAGCGAGCTGGTTACCGCGCTGGGCATTCCCTTTTGCGCGGCCCTTCTGGACTCTGCGAAATTTAGTTTTTTTCGGTTGTAACATTTTTTGTTGATGTTAATCGATTGTTGTTTTGTATTAAAAACTCACATGAAGCACTCGGGACCGGAGAATGACTGCCGCCGGGGCACGACCTCCCAAGAGGAAGAACGCAGAGGGCGCACGCGCCATGGCGAGGCATCATCTTCTCGGCGGTCAAGATTCCGTAACCAACGGACCCCGTCTCCCTCCCGGGGAGATGGCTGCCTTGCGCATAACGTGGGGCACACGGCAGTCAACCGCCGACCGGGCCTATTCATACCGACCCGGACGCCGGATGCTTGGTTTTTAATGGTTGGCGCGGGGCTTGCGGAACCCGCCGCGACGCTCACGGTTGCCACGGTCTGACTGACGGCCTTCCTTGGCAGCTGCAGCGAAATTAGGAGCGAGGTCACGCTTGCCGTAAACTTCGCCACGGCAAATCCAAACCTTCACACCAATAACGCCCACTTTCGTGTGAGCCTCCACCAATGCGTAGTCGATGTCGGCACGCAATGTGTGGAGCGGAGTGCGGCCCTCCTTGAACATCTCGGAGCGAGCCATCTCCGCACCGTTGAGACGGCCGGAAACCTGCACCTTGATGCCCTCGGCACCGGAACGCATGGTGGCTGCGACAGCCATCTTCACGGCACGGCGATAGGCAATCTTGCCTTCGATCTGGCGGGCAATGGTGCTGGCCACAATCTGGGCATCGAGTTCAGGACGCTTAACCTCAAAAATATTGATTTGGACGTCCTTGTCGGTGATTTTCTTGAGTTCTTCCTTGAGTTTGTCGACCTCGGCGCCCCCCTTGCCGATTATCACGCCCGGGCGCGATGTGCACACGGTGATGGTAATCAGTTTGAGTGTACGCTCGATGACAATGCGCGACACGCTCGACTTGGCTAAGCGGACGTTGAGGTATTTGCGAAGCTTGGAGTCCTCCAGGAGAGTGTCCCCGTACTTCTTGCCTCCAAACCAGTTAGAATCCCATCCGCGGATGACACCTAAGCGGTTGCTAATCGGATTTACTTTCTGTCCCATTTCTTAGTCGTTGGTTTTAGTGTCTTTATCAATTGTGTCAACAAAGAGGGTCACGTGGTTGGAACGCTTGCGGATTCTGTAGCCGCGACCCTGGGGAGCTGTGCGGAGACGCTTGAGCATCGGGGCGCAATCAACGAAGATTGTGCTGATGTAGAGCTCGCCGCTTTCAGCCTTGCGTTCGTTCTTGGCTTCCCAGTTGGCGATTGCCGAGCGGAGGAGCTTCTCCACACGGGCAGCAGCTTCCTTATTGGAGAATTTGAGGATGCCCAGCGCACGGAACACTTCCTTGCCGCGTACCAGGTCGGCCACCAGACGCATCTTGCGGGGAGAGGTGGGGACGTTGGTCAGTTTGGCAAAGTACTGCGTCTTGAGGGCGTCCTTTCTTGCCTGAGCTGAGTTTCTTTTTCTTACACCCATTTTATTTGTTTTCTTTTTTATCAGAGATTATTGTAAACAGGCCCCGGCCGATTATTTCTTCTTATTGCCGGCGTGACCACGGAAAGTGCGCGTGGGGGCGAACTCTCCAAGCTTGTGCCCCACCATGTTCTCGGTTACGTAGACAGGGATGAACTTGTTACCGTTGTGCACGGCGAAAGTGTGGCCCACGAATTCAGGGGCGATCATCGAAGCGCGGCTCCATGTTTTGATAACCGACTTCTTGCCGCTCTCCTCCATCGCGGAGACTTTCTTTTCAAGCTTTACACTGATGAACGGGCCTTTTTTTAATGAACGACTCATTGTGTTGTCTTTGTCTTTAACTTATGAGTTTACTTTTTTCTTCTCTCAATGATGTACTTCGACGAATTCTTCTTCGGCGAACGAGTCTTGAGACCCTTCGAGTAAAGGCCCTTGCGCGAACGGGGATGTCCACCGGATGCGCGGCCCTCACCACCACCCATCGGGTGGTCTACAGGGTTCATGACAACACCGCGGTTGCGGGGACGGCGACCGAGCCAACGGGAGCGGCCGGCCTTGCCGGAACGCTCGAGCGAGTGCTCGGAGTTGCCGACCACGCCTACTGTAGCCTTGCAGGCTGCCAGGATCTTGCGGGTCTCTCCTGAGGGAAGTTTGACAATCGCATAGTCACCTTCGCGCGACACAAGCTGTGCGAAAGTGCCGGCCGAGCGGGCCATGAAGGCTCCCTGGCCGGGACGCAACTCGATGTTATGAATCACGGTACCCACGGGTATCTTGCTCAAGGGAAGAGCGTTGCCCACTTCGGGAGCCGCATCGGGACCGCTTACAACGGTTGCGCCAACTTCTAAGCCGTTGGGTGCAATGATATAAGCTTTTGCTCCGTCGACATAGTAGAGGAGGGCGATGCGAGCCGAACGGTTAGGGTCGTACTCGATAGCCTTTACTACGGCGGGCACACCGTCTTTGGTTCTCTTAAAGTCTATGATACGGTATTTACGCTTGTGGCCACCGCCAAGGTAGCGGGTGGTGAGGTGACCCTCGGAGTTACGGCCTCCGGAGCTTTTTTTACCGACTGTAAGAGATTTTTCTGGCGCTTTAGCAGTGATCGCTCCTTTGAAGACGCCAATAACTTTGTGTCGTTGCCCCGGTGTGGTGGGCTTGAATTTTCTTACTGCCATTTTTATTTATCAGATATTGCTGTAAAAGTCGATAGTTTCGCCCTCACCGACTGTGATGAGCGCCTTCTTCCAACGGTCGGTCTTACCGCGGAGCAAGCCGCTCTTGGTGTAGCGGGATTTGTTTTTGCCGCGAACAACGCAAGTGTTCACGTTGAGCACCTTAACGCCGTAGAGCTTTTCCACCATGTCCTTGATCTGGAACTTGTTGGCTTCGGGCGAAACGCGGAAGGTGTAGCGATTGAGCTTTTCGCTGAGCTGGGTAGCGGCTTCAGTGACGATTGGTTCAATAGTGAATTCCATTCTTTGATTCCTCCTGCGGGTTAAAGTTTATTAATGACATCAAGGCCACTTTCCGTCAGGACAATGGCTTTGTTGTTGAGCAGCGCGTAGGTATTAATGTCGGTGGCGGTCATGATATTAGCCCCCGGCACGTTACGAGCTGACAAATATACGTTTTTATCCTGACCTGCTAAAACCAGAAGCACCTTCTGACCCTCGAGTTTAAGATTTTTAGTAAAATTTACAAAATCTTTTGTCTTGGGAGCCTCGAAAGTGAAGTCCTCGACAACAACAATCTTGTTGTCCTGGGCCTTGGCGGTGAGAACCGACTTGCGGGCGAGCTGCTTGAGTTTCTTGTTGAGCTTGAAGCGATAGTCGCGGGGACGGGGACCGAACACTCGGCCACCACCAACGAGAACAGGCGAGTTGATGTCACCGATACGGCTGCCGCCGCCACCCTTCTGCTTGTGGAGCTTGCGGGTAGAACCGGAAACTTCGCTACGCTCTTTCGACTTGTGCGTGCCCTGACGCTGGTTGGCGAGATACTGCTTAACATCGAGATAAACGGCATGCTCGTTGGCGTCTATGGCGAACACCGCATCGTTCAGCACAGCCTTGCGACCGGTGTCTTCTCCTTTTATGTTGTATATTGCGAGTTCCATTATTTCTCTATCATTACGATTGAACCTTTACATCCGGGAATCGAGCCCTTAATCATCATCACGTTGTGTTCGGGGATGATTTTCACCACCTTGAGGTTTTGAACGGTCACACGTTCGTTACCGGTCTGGCCGGCCATGCGCATGCCCTTGAACACCTTTGCGGGATAAGAGCAGGCACCGATCGAACCGGGTGCGCGAAGACGGTTGTGCTGGCCGTGGGTCGCCTGCCCTACGCCACCGAAACCATGGCGCTTGACAACACCCTGGAAACCTTTACCTTTGGAGGTACCCACGATGTCAACGAAATCGTTCTCGTTGAAGAGGTCGACGCTGATAACGTCACCGAGCTTGTACTCGCTTTCGAATCCTTTGAACTCGGCCAAGTGACGCTTGGGGTTGACACCGGCTTTCTTGAAGTGACCGAGCTCGGGCTTGGTGCAATGCTTCTCTTTCTGGTCTTCAAAACCGAGCTGGAGGGCACTGTAGCCGTCGGTCTCAACAGTCTTGACCTGGGTAACCACACAAGGGCCTACTTCGATAACAGTGCACGGCATGTTCTTGCCGTCGGCACTGAAAACGGATGTCATTCCGATTTTCTTTCCTAATAATCCTGGCATTTCTGTAGTTGGTTATAAAATATTTGACTGCGAAGTCGCAATGACTTCTGTGTATGTTTATCGCAAGGGATTGTCTCAACCACAAGGGAAGCCGCAGCCGGCAAGCCGACGCCCTCCATCCCGCCGCCCGGAAGCGCCGGGATGGATTGAGCGTGGATTCCTTAAATGTCCGTGCCTGTGCGCCGTGCTTCCCAAACGGTCATCAGACCTTGATTTCAACCTCCACACCCGAGGGAAGCTCAAGCTTCATGAGGGCGTCCACGGTCTTGGCGGTGGAGTTATAGATATCAATGAGACGCTTGAATGATGACAGCTGGAACTGCTCACGCGATTTCTTGTTAACGAAAGTGGAGCGGTTGACCGTGAAGATGCGCTTGTGGGTGGGCAGGGGTATAGGACCGCTGATAACCGCACCGGTAGCCTTCACTGTCTTCACGATCTTCTCGGCCGACTTGTCGACGAGATTGTGATCGTAAGATTTCAGTTTGATTCTAATTTTCTGGCTCATATTGTTGTTTCGTTTTTTTATTGTTCAATAAGTCGGGGCGGCTTATCATTTGATGAGGTCAACTCGACCCTGGCACTCTGCGAGAACATTCTTGGCAATGGATGCCGAAACCTCGGCGTAGTGCGAGAAAGTCATGGTAGAGGTTGCGCGACCGGAAGTGATGGTACGGAGGGCCGTCACATAACCGAACATCTCGGCCAAAGGAGCCTGCGCTTTTACAACACGGGCACCGCTGCGCGATGTCTCCATCCCTTCAACCTGCCCACGGCGCTTGTTGAGGTCGGAGATAACATCACCCATGCTCTCCTCGGGGGTCACCACCTCTATCTTCATGATAGGCTCCATGAGAACGGGACCGGCCTTTTCCGAGCCCTTCTTGAACGCCTGGATGGCGCAAAGCTCAAACGAAAGCTGGTCGGAGTCGACCGGGTGGAAAGAACCGTCGATAACAGTCACTTTCAGCTTCTCCACGGGATAACCGGCAAGCACACCATTCTTCATGGCATTGGTGAAACCCTTCTGGATGGAGGGGATGAATTCCTTGGGAATGTTACCGCCCTTCACCTCGTCAACGAACTGGAGGTTGCCCTCGAAACCTTCGTCAACAGGTTCGATACGCACGATGATGTCGGCGAACTTACCGCGGCCACCGGTCTGCTTCTTGAACACTTCGCGAAGCTCAACAGGCTTGGTGATTGCCTCTTTGTAGGTAACCTGGGGACGACCCTGGTTGCACTCAACCTTGAACTCACGGCGGAGACGGTCGATAATGATGTCGAGGTGAAGCTCACCCATACCGGAGATAACAGTCTGACCTGTCTCCTCGTTGGTCTCAACACGGAATGTGGGATCCTCTTCAGCAAGCTTCTGAAGGCCGACACCGAGTTTGTCGAGGTCCTTCTGAGTCTTGGGTTCCACTGCGATGCCGATAACGGGATCGGGGAATTCCATTGCCTCGAGCACAATGGGGTGGTTCTCATCGCAAAGGGTGTCACCGGTGCGGATATCCTTGAAGCCTACGCCTGCGCCGATATCGCCGCAACCGATTTTCTCCATCGGGTTCTGCTTGTTGGAGTGCATCTGGAACAGACGCGACACACGCTCCTTCTTGTCGCTGCGGGCGTTGAGCACGTAGCTGCCGGCAACAACGTCGCCGGAGTAGACGCGGAAAAATGTGAGACGGCCCACATAGGGGTCGGTGGCAATCTTGAATGCCAGGGCGCACATGGGTGCTTCCGACGAGGGTTCGCGGGTCTCGATTTTGTCGGGGTCGTCAACGGCGTGGCCTTCAACCGCACCCGAATCGAGCGGGCTGGGAAGGTAAGCGCACACGTTATCGAGCAGGCACTGAACGCCCTTGTTCTTGAACGACGAGCCGCAGGTCATGGGCACGATGTCCATTTTCAGGGTGGCGGCACGCAGGGCGCGGCGGATTTCAGCCTCGGTGATGGTGGAGGGGTCGTCGAAGTACTTCTCCATGAGCTCATCGTCGTACTCGGCGATTTTTTCGAGCATCTTGTCACGCCACTCCTCGGCCTCGGCCTGCAGACCTGCGGGAATTTCCTCTACGCTGTATTCGGCACCCATGGTCTCGTCGTGCCAGAAGATGGCCTTCATCGTGATGAGGTCAACAAGGCCCTTGAAGGTCTCTTCTGCACCGATGGGAATCTGGATGGGGCAGGGATTTGCACCGAGCACGTCCTTCACCTGGCGGCAAACCTCGAAGAAGTTCGCGCCCGAACGGTCCATCTTGTTGACGTAACCGATGCGGGGAACGTTGTATTTGTCGGCCTGGCGCCATACGGTCTCCGACTGGGGCTCCACACCGCCCACGGCGCAGAAAGTTGCCACCGCGCCGTCGAGCACACGGAGCGAACGCTCCACCTCCACGGTGAAATCCACGTGCCCCGGGGTGTCAATGAGGTTGATCTTGTATTTGTCGCCCGCATACTTCCAGAAAGTGGTGGTGGCTGCGGAGGTGATTGTGATGCCACGCTCCTGCTCCTGCTCCATCCAGTCCATGGTGGCGGCACCATCGTGCACCTCACCGATTTTGTGGGTCAGACCGGTGTAGAACAGGATGCGTTCCGATGTGGTGGTCTTTCCGGCGTCGATGTGAGCCATGATGCCGATGTTGCGGGTAAACTTTAAGTGTTCGTCTATTTTAGCCATTGTGGTGGAAAATCTTTGTGTAGATTAATCAATGAAAAACGGTTTATATGGCCACAGGCACATTAGAAACGGAAGTGTGCGAATGCGCGGTTGGCCTCGGCCATCTTGTGCATGTCTTCCTTGCGCTTGAAGGCTCCACCCTGGTCGTTGAAAGCATCCATGATTTCGGCGGCAAGCTTGTCGCTCATGGTCTTTCCGCCACGTTTACGGGCGTAGTTGATAAGGTTTTTCATTGAGATTGACTCTTTGCGGTCGGGGCGGATTTCAGTAGGCACCTGGAAGGTGGCACCGCCGACGCGACGCGACTTTACTTCCACCTGGGGAGTAACGTTCTCGAGGGCTTTTTTCCAGATTTCGAGAGCGGTTTTCTCTTCGTTCTGCATTTTCGACTTCACAGTCTCGAGTGCGGAGTAGAAGATTGTGTAGGCGGTGTTCTTCTTACCGTCATACATGAGGTGATTGACGAATTTCGTCACTTTCACGTCGTGGAACACGGGATCCGGAAGGATCACGCGCTTCTTAGGCTTAGCTTTTCTCATTTTAAGTTTTAAGCGAAAAGATGTGTTTTTGCTTTTTCGTGGCTGGTGTCTTCTTCAGCCCGCCCTCCGGCAGGCTTACTCAACCGTTGTCAGCTCCGGGAAATCAAAAACGCGGTTGGTGAAAATGTTTTTTGAAATGATTTCTCGTGGTGCTATTTAGTAACTTCACCCGGGGTTGCCTAAAAGGCAAACATGGCTACCCTCGGATTACTTCTTAGCCGCACCGGCCTTCGGACGCTTGGCCCCGTACTTGGAGCGACGCTGCGTGCGGTCCTTGACACCGGAGGTATCGAGTGTACCGCGGACAATGTGGTAGCGCACACCGGGAAGGTCCTTCACACGGCCGCCGCGCACCAACACAATCGAGTGTTCCTGAAGGTTGTGGCCTTCACCGGGGATGTAGGAGTTGACCTCCTTGCCGTTGGTGAGGCGTACACGGGCAACCTTACGCATAGCCGAGTTAGGTTTCTTGGGCGTTGTGGTGTAGACACGCACGCAAACACCACGACGCTGCGGACAGGAGTCCAACGCAGGCGACTTGCTCTTGTCCACAAGGGTTTCGCGTCCTTTTCTTACTAATTGCTGAATAGTAGGCATCTTAGTCTTTTTGGTTTTACTTGGTTCTTTATATTCTCAATTTTAATCTTTTCCATTCTCATGCAATCCACGAAGCCAGGCGCAACAACACCCCATCCATACGGATTCAGTACACCCACACATTTCTCATCCTCAACGAATTAAGAAATGAAAGGGCGCACAAGCCTCTGAAAAGCGTTGCAAAATTACAACATATTTTCCTAACAACCAAATATTTTCGCACCTCATTCACAGAAAAATCCACACCAGCTTACGCCATCGGAACCATAGCCCATCTGGCTACAAACGAAAACGGAATTTCGGCGAGGCCACACAGCCGATGGATTCCTTGAAATCGCACAGACCGAACGAAGGCACCCCCGCCTCCGACGAAGGCCCGATATCCAGCACCTCCATCCCCAGGCCACGGCAATGCCGCATGACTTCCAATGCAAAAAAGTTCATGGGGCGCAACCCGCCATACCCCGGGACATCACCCCAGTACACAACCTGCCCCACAAACGGGGTTACACGATGAACCAACGCCGCAGCCACATCGACACCGCCACAAGTCATGACCAGCAGCTCCGCATCAGCCACAGGAGCCGTCCGAGCCACATCGTCCAGAGTCATGCGCAAGGGATACCCATGCCACTCCCTGTTGGCCCTGACAACCCCGTAGACACGCGCGACATCGCCATGCGAAACACGGTCGAGCACTTCCACCTCAAACCCGCAACGCAACGATGCCCGATAATTCTTCCTGGCATTGCGCCTCATCCAGGCCTCTGCTTCGGCGCAACGTTCCAACGGATAATGGTAATTGACATCCGTCCACATCAGCTCCCCGTTTCCCGACAGCGCAGCGACACTTTTACCGGTGCAATCACCGCCATAGAACGCCGGAGGCAATGCAACCTCAACCGACCTATCTTCCCCCCGGGCAAAAGCCTTCAAAAGCCCTGCCGCCTCGAAATAATATTCCAGTTTTTGTTCACCGCAGGAAAGGAACCCGCCGAACGGAGCAGAGAAAGGCGAACAAAACTTGTCGCCACGCCGCCCCAGCACCATCCCCAGCCTCGGTTTCCTGTCAGCGAAGACCGCATAGCACACCTCGTCACACTTGCTTCTGTTCAACTCCGAAAACTCCACCGAGTTATAGACATGCGAGCCGGATTTAGGGAAGACCTCCGCAAAACGTTCCCGGCCGACGAATTCAATTTCCATTTTTATTGAGGTATAATCCGTTTCTTTTCCACAAAGTTAGTAATTTTGCACAAAATTGCAGGATACAATGTAATGCTGCAACCACGTTTCAATCAATCATACCCAAACACGACACAAGACATGAACATAGCTATCGTAGGTGCCAGCGGCGCCGTTGGCCAGGAACTGCTCCGCGTGCTCGACCAAACCGACTTCCCCGTAGACCGCCTCACGCTCTTCGGCTCGAAGCGAAGCGCCGGAAGCACCTACACCTTCCGTGGCGCGGAACACACCGTCAAAGAACTGCAGCACAACGACGACTTCCGGGACATCGACATCGCGTTCACCTCGGCAGGCGCATCCACCT
The DNA here is from genome assembly GCA_013316535.1 of Muribaculaceae bacterium. Taxonomy (GTDB): domain Bacteria; phylum Bacteroidota; class Bacteroidia; order Bacteroidales; family Muribaculaceae; genus UBA7173. The sequence continues at coordinate 12,909 of WSMN01000006.1, read as the reverse complement.
CGCGCGAATTCGCCGACACAATAACACGGCACGGCACACTGATGATTGACAACTCCAGCGCATTCCGCATGGACGATGATGTCCCATTGGTTGTGCCGGAAGTCAACGGCGACGATGCATTCAACGCTCCGCGCCGCATCATCGGCAACCCCAACTGCACAACCATACAGATGGTGGTAGCCCTCAAGCCCATAAACGACCTATCCCCCATCCGCCGCATCCATGTGGCCACCTACCAGGCCGCGAGCGGTGCCGGTGCCACGGCAATGGACGAGCTGGCACAACAGTACGGGCAAATCGTCCGCGGCGAGAAACCCACCGTTGAGAAATTCTCGGCACAACTCGCCAACAACGTCATTCCCCACATCGACATGTTCACCGACAACGGCTACACCAAGGAGGAGATGAAAATGTTCCACGAGACACGCAAAATCATGCACGCTCCCTCCATAGCCGTCAGCGCAATGTGCGTGCGTGTGCCGGTGATGCGCGCCCATTCCGAAGCCATCTGGGTCGAAACGGAAAACCCCGTCAGCGTCGAAGCCGCACGCCAGGCATTTGCCAACGCACCCGGCATAGTCCTCATGGACGACCCAGCCAACAAGGTCTACCCCATGCCCCTCGACCTCGCCCACCACGACCCCGTCTACGTTGGCCGCCTGCGCAAAGACCTCGCCAACCCCAACGGCCTCACATTCTGGACCGTCAGCGACCAAATCCGCAAAGGCGCAGCTCTCAACGCAGTGCAGATCGCCCTCCACCTGCTCAAAAAACGATAGCCACTATGATTCTCACCGCCACGACAGCCCTTGTGACCAGCCCTGTCACCATTTTCCTCATCGTGCTGGCCATCATTCTGTTCGCGCCGGTGATTCTAAACCGCCTGAAAATCCCCCACATCATAGGCATGATTGTGGCAGGTGTCATAGTGGGGCCATTCGGGCTCAACATCCTCGACCGCGACAGCTCATTCGCCATATTCGGCCAAGTGGGGCTGCTCTACCTCATGTTCCTCGCCGGATTGGAAATCGACATGTACCATCTGCGCCGCAACCTGCGCCGGGGCGTGGTGTTCGGAACACTCACATTCTTCATCCCGATGGCCATGGGTGTGGCTGCAAGCGTCTATATCCTCGGCCTCGGCTGGCTCACATCGTTCCTGCTCGCCTCGATGTACGCCTCCCACACCCTGATAGCCTATCCCGTTGCAGCAAGGTTCGGCGTGACCAAAAGTCCGGCCGTGCTCATATCGGTGGTGGGGACTATAGTCGCGGTGATAGGAGCTCTCCTTGTGCTGGCCGGCGCGGTCAACATCCATGAAACCGGCGCGTTCCAAGGCTCGGAACTGTTAATCCTGCTGGGCAAACTCACATTGTATTGCACAGGGGTGCTGTACTTCTATCCCCGCATCACCCGCCGGTTCTTCAAGCACTACAGCGAAAAGGTAACCCAATATGTCTACGTGCTGATGATGGTGTTCCTCTCGGCATGGATTTCAGGAGCCATCGGACTCGAACCGGTTCTCGGGGCATTCCTGGCCGGGCTTGTGCTCAACCGCTACATCCCCGCCAACTCGCCGCTCATGAACAGCATCGAATTCGTAGGCAACGCCCTCTTCATCCCCTACTTCCTCATCGGGGTGGGGATGATGATAAACATCGGGGTGATAATCAAAGGCAACACCCTGTGGGTGGCATCCGTAATGCTCGCCGTTGCCCTCGCCAGCAAATGGATAGCAGCCTACGCGACACAGCTGATCTACGGCATGGAATCCTGCGACCGCCGCATGATGTTCGGCCTCTCGACAGCACACACAGCCGTCGCACTGGCCGTGGTCACCATCGGCTACAACATGTCAACCCCCGACGGAAGCCGGATGATGGACGAGACCATCCTTAACGGCACCGTGCTGGTGATTCTCGTGACATGCGCCATTGCGCCGCTGTTCACCTCGCAGGCCGCCTCAAAAATCAAGATACGCCTCATGCAGGCGTCCAACGACGCCCCCGGGGAGAAGCGGCGCACCATCAGCACACTAATCCCCGTGGCCAATCCGCTGACCGTCGCCCCGCTGATGGAGCTTGCCCTCCTCATGCGCCGTCGGCGCAGCGGCATCAACGCCGACAGGCTTTATGCCCTACATGTGCGCAACGATAACACCCCCGCATCAAAAGCAATCGGCGAAAACGCCCTCAAGCTCGCCACCGACGCAGCAGCCGGAGCAGACACAGCCGTAACACCGATAGAACGTTTCGACATAAACACCGTCACCGGTATCGTCAACACCGTCCAGGAGCGCGACATCTCGGAAATCATCATCGGCATGCACCGCAAAGCCACGGTAATCGACAGCTTCCTCGGCGCGAAAATCGAACAGCTGCTGAAATCAACCAACTGCATGGTGGTGATTTCACGCTGCTACATACCCATCAATACCATCACCCGCATAGTGGTGTTCGTGCCGCATAAAGCCGAATATGAAACCGGATTCCATGACTGGGTACTTGCCGTAGGCAACCTCGCATCGGAAATCGGATGCCGGATTATATTTTGCTGCGACCCGACGGTGCAGCCGATTCTGCGCGGCATCATCCGCAAATCAGGACTGGGAATCCGCCACGAATACCGGGACGTGACCGACGGAGGCGACTTCGTGCTGCTGGCCAACAAAGTCCTTGAAGATGACCTTTTCGTAATGGTGGGAGCACGACCCAATTCAGTGTCCTACTCCTCCGACATGGTGGAAATGCAAATAATGCTGCAACGCTATTTCGGTCGCAACAACCTATGCCTGATTTATCCCGAGCAATTCGGCACCGAACAGCCGCAATTCTCATTCACCGACCCCCTCGGTTCCGACATTGTCACCACAGCCTCACCTCTGTGGCTTGCCGTGAGGTCAAGGCTCCACCGCCTCAATATGCTGAAAAAACGGATCACCCATCGCAACCGCCGATGATTTTGGTCACTTTTTCAGCGACACGGGTACAACCCGCACCATGAATTACATGTTACTTTGCAAGTGAAAATACCATGAGGTGTTTAACACGTGATGTTCGTGATTAAACACCTTGTTGTAGGTTGTCTTAAAATACACGAAACCATGCCAAAATCCTCAATCGACCTTTCCCAAATAAAGTCGCCCGCCGACATCAAGTCAATGACACTTGAACAACTGGAAACGCTTGCAGCAGAATTGCGCACACCGTTAATCCGCAAAATAGCCTCCCACGGAGGCCATGTGGGCCCCAACCTCGGATTCCTCGAAGCAACTATCGCACTCCATTTTGTGTTTGACGCCCCGGCCGACAAGCTCGTTTTCGACGTGTCGCATCAGACCTACGTACACAAGATGCTCACCGGCCGAATAAACGCATTCCTCTCACCCGAACACTACGACGACGTGACAGGCTACACCAACCCCGGCGAGAGCATCTACGATGAGTTCTCCATAGGCCACACATCCACATCAATCTCGCTTGCCTCCGGCCTCGCCAAGGCTCGCGACCTGCGCGGAGGAAACGAAAACATAGTTGCCGTCATCGGCGACGGATCCCTTAGCGGAGGTGAAGCCTTCGAGGGACTGGACTATGCCGCCACACTCGGCACAAACTTCATAGTCGTTGTAAACGACAACCAAATGAGCATAGCCCCGAACCATGGAGGCCTTTACGACAACCTGCGCGAGCTCCGCGAAACCAACGGCACAGCCCGCTGCAACTACTTCCGCTCACTCGGATTCAAATACATTTATGTGCCCTACGGCAACGACATCCATAGCCTCATCCAGGCATTCAATTCCGTAAAGAACAGCACAGAACCGGTGGTGGTGCACATAAACACCACCAAAGGGATGGGACTCCCGGTTGCCGAACGCGACAAAGAGACATTCCACTTCTCCGCCCCATTCGACCCGACGACCGGCGAACCGCTCAATCCGGCCAAACACGAGAACTATATAGATGCCTTCGCCACACATATGCTAAAACGCATGGCCAACGACCCGCGCATATGCACCATCACCGCAGGCACACCCGGAGCCATAGGGTTCTCCCCCCAACGTCGCCAGGCCGCAGGAAAACAATTCATTGATGTCGGCATCGCTGAAGAGCAGGCCGTGGGCATGGCATCGGGCATGGCCAAAGGCGGATGCCGCCCCGTATTCGGAGTATGCGCAACATTTCTCCAGCGAGCCTACGACCAGCTCTCCCAAGATGTGGCCATCAACGGCAACCCGGCGGTTTTCGTGACTTTCTACGGCGGAGCATGGGGAATGAACGATGAGACACACCTCGGATTCTTCGATGTGCCGATGATTACCGGCATACCAGGCATCCTTTTCCTTGCCCCCACAAATATGGAGGAGTACACCGCCATGCTCGACTGGGCAATCGACCAGACAGAAACACCAGTTGTCATTCGCACACCATGCGGGAAAGTAACCCACGCCGACCGCCCCGTGCCGACCGACTATTCCAACATCGGCTATGAAACAGTGGAGCAAGGCTCCGATGTAGCAGTCATAGCCGCAGGCGACTTCATGTCACTTGGCAAGAGCGCAACCCTGCTGATGCGTGAAAAAGGGATCAACCCCACCCTCATCAACCCAAGGGTGCTGTCACACCTCGATACCACAACGCTCGACACATTAAAAACCTACAAAACCGTCATCACCCTCGAGGACAATTCACTCGACGGCGGAATAGGCCAGAAAATCGCCGCCTACTTAGGGGCATCACCCGTGATGGTGCATTGCCTCGGCCTCCCAAAGGCATTCCCCAACCGTTACACCCCATCCGCCCTTCTCGCCTCCTGCAACCTCACTCCCGAAGCCATCGCGTCATTAGCATGTTAAGGGGGGAGCGAGAAATGAGAAGCCAGCATCGGCAACCGATGCTGGCTTCTCATTTCTTACTTCTCCCTTCTTACTTATAATTCTCCGCAAGCTCGCGTATGGCGTGGAATATGCGGTAGTCCACCTCCGAGAGCGAACGTCCGCGGCGCGCCATCATGCGCTTGGCGATGTCAAAGAACTTCTCCATCGGCAGGTCGTTGAAGCCCGTCGAGCCACCCTCGCTGAACGAAGCGATGAAATTGCGCGGGAAGCCCGAGCCATGGATATTCACACCCACACCCACCATCGTGGCCGTGTTGAACATCGTGTTGATACCCGCCTTTGAGTGGTCGGCCATAATCAGGCCGCAGAACTGCAGCCCCGTGCGGAGAAAGCGATGCGACGGATAATTCCAAAGCTTGATTTCCGTATAATCGTTCTTAAGATTCGAGGCCACGCAACCGGCACCCAGGTTACACCATTCACCGATGACGGCGTTACCAAGGAATCCGTCGTGCGCCTTGTTGGAAAATCCGAAGATGACCACATTATTCAGCTCTCCCCCCACCTTGCACCATGGGCCCAGCGAGGTTCCGGGATAGATGCGCGTACCCATGTTGACCGTGGAATGTTCGCCCAAGGCAATCGGGCCTCGAAGACAGCTTCCCTCCATCACCTCCACATGGCGGTCGATATAGATAGGCCCGTGCGATGCGTTGAGCACAACACCGTCCACAATCGCCCCGCTCTCTATGAAAATTTGCTCCGGGTCACCGATAACCGTGTTGCTGCGCGGAATCGACTGCCCCTCGCGACCGGCGGTGAGAACCTCGAAATCAGCCTCTATCTGGCGTCCGTTGAGAAGGAATATGTCATACACATGGTTGATTGCATCCACCTTGTCGGCAAACAGCCTCCCTTCGGCGCACCCGGCTAGTGCGCGCTGCAAATCCTCCACACGCCCTTTCAGCGCGATGATGACACGGGAGCCGGCACGCGTGTCGCCAACAAGGCATTCCCCCGGCTCCAATGCCTCTACGGCACGTGCCATATCGCGTGTGGCAATCACGTTCGACGCTATGAAAATATTCTCCTCCGCCTCAAGCATGGGATACTTCTCCATGAGATAAGGGGCGGTGTAATAGGAAAACACCCCCTCCATGAAAGCCTCCCATTTGCGGCGCAAGGTTGTGATGCCCACAAGGAAATCGGCCACAGGACGGGTGTAGGACAGCGGCAGAAGATTCTCCCTGACCGCAGGCACGTCAAAAAGAATTATATTGTTCTGTTTCATATTAAGAGTGCGTTTTTGTTTATTGAGCAAAAATAGTAATTTTGCATCTAATTAACAATTCTGGGAGATGAAATATTCAGAGACCGCGATAAAAGATGTGTGGATAATCGAGCCGCAACGTTTTGGCGATGCCAGAGGCTATTTCATGGAGGCTTTCAAACTCGACGAATTCCGCTCACAGACAGGACTTGACATCACATTCGTGCAGGACAACGAATCCATGTCGTCACGGGGCGTTCTGCGCGGGCTGCATTTCCAGCGCGGCGAGTGGTCACAGGCCAAACTGGTGCGCGTGTCACATGGACGCGTGCTCGATGTGGCGGTCGACCTGCGCCCGGATTCACCGACATTCGGGCGGCATGTGGCTGTGGAGCTGTCGCAGGAAAATGCCAGGCAGCTGTTCATACCGCGACATTTCGCACACGGCTTCCTCGTGTTGAGCGACACTACACAATTCCAATACAAGGTCGACAACCACTATGCCCCGCAAGCCGAGGCCTCGCTGCTTTTCAACGACCCCGAACTTGGCATCGAATGGCCGATTGACCAGTCGGAAATACTCCTTTCCGAAAAGGATTCAAACGCCCTCCCACTTTCCCGCCTCCGCAGCACACTCTGACCCCCACTCCCCAACACTTGCATTCACATCATTCACATCACACACATATTGACCATGAATTATCGGAAACTAACTGCTGCTGAAATCTCGCAGCTGCAGTCCAACGGGTGCCGCTGCGACGACTGGCACCGTGTGGAAATCGCCGAACCGTTCCGCCCGGCACACTACCGCAATGTGACATTCTCCGGCGACATACGCCTCGGCACAACCGAACAACCGATTATGCGCGACGGGAAAATCCCCATGCCCGCAGGTATCTACGATGCCGTGATTCACAACTGTTCCATAGGCAACAACGTCCTGATTAACCGCATAGGGAACTACATCGCTGACTACAACATCGCTGACGACGTGCTGATTGAAAACGCAGGATGCATACGCATGTCGGGAGAATCAACCTTCGGCAACGGCACGGAGGTGTCGGTGCTCAATGAAACAGGAGGACGCGAAGTACCCATCTACGACTGCCTGTCGGCACACGTGGCCTACATGATAGCTATGTACCGCCACGACAAGACCCTCACCCAACACCTGCGCGCACTGATTGCCGACTACGTCGACTCGAAACGCTCATCCGTCGGTACAATCGGGTCGAACGTGTCAATCGTCAACACATCGGCCATAACCGACGTGTTCATCAGCAGCCATACAATAATAGATGGAGCCACGAGCCTGACCAACGGCTCCATAATATCGGAGAAAGACGACCCCGTCCATGTGGGACACAACGTCATGGCTGAAGACTTCATCATGTGCGCCGGAGCACGAGTTGAAGAAGGTGCGGTTCTGGTTCACACCTTCGTGGGGCAGGCATCATCGCTAAGCCGCCTCTACTCGGCCCACGATTCCCTGTTCTTCGCCAACTGCGCTTGCGAGAACGGCGAATCCGCAGCCATCTTCGCCGGGCCCTACACCGTGACGATGCACAAATCGAGCCTGCTGATTGCCGGGATGTTCTCATTCCTCAACGCCGGGTCAGGCTCCAACCAAAGCAACCACATGTACAAGCTCGGCCCCATCCACCAGGGGGTCGTCGACCGTGGCTCAAAAACCACCAGCGACAGCTACATCCTGTGGCCCGCCCACATAGGTGCGTTCTCCCTCGTGATGGGTCGCCACGTAAGCCATTCCGACACCTCACGCCTCCCGTTTTCCTACCTGATAGAAAACGCCGGGAAATCACATCTCGTGCCGGGAGTCAACTTGAAAAGCGTCGGTACAATCCGCGACGCCATGAAATGGCCCAAGCGCGACAAACGCCGCACAGCTAAAAAACTAGACTTCATAAACTTCAATCTCCTTAGCCCCTACACCGTATCCAAGATGATGGACGGCATCTCCCTGCTCGACGACATCGAGAACACAGCCGGATGCACCTCCGAATTCTATTCCTACCAGGGACTGATAATCAAATCGTCAGCCCTGCGCAAAGGACGCGACTATTATCGCATGGCCATCGACAAGTTCATGGGCAACTCCGTGCTCAAACGCCTCGAAAGCCTCCGAATCACAGGCGACGACAGCATCCGGCAACGACTCCTACCCACCCTTGAAGCCGGTGGCGGGGAATGGCTCGACCTTTCCGGTCTCATCGCCCCTAAATCAGAGGTGAAATCACTTTGCAACGACATCTCTACAGGGGCTATATCAAATCTGCTGCAAGTGAACGACCGCCTGAAATCACTCAACGACAATTACTATGAACTGGAATGGACATGGGTTGTAGAGAACTTCCGCCGTTGGTGGGGAAAGGAATGCTGTGAACTAACAGTCAGCGACATCGAGCAGATAGCCCACCGTTGGTGCGAAAGCGTCGTAAGGCTCGACCGTATGCTCTACGAGGATGCGAAAAAAGAATTCTCGTCAGTGGCACGAATCGGATTCGGCCTCGATGCATCGTCCGACCGCAACCGCCGCAACGACTTCGAGCAGGTCAGGGGCGACTTCGAGAAAGACCCCTTCGTGAAAATGGTGCTCGACCACATCGCTGCCAAGACCGCCCTCCACAACGACCTCATCTCCCGTCTTCCGCAGCACTCCGGGGAAACAAACGAAAAAAACAAAAATTTTTCACCACGCGATTAAACCATTCCTGCGCCATGCAGTCAAACAAGCGTAAAGATAATAAAGCAATAGATTATATAGCCGCGTTACCCACACGCTTCAAAACCTAACATATTACAGGACACGCGGCAACTACTGTTATTTCCAGTCTAAACCGCCGGGCCCCGTTGAGGAGCCCGGCGGTTGCTTTTTCCGTGTCAGTTGCAATTTACATGCCCCCTCTGCACGCAAAATATCCGCGTCATCTGCAGGAAACTCCTCTACAAAATCCTCTCGCAAAGAACGCAGACCAATACATATAATCATTATTCCTGATGTAGCCAGGGTTGACCTGAACAAACGTGGCAGAGAGGGTGTTGCAGAACCCCGATTGTAGGGATGCACCCCGGTGCATCCGAAATATACTCACTTAATTTTCACTGATATATGCGGATGCACCGGGGTGCATCCCTACAAAATTATCACCAAATATTAGGTTCTGCAACACCGTCTTGCCGGTAGTGACGGGTAAAAGACACCATTCATGGTGTCTCTACTGCCGGGATTTCAACGTCCGAACCAGTCGCAACGCAACATCACATCCGACGCTTCGCGCGACATCCGCAGCATCTCCTCCAGTTCAGGGCTTATGCTGTCGCCGATAATCTTGCCGTGACGGCTTATAGCCCCATCAAGCCTTGGATTCAACATGCTTATCCCCATGCCACGATACGGCACAGTATCGCTGACACCCATCAAATCAAGTATCGTAGGGAAAACGTCAACCTGACCCACCGGGTGGTCAATCCGGCGCGACACACCTGCGTTCACCGCCACGAACGCTATGCGTCCATACTCCATTTCATCCACCGTTTTATCCACCCGCGATTCATGGTCCGAAGCAATCACAATCAAGGAATCATCGTAAAGCCCACGCTTCTTCAGCTCCTCCAGGAACCGCCCCAGCTGGGTGTCAAAATAATTTGCCACACCCATATAATTCCGCATCATCTCCCCCAACCCCTCTATACCGGCAATCCAATCAGGCACAGCCACAAAATCCTCCTTATATGGGCCATGCATCGTTATCGTTGTCAACTCCGCCACAAACGGCTTGTCAATGGTGTCAATCACTTCAAGGGCAGAACGGAAAATAGCCTCATCCCGTCCAATAGCATCAAGCTTAGCCAACCTCCCGATATTGTCATACAGCCGATTGTAACCATAAGCCAATGTTGTCTCATAATGTTTCCACATAGCTGCCGCCTCTCCGATAACTTCAAACGACGGCCTATCCGCAAAATACATCGGAAGGGCATGGAAACTATTGCCCGTATAATATGATACGGTGGTAACATCAGAGGCAGGATACATACCCGTATTGTAAATAAACTGACCGTCACTGGAAATGCCGCTATGAATCTGCGAAACCATGTCGAGAGCCGACAACGTCCCTTCGGATTTGACAAGCGAATCAAGCACAAGCATGAGCTTTTTCCCTTTATGTTCATACTCGACCGCCCATGAATTAAGCGACTCTACTATAATCAAAATCAAATTGCGTTTCAAAGCCGCAACATGGTGTACCGAATCGGCAAGCTCCGCATGGCACAGACGTTCATGTGCCTTCCAAAAGCAATCTATCCGCGCTATATCTTCTGAAGACGCATCGCGGCTACGCAGATTATTATAAATGATACGCCCGTAGCTTTTTGCGAAATATGCCACCAGTCCCGAAACATTATATTCAACCCATGGTGCTACCTGTTCCGTACCGAAATGCTGCACGGTGCTTTCCCAAAGCGTCTTTTCAGCACCTTTAATCCGGTCAATCCTATTGCCGGAATAAATTATGTATGCTTCGTTCCCTATGAACAACGATAAAATTATCCCTAATGCCGCCATGCGCACCCTTTTGGTGAAACGCCGGTTAATGCGATTCCGAAAAAACAAGAAATACATGAGGGTCAAACCCATGGCCGGTATCACCATTGACATGTCCTTAACCTTGAACATACTCATGGCAGCACCTACAACCATAGAATCCACATTATTCCATAGAAAATAGCTCGTTACCGGCATAAAATCGCCAAAGTACCGCCAATACCACGTGTTTGTCAGGAAAAACAACGCCACAAGCCACACCGGCACCAGCGCGCTCCACCTCCAGCGCGGAGGGATAAAGAAGAACGGCAACGAAATCAACAGTGCGTTGGCCAACGCCTCAAACAGCGACATAGTGCCACGCAAATGAATGTTCATCAGCACAATCGGCCACATGATGGCAAGCACCACCATCGCATAGAACACCCACGTCAAACTGGCCTCACAACGGCCACAGCACCCCTTCCCCTTCAGCCGTGCTATATATGGGGGGTAATAATCTCCTAAAATTCAACATCTTACAAGAATTTATCACACATTCAATAATCTGATTTCAATAGCGTATTTGGAGTATGGCAAGAAAACATCTGTCACTTCTCCTCCGACCCGGCAAACTCCATCAGATACGCCTTGATAAACCCGTCGAGATCACCGTCCATCACCGCATTCACATCAGAGGTCTGATAACCCGTACGGTGATCCTTGACACGGCGGTCATCGAACACATAACTGCGTATCTGCGAGCCCCATTCTATCTTCATTTTGCCGGCTTCCACCTTGGCCTGCTCCTCCAGGCGGTGGTTCATCTCCTTTTCATAGAGAATAGAACGCAGGTGGCGCAATGCGTTCTCGCGGTTCTTTGGCTGGTCGCGGGTCTCTGTGTTCTCGATGAGTATCTCCTCCTTCTCGCCGGTATAGGGGTCGGTGTACTGGTAGCGCAGACGCACACCCGATTCAACCTTGTTCACATTCTGTCCACCCGCGCCGCCGCTTCGGAAAGTGTCCCACGACATCAGCGCAGGTTCAACCTTCACCTCTATGGTATCGTCCACAAGCGGGGTGACAAACACGGATGCAAACGATGTCATGCGTTTGCCCTGTGCGTTATAGGGCGACACACGCACCAGACGGTGCACACCGTTCTCGCTCTTCAGATAGCCATAGGCGAAATCCCCCTCCACATTTATCGTGCACGACTTTATACCCGCCTCGTCGCCATCCAATATATTGGCGACCGATGTCTTGTAGCCATGTTTCTCGCAATAACGCAGATACATTCGCATGAGCATCGAAGCCCAGTCCTGGCTTTCGGTGCCACCCGCGCCGGAGTTGATTTTAAGCACCACTCCCATATGGTCCTCTTCGCGGCGCAACATGTTGCGCAACTCGAGAGCCTCGATCTTGGCCATGGCATCGGCGTACATGCCGTCGAGTTCCCCCTCCTCTATCAGTTCCTCCTTAAAAAAATCCCAACCGCTCGAAAGCTCATCAACAGCCACCTCAACGTCATGGTAACCATTGACCCACGCCTGCAAGTCCTTGATTTTCTTCATCTGCGCCTGCGCCTCCTTGGGGTGTTCCCAAAAATCAGGCACATGCGTGCGCAGTTCCTCCTCCTCTATCTGTATCTTCTTGTTGTCGATGTCCAGGTAACGCCTAAGCGCCTCCTTACGTTCCACCGTTTCCTTGAGTTGCTCCTGTGTTATCACCGCAAAAACAATTTATGGTTCCTGTCTATTATAATAATGTGCAAAATTACAAAATTTTTGCCGAAAACCCAGTGACAAAACCAAAACCATGCCGACGCATTTGCACATTAGGATTTTTATCCGTAATTTTGCCACATAAGATTTGACAAAATGGATTGTTTTTAGGGTCTCCCCCACCTCTCTATGGGCGAGGCGCTATCTTTTTTGTTATACACCTCAAATATATCAGAAAACTTAAAATACGATATATCATGGCTTTAACTTACATGACAAAAGATGGCTACAAGAAAAAAATGGAAGAGATAGCCTATCTTGAAAGCGTGGAACGCCCCCGCATATCCGCCGCCATCGCCGAAGCTCGCGACAAAGGCGACCTCTCGGAAAACTCCGAGTACGATGCAGCCAAAGAAGCACAGGGTATGCTGGAAATGAAGATTGCCAAACTGAAAGACCTTGTGGCGAATGCCCGTATCATCGACGAGACAAAACTCAACACCGATGAAGTAAACATCCTCTCACGTGTCAA